>CALBNP010000223.1 GCA_937896505.1 uncultured Bacteroidales bacterium | reverse complement strand
TCAAGGTAGATGCGACACTGCGCGCCGGTTCGGTAAGCGACGACATTGGCTTCTTCGTCAAATACAGCCTTCTCCCGCTCTTCAACGAAGGGAAAGTCAAAGACGCGGATGGTGCTATCGTCAAGGACGTGTTGCCACTCAACATCGGCTTTAGCCTCAATTTCTAAATACTACTTATCTCAAAAATGCCCAAACGAGATGCATGTCCCGTTTGGGCATTTTTTTTGTTTTTAGAAGCAATATTTTCCGCTTTTTGCCGTCCTTAACGATGTCGGACCAACATAAAACATAATTCTAATGAAAACAGTTTTTTTGTCCCTACTGCTATGCTTCTTGTCGCTCACTACGTGGGCGCAACGCAACCGCACACAAACCTTCACCATAAGCGGTTATGTCATTGATAGCCAAAGCAAAGAAACGCTTCTTGGCGCATCGGTTTTCGATGCCAACACCATGAAAGGTTCTGTCACCAACAACTATGGTTACTACATCCTCGTCCTACCCCCAGGACACGTTGATTTGCAGGCTTCCTACGTGGGCTACAACAAATTCGAGAATAGCTTCGAACTGAAAAACGACACAACCATCAATATCAGCCTCTCGTCCGACATCCAATTAAGCGAAGTCACGGTGATGGGAAAGACCATCGAAAGCAATGTGACAGGCACGCAGATGAGCACCATCGACATTCCTATCATGCAAATAAAGAAGATTCCTGCCATTTTCGGCGAAACCGATGTCATCAAGAGCTTACAGCTGCTGCCCGGTGTGCAAAGCGGAACCGAAGGATCAGCCGGCATGTATGTGCGCGGCGGCGGTCCAGATGAGAACCTCGTGCTCCTGGATGGTGTGCCACTCTACAATGTGAACCACGCCATGGGCTTCTTCTCAGCCTTCAACGCCGATGCAGTCAAGAACGTCACCTTATACAAAGGCAACTTCCCGGCACGCTTTGGCGGGCGCCTGTCATCCGTGGTGGATGTGCACACTAAAGACGGCGACATGGAGCACTATCACGGCAATATCAGCATTGGCCTCATCGCTGCCAAAATCAACATGGAAGGTCCCATCGTAAAAGACAAGACCGCATTCAACCTCTCGTTCCGCCGGACCTATTACGACCTCTTCACGGCACCCTTAGCGCAACTCGTGCTGAAGCAATCGTCAGAAGAGGATGTCGATAAGGCTTGGGCAGGCTATTATTTCTATGACTTCAACCTCAAGGTGAACCACAAGTTTTCCGACAAGGACCGTCTCTTCTTGAGCATTTATTCAGGTGATGACAAGGTATATGCAAACGTGAAGATGAACGACGAGTACCAATCCGATGGACAAACGGAAAACTATTCCGAATCGTTAGGTGCCGATTGGCGTTGGGGCAACCGCATAGCAGCCTTGCGATGGAATCATGTGGTGTCGCCAAAGATGTTCATGAACGTCACCGGCACCTACACCCAATACCGTCATCTGATGGGAGCCGAATTTGAGCAAAACTCATCTTTTGGCACCACACAATACTCCGACAAGTTCAATCTCGACCTAAACTCCGGCATCTTCGACTGGACAGGAAAAATTGACTTCGACTACAAGCCACACGAGAGCCACGACATCAAGTTTGGCCTCGATGCCACCCACCACAGCTATAATCCCAGTGCTGCGGGCATTCATTTCAAAGAATCAGCCAGCATGGCCAACGATTTCACGCTCGACTCCGTCATGGGTGGCAGCAAGTTCCGCGCTTGGGAGACCGACCTCTATGCTGAAGACAACTGGAACATCAGCAATTTCCTGAAATTGAATCTCGGTTTGCACTACAGCACCTTCTCTATCGAAGGGAAGACTTACCACAGCTTGCAACCAAGAGCCAGCCTTCGTGTATTGGCAACCGAAAGTCTCTCCTTCAAGGCCGGTTATGCTGCCATGACGCAATACGTCCATTTGCTTTCGAACAACAACATCAGTCTGCCCACCGACCTTTGGGTACCCGTCACGCAACGCATCCAACCCATGGACGCCCATCAGGTAGCCATCGGCGCCTTCTACGACTGGGAAGGCTTCGAGTTCTCAGTTGAAGGCTACTACAAATACATGAAAAACGTGGTAGAATACAAGGACGGCTCATCGTTCTTCACCCTCGACGCCACCGACTGGCAGGACAAAGTGGTGATGGGCGATGGCTACAGCTACGGCATCGAGTTCTTCGCCCAACGCACTGTCGGCAAAGTGACAGGATGGGTTGGCTACACTTGGGCTCATGCCAACCGCCTTTTCAACCGCCCAGGCCAGGAGCTGAACTTCGGTGAAATGTTCCCCGCCAAATACGACCGTCGCCACGACCTCAATATCGTGTTGTCGTACGCTCCAAGCGAGCGTTTTGACATGGCTGCCACCTTCGTGTATAGCAGCGGCAACTGCGCCACCTTGGCCATGCAAGAGTTCGACGGACTCTATATGGACGGCTCCTATCCTCAATTAGGCTATGTGGAATACCGCAACAACTACCGTTTCAACAGCTACCAGCGCCTCGATTTGGGTTTCAACTGGCACAAGCAGAAGAAACACGGCGAACGCACCTGGAGCCTGAACATCTACAACACCCTCTGCCACAACAACCCATTCTTGGTCTATCCCGAAACGCACACCATGACGGGTTATACAGGAGAAGAACTCGTATATCACCGCCTCCGCCAAGTGTGCATCTTCCCTTTCATGCCTTCTTTGAGTTACTCATTTAAATTCTGAATCAAATGAAACACCATCTCAAATATTTCGCATTGGCCGCAGTCCTTTTCATGGCCACTTCGTGCATCAAGGACGTGAGTTTCGACGGCGAAGAAAGCGCCCCTAAACTGGTCGTCAACGGGCTGCAAATCGTTGGCGAGACACCTAACCTCTGCATCGAGAAAAGCCGTTTCTTCATGAGCACATCGACCGATGTCATGGTAAAGAACCTGTCCGTGAAGCTCTACGTCAACGATGCTTTTGTGGAAGACCTCATCGTGGTCGATTCATGCACTCTAAATGAAGATGGCTATTACCATGACAGCCCGAACTACAAGTTCAACTACTGCTATGGCAGCTACGTCTATCAAGAAGGCGACAAAGTGCGTTTCGAAGTGCATTCTGATGATTTCGACACCACTGAAATCGAAATCACGATGCCAGGCCAACCTGTGGTTATGGATTTCGATACCACAAGAGTTGAAAGGATATGCCATCCCACTTTGGAAGAAGACCCCAACTACTACTGGGCTATCGACTCGCAAGGCAATCCATGTTGTCCGCAATACAGCGAATACTACGATGAAGAAAGCCACACTTGGATAGGATATTATGACACGATATATCCAGGCCAGCTGGACTATTGCAAAGTGCATTTCAACTTGCAAATCGCCAACGCGCCCCAAAAGGAATATTTCAACCTCCTCCCTGTTGAGGGTTTCAGCGGCTCCCACTATTACGTCCAACTTTACTCCACCGACCCCGTTTTCAGCAACATGGACATCACTTCGCTCATCAACAACGAATATCATGGGAAAAACGACCATAATATCTTCTCCGATGACTTATTCCAAGGCGACAGCTATAATCTCAGTTTCTACGACGATTGGGTCTATTTCGGGAATTACGACAAAACTTTCTCTGTCAACCTGCACTACATCGAGGAAAACTATTACAAATATCTTCAATCATTCGATGCCTACAAAGACAGCGACCTTGGAGAACTCACTTATCTGATTGCCGAGCCCACCCAAATTTACAGCAATGTGAAAGATGGTATCGGCATTGTTGGTGGCATGGGTCGTGCCACTTCAGCAGAAATGAAATTTCACATAAACAAATAAGTAGATGTGCAGAATTGGTTTACATATAAGACACGATACTTTAAGGACTATGACTTGTGACAATGACCATGACAACTTGATGAAAAAAACTGAACCTTTGCTTTTTCATAAAAGCGGTCATGGTCATAGTCAATGGTCATGGTCAAATGTCACGCGTCAATTGATCATGCACATTAATTTTGAACAGTTACTTAACCTATTACCTTAACAATCATGGATTTCTACAAAGGATTAAACCTCGCCATCACCGTTTGCGACAAGGATGGCAATGTGCTTTACCAAAATGATTCGTCGCTCGACGTTAATGGAGATGCA
The DNA here is from genome assembly GCA_937896505.1 of uncultured Bacteroidales bacterium. Classification (GTDB taxonomy): domain Bacteria; phylum Bacteroidota; class Bacteroidia; order Bacteroidales; family F082; genus Limimorpha. The sequence continues at coordinate 792 of CALBNP010000223.1, read as the reverse complement.
CGCACAAAGAACCTCGTGGATTGCCACAATGCACGCTCATGGGAAATCATCCGTCACCTGATTAACGACGATACGACCAATGCCTACACCATTTCGAAGAAAGGCAAGAAGAAACTGATTTACCAAACGCCTTGGTATGAAGACGACGAAAAGAAAGTCGCCGGTGGACTGATTGAGTTTTCCATCATCATTCCGGAAGACATGCCTCATTACGACCGTGGGTAGAGATGTTGCCGCAACGTCTCCGTCAAATTCCGCAGAAAACAAAAAAAGCGCCTTTCGGGCGCTTTTTTTCATTGACTAAGTCAATTAAATCATTTCGACACCAGATTATAGGTGTCCTGAGCAATGACAAACTCTTCGTCGGTCGGGTACACCACCACGGTGACCTTCGAGTCGGGCGTGGAGATGATGCCAGCGTCGCCAATGGTTTCCTTGTTGGCTTCGTGGTTCAGCTTGATGCCGAGGAATTCCATGTCTTCGAGGATAGGCTCGCGCATGAACCATGCGTTTTCGCCAATGCCGCCCGTCATCACGATGACGTCGGCTCCATTCATGATAGCCATGTAGGCACCGATGTATTTCTTCACGCGGTGTGCGAACATGTTGAAGGCATAGGTGCTGCGTTCGTCGCCGTCAATCTTGCCTTGACGCACGTCGCGCATGTCTTGCTTGCCACCGGTAATGCCCACGAGACCCGATTTCTTGTTTACCAACGTGTTCATCTCCTTGGTGCCGTAGCCTTCCTTGTCCATGATGTACATGAAAGCGCCGAGGTCGAGGTCGCCCGTG
>CALBNP010000222.1 GCA_937896505.1 uncultured Bacteroidales bacterium | reverse complement strand
ACAGCGATTCCAATGTGCTCGATGTGTGATGGATTCATGATTTATTCGAATAAAAAATTAAAAAAATACGTATTTTGAATAGCGCTGCAAAGGTAGGGAAAAAATCGCTCCCTTTTTATATAAGGTAGGATTTAATTTGACGGCTGTAAATTGACCTTATCAATCCTATTCCCCACTCAATACCTTTTTGACAAATTAATATTACCGTCCATGGGAATTTGTTCGGCAACAATCGCTATCTTTGCACAAATTTTATCTCCGTGGAAGACAACTATCAGCTTGTAACGAAAACCGCAGCCGGACTGGAGGAAGTGCTGGCTGCCGAAATAAAGGCCTTGGGTGCCAAAAACGTGCGCATCCTGCACCGCGCCGTGCTCTGCGAGGGCAACAAGGAACTGATGTACCGCATCAACTACACCGTCCGCACGGCCCTGAAAGTGCTGAAACCTTTCAAGACCTTTTATGCCAAAAACGATGATGAACTCTACAAGAAAGTTCAGGAAATCAACTGGTTGGAAATCTTGCGCACCGACCAGACCTTCTGCATCGATGCCGTCACCAGCGGACGCTTCTTCACCCACTCGCAATATGCGAGCCTGAGGATGAAGGATGCCATCGTCGATCAGTTCCGCGACGTGTATGGCATACGTCCGAGCATCAACACCTTGAATCCCGACTTGCGCATCAACCTGCACATCCGCGAGGACAAGGTGCAGATTCTGTTCGACAGTTCGGGCGAGTCGCTGCACCACCGCGGCTACCGCAAGCAAGTCGATAAGGCGCCTATGAACGAGGTTTTGGCAGCAGGTCTCATCCAACTCTCAGGCTGGAAGGCTGACTGCAATTTCCTGGATTGCATGTGCGGTTCGGGCACCTTGCCCATCGAGGCGGCCATGTTCGCCATGAAGATTCCGGCGGGCTACTACCGCAAGCAGTGGGGCTTCATGAAATGGGACGACTGGGACCCTGAACTTTGGAGTCGCATCAAGGCCGAAGCCGACAGCCAAATCTGCGATTTCGACTACGAAATATGGGCTTCCGACCGCTCGCCGAAAGCCGTGGCCATTGCCGAAAACAACATCAGCTATGCACACTTGCAGCACGATATCCGCCTCATGAAACGCAACATGGAAGACCTCACTCCACCCGAAAACGGCGGTATCGTCATCATCAACCCACCTTACGGCGACCGACTTGAGGAATCAGACATCGACACGGTCTATGAAAACATAGGCAACACCTTGAAGCACAATTTCCAAGGTTTCAAGTGCTGGCTCATTACCGACGATGCCGTGGCCTTGAAGCACGTCGGACTGAAACCAAGCGTCAAGATTCCGGTCTGGAACGGACCTTTGGAGTGCCGTTTCGTGCGTTTCGACATCTTCGGCGGCTCGCTGAAAGACAAGAAAGCCAAGGAAGCGCAAGAAGAGAACACGGTTACTTCAGAAAATCAAGAAAGTTCTGCCGATTGACAACTTGAAAATCGACCTACTTGTTGAACTGGTTCATCGTCCTGTCAGGGCCTTGAGTCACAAAGCTCTTGATGGCTTCGACAGCCATGTCAACTTTTTCATCTACAACAGGTTGCTCGGAAGGTTTCCACTGACCGAGCACGAAATCCACCTGACGACCTTTAGGATAATCGTCGCCAATGCCAAAGCGCAAACGGCAAAACACATTGGTTCCCAACTTCTCGATGATGTCGGTGAGACCGTTGTGACCACCATCGGCACCTTGTTTCTTCATGCGCAAAGTGCCCAAGGGCAAAGCCAAATCGTCGTTCACCACAAGCAAGTTCTCGATAGGAATCTTCTCTTGCTGGAGCCAATATTTCACGGCTTTTCCGCTGAGGTTCATATAAGTCGTCGGCTTGATGACCAACAAGGTCTTGCCTTTGTATTTCATTTCCGATGTTTGGGCCAGACGTCCCGTTGTGAACGAGCCTTCAAGGTCTTTGGCCAAACGGTCGGCAATCTTGAAACCTACGTTGTGACGTGTTTCGTCATATTCCGCGCCTATGTTTCCGAGACAAGCGATGAGATATTTCATGGAGTACAAAAATCGATTTTTCGGACTGCAAAAATAGTCAATTCTTCGAGTCTGTTTTGATTTAAGTGAAACAAATAACAATGTCATTTCGACCGTAGGGAAGAAATCTATTGTTATTTGATTCGCTCAAAAAAAAGCCTATAGATACCTTCCTTCGTCGGTATGACATAGGCTTTTCTTGAAAAATCAAAACAAATTCTTGGACACAAAAAAACCGTCCTTTTCGGGACGGTTTTTCAATATCGCAAACGCGAAGATTATTCTTCAGTTTCTTCAGCCACGACAGCGCCACGAGCTGTGTTGACAGCAGCGATGACAGTGTAGCCAGGAGTAACGTTGGTGACGTTTTCGATGACAAGGTCCTTAACCTTGAAAGCGTCGTTGATGTTCAGGCCGCTGATGTTGATTCTGATGTAGTCAGGAAGGTCCTTAATCAGACCGCAAACCTTGACTTTCTTCACACCAACCTTCATCTTACCACCACGCATAACACCAGCTGGAGTGCCTTCCAAAGCGACAGGCAGAACCACAGTGATAGGCTTGTCTTCCTTCACAATGAGGAAGTCAGCGTGCAGCACTGTATCTTTAACTGGGTGATACTGAACTTCTTGCAGAATTGTTGAATAGGTCTTGCCATTGATGTCGAACTTGATGATGAAGCACTCTGGGGTGAAGAGGATCTTCTTGAAGTTCTTGGCTTCGGTGGCGAAATGGATTTGTTCTTCGCCAGCACCATACATCACGCATGGAACCATTTCGGCTCTACGCAGAGCCTTAGCATCTTTTTTCCCTACGTTCTCGCGAAGAGAACCGCTCAATGATACTACGTTCATAGTTGATTTTGAATTTTAATGAATTATTATTTAAAAAGTGAACTTAACGACTCGTAATTTTCGATGCGATGAATCACATCGGCAAACAAGTCGGCTGTTGACAAAACATGAATTTTCTTTGAAGCGTTGGCTGGCAACGGGATAGAGTCGGTGACCACAACTTCCTCGAATACAGAGTTGTCGAGGCGTTCCATGGCAGGACCGCTGCAAACGGCGTGAGTAGCGAAGGCGCGGACGCTCTTTGCACCACTGTCCATAATCAGCTGACCGGCTTTCACGATGGTGCCAGCAGTGTCGATAATATCATCGACCAAGATGACGTTCTTGCCCTTAACATCACCGATAAGTGTCATGGTATCAATGACGTTAGCGCGAGCACGTTGCTTGTTGATGATGGCGAGATCGGTGCCGAGACGTTTGGCATAGGCCGAAACACGCTTCGAGCCGCCCACGTCAGGTGAGGCAAACATCAGGTCGTCGATTTGCAAATTCTTGATGTAATCCAAGAAGATGCTTGAAGCATAGAGGCCATCGACTGGAATGTCGAAGAAGCCTTGGATTTGGTCGGCATGGAGGTCCAAAGTCACCACACGGTTGACACCGGCAGCTTGAAGGAGGTTGGCGACCAACTTTGAACCGATACTGACGCGCGGCTTGTCCTTGCGGTCTTGACGAGCCCATCCGAAATAAGGGATGACGGCAATGATCTTGTGAGCGGAAGCGCGCTTGGCGGCATCAATCATCAGCAGAAGCTCCATCAGGTTATCAGCCGATGGCATGGTTGACTGCACGATGAAAACGTGGTAGCCACGGATGCTTTCTTCAAAACTAGGTTGGAACTCGTGGTCCGAAAACTCTGTAACGATTGATTTTCCAAGTGGTTTTCCGTATGCGGCAGCAATCTTTTCACCCAGTTCGTGAGTGGCTCTGCCTGCAAAAATAGAAACGAATCTTTCTGACATGATTAGGTGAAATGCGTTAATTGTTTTGCGCTGCAAAAATAGTCATTTACCTTGTTGGTTCGGCAAGAAAAAAGCGGAAAAAGAAAAAAATCACGATAATTTGGTTTTGTATTGGAAAAAGATGTACTTTTGCAGCCGCAATTTAAGCGTTGCCGAAGTGGCGGAATCGGTAGACGCGTCGGTCTCAAAAACCGATGAGGTTACACTCGTGCCGGTTCGATCCCGGCCTTCGGTACCAAAAAAGAGTCTTGGCTGAACAAACCAAGGCTCTTTTCGTTTATCTTTGCAGTCCGAAACAATGACTTCCATGCTTTAATAATGTATGGAATTTGTTTCATTTATCAGAATATCAATCAATTAAACAATAAACAAATCAACAAATAAGCAATGATCTACACACAAGAAGTGCAACATCAATGTTGCGTAAAGAAAGGCGCCAACCATCCTTGCGCTCCGATTCCGGAAGAAGGCAAGTGGGTACGCGTCAAGGATGTCAAGGACATCAGCGGTTTCACTCATGGTATCGGTTGGTGCGCTCCTCAACAGGGTGCCTGCAAGCTGACCCTCAATGTGAAGGACGGCATCATCCAGGAAGCTCTCGTCGAGACTCTGGGTTGCTCAGGCATGACTCATTCGGCTGCCATGGCTTCTGAAATCCTGCCAGGCAAGACCATTCTGGAAGCTCTGAACACCGACCTCGTTTGCGATGCCATCAATACCGCCATGCGCGAGATATTCCTGCAAATCGCTTACGGTCGTTCACAGTCGGCTTTCTCAGAAGGCGGCCTCGCCATCGGCGCATCTCTCGAAGACCTCGGTAAAGGTCTCCGCAGCCAAGTCGGCACCATGTTCGGTACCTTGGAAAAAGGTCCTCGTTACCTTGAAATGACCGAAGGTTACTGCACCCGCGTCGCCCTCGACGAGAATGACGAAATCATTGGTTACGAATTTGTCAGCCTTGGCAAGTTCATGGACTTCGTGAAGAAGGGCATCGACGCCAACGAAGCTCTGGAAAAGGCAAAAGGCACCTACGGCCGTTTCGCCGAAGCCGCAAAATATATTGACCCACGTAAAGAATAAGGAGGATACATCATGGCAAGAAGAGAAG
>CALBNP010000221.1 GCA_937896505.1 uncultured Bacteroidales bacterium | reverse complement strand
TGTGGCAAACCGCGATTTCTACCGCACCGAGCGCGGGCGAAGGATTGCCGACATTTCGTTTGATGGCGAAAAGATTCTCGTTTTGGAACACGAAAAAAGACATTCCTTGTTGCGTGTCTTGGATAAGGAAGGCGAGATTTTGGGTGAAACCCGATTCGACACCATTTTTGAGGAAATACACACGGACTGCTTTGGCGATTTCATTCTGATTGCCGAAAACACTTGTCTGCAAATTGCCTTCGATGGTGAAAACAAGGCTTTTGCCGTTTCGGTTTTTCCTCGTAAGACCTATCGCGAAAAGCTTCAGAACCTGCTGTTTGAGTTCAATGGCGCGTATGTGTTCCGCAATACCACAAGGGAGAAATATGATTATTATGTCTATCCGGATCATAGCCAAAGCCAAACTTTCTTCTATGTGTTGAAAAACGATTCGAACCACGAAAAAAAACTTTTGGGAAAATTCGTTGATGTGGAGGCACTATTATTGTGTCAATCTTATTATAATGAAATTATTGCTGCATATTACGAGGCCGTTGAACCTATGGCAAATATTATTGAAATAGGAATGTGGGATGGAGATTTGAAAAAACTTATGGAAAATCCAAAACTTGACCGTTTAGTTGGGTGGTATTGTAATGTTCAGGCGACCGAATATCATACGGCAGCACTGAAGTTTGCGAATTTCATGCAGTTTTTGGATTTGAAAAAGTATCGTGTTGTTGAATTTGGAGAAGATTTTAACCTAAAAGCAAAGCATGAATTGAAGTTTTTGTCAAATGGAAAGCATTTTAATGGGCAATTTATAACTGACGAATCGACAAACAAAACTTATGGAGTTTTTGTCAAGGATGGTATATATTATGTAGGCCTTTACAATCCGTCTGAGTGTACGGTTGGTTTCACCACCAAAGCCAGTAACCATATCTATCCCGATGTTTTCAAGATAAACGGCGGCTACGCCTACAGCGTGTATTTCGACAAGGAAAGACAAATTGGAATTATCAATAGGGTGAAACTAAACTAACAGAAAATGAGAAAAATACAAATGCTATCGACTGGATTCCCGCCTCCGTCGGGAATGGCGAGCGCACTACAATCAAACCAGCGGCGGCAGGTGAAGCTTACACTAAGCGCTATGACAGGTCGCCGCCGCCATTCGGTTCACTCAGTCAGGCTCCATTCCCCGAGCTTGCGAGGGGAATCTTGAATCCGTCAACTTATTTTCATCCTTGCATGATTTCCCTGATAAATTAAAGTGAAAAACACAAACATTTCGGTATTTTTGGACTTTTTGCACAAAAACATTTTGGTATTTTTGGACTTTTAGCATAAAAACATTTTGGTAATTGAAATAAACGCATTGCTTTTGCGCTGGAAATCAAGTGCATTGAAGCAAGATGGACAAACGCTTCTCGTTCCCGTTTATTTGACATCGTTTTTGTAATGTGTTTTTCTTGTGTTTGATTTTGTGTAAAATATTGATTTGTAATAAGTAATATAAAATCAAGTGCTTC
>CALBNP010000220.1 GCA_937896505.1 uncultured Bacteroidales bacterium | reverse complement strand
TCAATTTTTCCCGACTGCCTTAAATAGGTAAGCAAATGCCCAATCTTTGATAGTTTTTGTTTCTCCGTCAAAGCTTCAGGTAGCTTATTCATCAGCAAAGCATTAATCTCTGGACGGCTCATCCTCTCATGCTGCTCCAATGCCTTCATGATAAGATCCCTGTAGTACTCATCATCAAAGCCCTTATTACGTGTGTATTCCGCCTTTTGTCCCGTGGCTCCAGCCACACTCTTGGCGAAATACAATGCATTTTTCCGTCCCTCAACGAGCTTACGTTTCCTCAGATAGTCAATCTCTTCTTTGCTCAGCGATCGGTGCATCTGTATCCTGCTCAGCATCTCGATGTCGAGCAAACTGAGTGTCTTATCTCTGGTCAATAGTCTGGCATAGTCAACATCCAGCACTTTTCCCACAACAGTCACTTTTACCCTGTTTTCGCTGAAATCATAATCCGGCATGGGAAACAGTCTCTCGCGCTGTTTGTCAAACATCCGCTTGATGCCGCTGCCAATAGTGTCTACCATTCCTAGTTCCACCATGGCGTTGGCCAGCATCTTGTTTCTGTAATGCTCTTCGGGAGCGTCGTTTTCAAGTACACTCCTCACACTATTGGGAATAAAACTACCCAAATTGGTGAATATCAGTCTGTCCTCTTCCTCCACCACGTTAATCATTCCATGGCAGCCATAGTCCTGATGTGCGATAGCATTATTCAAGGCCTCGCGGATGATGAAAGGATCGTATGTGTCAAGATTGTCTGGTACCAGTGAGGTAAGTTCCGAATCCATAATGAGGTACTTGAAATTCCGAATCTTGCCATAAATCTTGTCCGTGGCAAAAACAAAAGGACATGTCTCAATGGCAAAGTCACGCTCATTGCCCTTCGAATCTTTATATATCCATCTTATTCTTGCCACCGCTGGCGATATGAGATATTCGCTCTCCGTGCGGCCAACCAGCAGGATGGCCGTGTTGGTTATCTTACCCTTTAGGGTTATCTTGGCTTTGTTGAGAAACGTGATGTCATCCCACTTTTTCATTTCCTTCACAAGGTCAGGATGTTTTTTGCCGTACTTCTTTCGAGCCTCTTTTATGGCTTCTGGGTCAAGGTCTTCTATCGTTGCCCCTTCCACAATCCCTTTCGACCAGTCCTCATCCACCACTTGCCTACGAATCTCCTCATATTTTCCCATGTCCAATGCGCCAAGGCTCTCTCCACGTCTGGCGTAGAAATGTCCTTTCCAAGCCATAGGAATGCCGCGAGGCGTGGCAGGTATCTGGAACAACAACACCCGTTTCCCTTCAACCTTCAACTCGTAAATCTCCCTGAAAGTGTGATTGTCGGTGGTGTGTTGCGACAAATCCTGTTTCAACTTTTGCAGGCTCATCATGCTATTTTTGAACGATGTGCCCAATATCTCTCGCGTCTTGTCATGCACGCCAAATGCCAGCCACGCAAACGCCTTGTCTCTCAAGTTGGCCTCGTTGCTCAGTGCTGAGAAATACTTGCCCAAGTCATCGAAGTCGAAGTTATTCTCCGCCTTCTTAAACTCTACCACCTCATCTTCATGATGATACCGCAGCTCGTTGAAAATCTCGTAGATGTCCATTGTCGTGTTGTTGATTTAGGCTACAAAGTTACAACTTTTCTACAAACCAGCCATTTCGTGAATTACTCCCATTTACTATTCAGTATCTTTGTACCAAATCGCCACACGCGCAGGACATCAACCAAGTAAAGCAACGGGTTGCATGCCGCTCTTTTGTTTGGGAGGCAAAGTGTAATACTGTGCTTCTTAAAAAATGGACCAAAGGTTAAAATGGTAGTATTTGTACAAATAAAAGGAGAGGATTTTTTTCATCTAAGAAACAATTTGTATTTTTGCCGCGATAACCCAGAAACGAAAACCTGCTTTATCATACATATTAGGGGTTCGACTTCGGGAAGATTATAGTTTTAGTTAATGATAAAAATGTAATTATGAATTTTGATATTTATGATAAAAAGAGGATTGGTAAAAAAACCTGGTATTTAGCCAAGAGCAACCTCGCTTCTTATATGCAATGTCTTAAAGAAAACTTCTTTAATTTTGAAATACAACGTCGCATTGTAAAGAATGTTTATTTAGATGGTATTTTACGTACTATTGAGGATGGTGATCCAATGCCGGTCATTACTTTAACTATAAGTGGCAGCATTGAACCAATAGACTCTAGTCGTCTTAAAGTCGAGGATTTTGACATTTTGGATGGTTTGCAACGCACATACCGGTTGTGGGTCGTTTGGAGAATTATTGTGATTGCAAATACAAATTCATGTAGAGATTACAAAGAGCTTTTGAATCGGTTAAAGTCAGACGAAGAAGGGAATCGGCTACTTGAACTTGACTTTGTAACTGTGAAATTATTGAGGCAACTATTTGTAGAGGATGGAAAAGGGAAAATATATAAAGAAAAACTACTTGCTCTTTATGAACAATATGACATGGTTTTTGCTTTATGGGAAGGCCTTACAGATGATGAAATTATCAAGAAGATGTTGATTCTTAATGCAGGTCAGCGTTCCGTTTCATCTGTACATCAGTTTGAACTTCTTTTTTTGCATTTCTTTGATGCAAATAAACTGAACTTAAATCAAGATATTCATCTTTACCGAGAAAAAGACAAACGCTATTATAGTATTCGCCGTGGTATTCGTAATGCTGGAGAATATGCTCTTGCGTCTATAATAATAGCATTACAATCATATATAGAAGGTAAGCCATTGCGTGTAGATCCTTCGAACAAGGTTCGCTTTGAAGACGACGCTTCCGTAGAGGGGGATGTACTCCTTTATTATTTTAATGAAGTTTTTTTGAGTTCATTTATTGATAGAATTTATAGGTTAGATTGCCAGCTTAAGCAGAAAGGGGCAAATTATGAGATATGGTATGGAAAAGACACTACATTGAGCGGGATTTTTGCCGCCATTGGTTCGGTATTGAATGAGAACACAACGGACTTGGAACGGCTAGACGGAGTTATAAATGCCATAGCAAGTAAACCTGATCCGTTTAAAATAGGTGATTTTGACAACGCATACAGCGAACTATCAAGTGTTAGAATAAATGTGGGTAAGGTGCTAAGAGAAGCTATCTTTATCTACACAAAAGGTCTCTTGACCGGGAATGAAATGGAATGGTATCAGGCTTTTAATTCAAAAGAATAAGGTATGCAACGAAAAGAAATAATGGTAAACTTGGTGCGAAGTATCGCAGAAAGATTAAACGCAACAGACCCTTTTACCGATGAGTGCTATACGACTATTGGAGATAATTTGGATACCAATAAATTGAAGGATGCTATCAATAGCATTTTTGAAGAAAAAGCTAACACACATTACGCTCAACTGTTGAACAAGATTAAACAATTAACTGACGATGAGAATCTAGAAGAATTGGATAACCAGTTGAATTATAAGCTTGAGATTGCGGATGAGGCCCACAAATCACTCGTAAAGCCGTTTCTTTATCATAAACCGAATGAATGTCTTGTAGTTACGACGGAGTACCTTTTTGAAAAATGCAACGATGTTATTGAGAAAGATGAAATCTTCATTGCTGTTGAAAGAATCTTTTTGGCAGTAAAGGATGATGAGGTTAAGAAAACTTCGTTTTTGGAATGCATCGAACAGAAAAAAGAATCAGGCTACATGGCTTTACATAATACTACTGCTTTTGATGCATGGAATTTATATGGATATGCATGTTTATGCCATATTAATGAAAGTAGTTTTGATATTCCATCAGATCTTTCTTATCCTTCTGCAACCAAATTTTACAACGCAGTTTTGAGCTATGATGCATCTATTCCATATGTTCAGTATTTTGATGTATACAATGTGATGAATGAATCCAAGCATACGCAGGATATACTGGGCCGTTATCTGCGAATGTATCAAGTGCTGGAATACTTTACATTTAGGGTCCATTTGGTGTCAATTGCCAATAAATCAATACGTAACTCTGCTTTTATAAGAACTGTTATCAAGGAAGCGCATAAGGCTTCAACCAAAGAAGAGGAAGAATTTCAAAAAGTATTTGCATCATTATTCCCCAATATCACAGATGCAAATAAGATAGACCAAGCTTCCCTATCTCCATATAATACTTTTCTTGAGAAGAACTATTCCATTATGTCAGGGGATCAACATACTGCTAAGAAAGTAGCTCGAGTAGTATATAAACTAAGAAATAGTATCGTTCACAATAAAGCGACAGAATTGCATTTCACTTATGGGAATGTTGAAGAATATACAGATGGAATTAATCTTTTGAAAATGATTACAAGAGTGATGGAAGAGGAGATAGTTAATTTGATAGTCGACCCTAATAATCAATTGAAATTTGACAATAAAGATATGCCGTTGTATTAAAATAATATACGTTTTAGTTGGTTTTACCTCCTTAAACTGTAGTATTTCACTCGGTGTGTCCAAAGGATGAATATTATATTGAAGATAGCGATGCGCGACGAAAGCAAATCGATGGTAAGTTTAGAATTTTTGTTTATTTAATCATTCCGTCATCCCATTTCCCCCTTCAAAATCTCCTCAAACATCTCTTCCGGCTCGTCGCCAATGTCATACACGCCCTTGTTTTCGTGGTAGAAGAACCCATCCTTGAACGTGATTTTCGTAAAGGCGTGTGTTTTAAACCCTATTCTGATGTTGCACATCACCCACAAACAATTGGGTTGTGGCATCCCAAATCTAAGGATATTGGAATCACCATAGTCGTTTGTGCTGAACACTTTGCCTTCCTCCAGATTGGCCATATACGCATCCAACGGATTGCCTGAATAGTGTTGTGGACAGCATGGAAAGCGCACAGGATATTTCCAGTTGAGTTGTATGGCATTGGGCGTAAGCGACTGCGTTTTCAAAGGCTCTGGTTCCTCTTCCTCAAGCGTTTCTGGAATGATGGGCTCGTCAAATCTAATTGTAGGATTAAACCCAGCTCTTGGACTATCTTGAAATACCCATTCGCCCATAGAGCCGCCTTTTGGTTTTGTTGCAGTTTTAGCCCATTCCGTCAGCTTTTCCAACGAAATGCGGGCTTCTTCTTTCGTCACGTTTCGCATCCATGAAAAATTCTTGTCTTCTGATTCGTGCCCGTAAAGGAGTGCAGGATTTTCCAAAAAGGCCTCAATACTACCGCAAATAAGCTCGACCTTCTTTCTAGTGATTTCGTTGTTTAGGATGTTTTCAAGTTTGGTGAGCCATCTGAGATTCTCGGGGCGGTTGTTTTGCCTGTTGGTGTCGATGTGGTCAACGACATGCTGGTCCGAAGGAGCAGACCCATGAAATGCGGTGGCCACGATGCGATGCACACGCTCACCGCAAAAATCCATATAGCCTGTAGCGATATTCAGCGTACCAAAACTCCAAACATCATCAAGTTTGCGCTTACGTAACCCTTCACGTTGATGCCGCATTATTGCACCATTGTCGCGAGCCGAATAGCATTCATCTTTGTAGATGCAATCTTTGACCTCGTTATAATCGTCAATGTTCACCATGGCAACTCGGATTTTTATTTATCATACCCCATCCTCTCCCAAGCCTCCAAAACCAGCCGTTTCGTCCGAAACTCGCCATACTGGCGTATCTCGTTGCTCTTCAGCACCCGGAACGTCTCGTTGATGCAGCTAGGGCCACAAACATCCTCCGGGTCGAGGATATAGCGCATGTCCTCTGTGTTGAGGCCGTAGAGGTGGCCAATGATGGCATCCAGCTCGGCTTGCAGCACGGCACGGCGCTCTGGATCATAGATGAATGGCTGCTTCTCGCCCAACTGCGGAAGCTCCAGCTGCTGCTCGTCCGTCAACTCGTCGTATAGCTCTTCCGCCCAGCCGTCAAGGTCGTGGTTGAAGTAGGTTAGCTCGGCAACACGGCGGGTAATCTCCCAGCGGAGGCCCTCGGGGATAGTGTCGAATGGCAGTACCGGGAATTGTTTCACGAAGAAAGTGCTCATATTGATACCACCCACTTTTTGTCTGACGGCATAGTCGAATGGGATGGACGACATTGTTGCCAACACCTACCTCCCCGGGAAGGAGGGAAACAACGAATGTTCTTTCATCAACGCTTCTAGCAATACACCTATAACCGAGCAACCAACTATGCTTCCACTCCCAAATGACTTCGTTGTCGTGATTGGTTTTGATAAGCCTATTTTTAACTTCGTTAAGGGAAACCCAATACCATGGCATAATTAGGCTGTTTGGATTGGCATACTCCTCAATAGAGGGAGAACTAATCGTATTTGGCCTTTCACCTATTGTTGGCCAATTGCCGTAGTGATGATTATAATGCCAAATCATCTTGCCCTCATAAAGGGGGACAAAGATTTCGTCATCCAGTACAAAACAATTACCTTGCATTTTTGCCCCCTTTTCTTCCATTTGTGCGTAGGTGTAAAAATACTGCGAATCGTTTGACATATCCAACATTCGAGAAAAAGAAACATTCCAAGGATTTTCCCCTGTCTTCTCGTTTTGAAGAATAGTTGAATTATGATAGATTTTCGCTGTTAATTGCGCATCTTTAGCAGTGCGAAATACAGGGCAGGTTTTAGTGTTGGGATTCAGTAAAGCAAAATCACTAGTTTGAAGAGTATAAATGCGATTAGGGTCAAGTAAGTGGTCAAGACGCATAAGATAGAATCCCCCGTGTACAGTTCGAGACTCTTGTCGTGCCTTGCCTGCCGTCAGCAAGCAAAATTTGAACATACGGTGTATATCAAACAAAGCTTCGCGATTTTCAAAATCGTAAAGTGAAATCAATCGGTTTTCATCAATGAGTTTTGAGAAGAAGTCTTTGTTGGAATCATTAACAGCGATGCCAGTAGGTAGAACAAGTCCCCATGCCTCACGGGTATTGTTGAGGCAAATTTCAGCAAAGAGCGGATAGAGGTCTATATCACCTGAAGCGGTTAATGGGAAACGCCCACAGAATCGCACAAAACGGCTCATAGCCTCTGCGTCGTTTTGCGCCTCAATATATTCGGCAAATAATTCAGGGTCAGTATTGGGCAATTCGGCAATGGCACGCTTACGCTGTGCTGCCGTTCCAGCATTCACGATGTCAGACCTGCCATGTTGCTCAAACCATTTCTTATCCTCAACCTTAATCTTATCCCATGGCGGATTGCCGCACATGGCATCAAAGCCACCTTGGGCAAACACTTCGGGGAACTCCACGCTCCAATGGAAGAAACGGTATCGGTCGGCAGCAGCTTGCACCTCGGCCTTAAAGTCGTCCGAAAGCCTTGGGCCACTATAGTCCTCTTTAGTCTCTAACAAAGCCTTTCCAATGGTGGCTGGCGAGGGCAGCTCCACATCCTCTCGCATCGTGTAGCCCGTTTCGGTGAAATCATCGAAACGCTCAAAAAAGTCGGAATAAGTGTAGGTGCGATAGAAGGCGTAGGTATAGATGTCGGCGGCACGGCGCAAACATTCCACCTGTGGGCTGCTCATGAAAGCCTCCCATTTGTCGGCTTTGTCCTTCTCCTCGTCAAGGCTTTCCTCGGGCAGCGAGGTAATGCTGCGAGCGGTATTGCCCAATTCGATTTGTGACTTGTCAAGTTTCGGTTGCTCGTTGGCAAACAACTCCCCAAATGCACCAGTTTTGTTGCGCTCGGCTTCCGCTTCATTGATGCGACGAACAAACCTCATCAGCAAGGTTGTTGTGCCATTGGGATTGCTTTCATGTTCAAGCACCTTGAAGGCATCCCTTGGAAGTGCATCAAGCAACACATTGAGGTCTGTCACACCCACCACCGAGTTGCCGCAACGGATATGGTGGTCGAGGAAAGAGAGTGGCTTTCCGGCACAAAAGCCTTCAATCCACAGCACGACCTTGCATAGCTCAACGGCATCAGGGTTATAGTCAACGGCATAGACGCACTTTTGTATGACCTCGCGCAACGCTTGTCGATAGTCGCGCGATGCGGGGTTGTCCTCGCCAGTACGCACAACGCAAAGGTGCCAGGCAATGGTTCGGGCCATGGCCAACACAAAGTGGCCACTGCCACAGGCGGCATCGCACACTTTCATGTCAAGCAACGCCTTTTCTCGTTCTTCTCGTGTGGAGCAAGCCTTCAACTTGTCCTCAATCACGGGAACGAGCGCAGTCTTGATGAGACTGTTCACCAAATCAGGTCGGGTGTAATAGGAGCTGGTCGACTGACGGTCGAGACCTTGCGCATAATAAAACTTCCTGTCGGCCATCGAAACGATGGGACGCAGTTCCAGAATGCCCTCATACACCGAGCCAAACTCTTCCACATCCAAGGCCGTATAGTTGATTTTCACCATGTTGCCCTGTTCACCTTGGAATTGGTCAAGGAAACCAAAAGCGGTGAGCAACGACTGGTTGTCGATGCGGCACTGGCGCAACCAAGGCAATGAATTTTTAGCAAAGAGCACACTGCCCAAGGGTTTGAGGCCCAACGGAGCGCCAAACGCCTCGTCCTCAAACAGACGGAATGTCTCAAAGAGCGACATCCACAGGTCGTAATACTGATCCTTCTTCAGGAACGGGTATTCCGAGAGTGTGCGCAAACGGCCAACGGCATAGTAGCGCGAATAGATGGACTGCCATTTCTCAATTTGGGTGTTATTGGCATCATCGTCCTGGGCATAGAGCAAGCCTCGGTCTTCCACGATGAAGAGGAAGAGTAGCTTATAGATGAAGTGGATGAGTTCCTTGTGCAGCTGCTGCGGTGTAAGCTCTCCGTTTTCGATGGCAGCACGAAGGCTCTCATTGTGCCTGATGGCGGCAGTGCCTATAGTTTCCATCACCTGCTGGGCGGCACGGCTGAGGCCGTCGCGAATGCGGTTGCCCGATTCTATGCTTTGGTTGAAATAGCGTTCAAAGATGATGCTGTCATCGCCACGCTTGATGAAGCGAGAGGCGTGAAGCAGTCGGAACATGATTACAAACTCGTTGTAGTGGTCTTCCTCCACCATCTTCTGAAGGTCAAACTCGATGTAGGTGGCCTTCACTAACTCGCCTGAGTTGCGGATAACACGCAACACGCGCCCGTTGCTGACGATGCCGTAAACATTGTCAGTCACGTTGAGGTATTCGAGCATGGTGGCATGGGGCGACTTAACCTTGTGCGAACCTTTGGCCCGATAGTCGAGCGAGCATTTGTCGAAAGTCGCAATGCCCTCGTTGTCAGCCACCACATCACCCACCACGATGATGGGCATGTTGCCACATTCGGGCGAAAGATAGGTGATGGCATAGCCCTTGCCGTCAACCTCCACGTTGCGTCGCTGCTCTTCAAGGTTGTAGTTGAACTCGGTGAAGAAAACCTTCATCAGGCTACGCACGCTCTTGGTGCCGTAGGGATCGTTGGTGAGGTTGCGATTGGCAAACAGGTTGAGCCAGCGCATTTTGAGCATACTCCATTCGCTGTCGATGGTTTGCCTGACTGTCATCCCCGAGGGAATGGCAAAGTCGGCATCGGTATTACCCGCATAATTCTCCTCAGTCTCGATGGCCTTGATGATTTCTTCCGAAATGATGTGGCCGTATATGTGAATGCAAGTGTAGTCCATAGTCGTCAATTGTCAAATGGCAGATAAACATAGCAAGCTATTACATCCATGGGAAGCACAGGCTCCACCACCATGTAGTTCTCTCCTTGGAGATAGGTGCGATACTGCTTGTGGGCTTCCACCAACTCCTGGGCCTTGGCCAAGGCTAAGGCATCGGTGTGTTGGCGCAATGTTTTTTCGTCGCGTACCCACGAGGTGTATCGGTCAAACAGCTGCCGCTGTTCGCCAATGGGCAGGTCTTCTTTCGAGCGGGCGTTGAAAAACAGGTCTCGGCATTGCTGGCTGTTGATGAACTGCTCTTTTTCGATGGTACGTTGATAGCCGAAGAAAATCATCTCTTCGCCCACAATCTCTCGGTTCGACTTGTCAACAGGTCGAATCACACTCCTAACGCGCATCAGAATCACGGTGGTAGGCACTTTCACACGGTCTGTAACCGTAACCATGGCACGGTTGGCACTCATGTCACCACCATTCACAGTGTCGTTCACCATAGCGCGGGCGTAATTCTCAACCAAGGTGTGATTGCGCCCAATGTACATATAGCCCTTGGGCGTAGGCGAGCAGAAAGCAATCCGCTTCGTGGTGGATTTGCCTTCAAAATAGTGACGGATGTCACCTCGCGGCGGCAGGTCGTTGATGTCGAAGCTGTAGCACAGCGGAGCATCGGTGACAACACGCGCCCCCAAATGCTTCAGCACACCAATCACAAAATCAGCCGTGTCATCCACATCGCCAATGATGTCTTTCACCTGCCTCAGGCTGGCCTCCAACTTGGTCGGGTCGGCCTGCTTGTTGTTGTGCGCGAAATAGGTGTGCGATTTCTTCTCAATTTCCACGCTGCGGGTGAGGGCTTTGTCGCGCTCAGAGGTGTCTTCCTCGAAATCCTCAAAGGTAAGCGTAAGCTGGCCGCTGTTGTCCTCAAAGGCGCTTGACGTGGAGAAAATACGTTTCATCACGGCTTCCATCACCGAAGAATCGTCCTCGGCAATCGGCAGATACACGCCAATAGACTTGCGGATTTGGTCTTGTTTGTCGTAGAGCACCTTCAGAATCACCATGTCCATGGGATTGTTGGTGGCATAGATGGACGAAACCAATACCTCTTTTGCACTTTGCCCGAAACGGTCGATACGTCCGTTGCGTTGTTCCATGCGGTTGGGGTTCCAAGGCAGGTCGTAGTGGATGACAGCCTCAAACCCGTCTTGCAGGTTCACACCTTCCGAAAGGCAGTCGGTGCATACCAGCACATGCTTTTCGGTTTTCGCCAGCTCATCGATCTTGTCCTTGCGTTGCTCGTCGGCCATGGTGCTGGTGATAACTTCGATGGCGACCTTCTTGTATTTGCCTGTCGCAAACGCCTGTTTGACCTTTGCCCCCAAATATTCTGCCGTTTGGATATATTGGCAGAACACAATGGGATTCTTGCCAAGGTCAAGACATATCTTGATGTATTCCAAGGCCTTGTCAACCTTGTAATCCAGACCGAAGTCCATGATGCTCTGCAAGTCGTCGATAAAGCCCTGAAGCTTGCTGCGCTTGGCCTTGTTGGCCTCTGCGCTATAGAACTCGGGTGATACGTCGGTCACAGCAGGCAAGTCCTTGAACTCAAAGGAGAATTTGTATTTCTCGCTTTCGTCGATGTCGGTTTCCTCTTCGTCCACTGTTTCGTTGCGCTTGTCCAATTTGTTGCGGAACATGCTGATGCCCGCCGCTGGGCTTGACATCACACCCCGTATCAAGGCCAGCATTTCCCAATAGATGTAGCGTTGCTTCAGCTTCGACTCGCTTGATGCCGACATCACATTGCTTTTGGCATACGACACGATTTTGCTTATCAATGCCTTATATTCAGGAGCGATTTGGTAATGCTTGTTGTCATCAATCTGGATGCGCTCAGGAAACGAAGTCTCGCTTCCAAGATAATCCTGTATGTCGGCACGCCGACGCTGGATGAAATACTTGGCCAGCTCCTCCCGCTGTTGGGGAGTGGACTCGCTCAAACGCAGATTCTCAAACTTGGGGTCAAGCATCCCGATGATGGACTGGAACTCTTCCTCTTGTCCCGAATGGGGTGTGGCCGTCAGCATAACGATGTGCCTGTCTGTTGCGGCCAAATGGTGAAGTAGGTTGTATCTCAGCTGTTGGTTTTTGTTGGCACCGCGTGGACGGGCACAGGTATGTGCTTCGTCAACGATGACAAATTCAGGGCAATGGTCAAGGAAGATCTGTCTGCGACTGTCTTGTTTGATATAGTCGATGGAGATGACCTGGAAGGGATAGGAACGGAATACGTTTTGGCCATTGCGCAGTTTCTTTTCCAAGCCGCTCACGGTGCTTCCCCTGATGATGACGGCATCAAGGCCAAACTTGTCCTTGATTTCATTTTGCCATTGCTCGCACAAATGAGGCAGACACAGCACCGAGAAACTCCCGATTTCCTTGCGGTCGAGTAGCTCCTTGGCAATCAGTAGCGATTCCAAGGTCTTACCGATACCGACATCATCACCGATGAGCAATCGGATGCGTTTTTGCTTCAATGCCAATATCAACGGCACCATCTGGTACGGGCGTGGGGTAAAAGACAGTTTTCCCAAGCATTGGAAAGGCCCTGCAATGTCCCTAAACGACAAACGGCAAGCGTTATAAAGCAACTTGTCGGAGCCAGGATAACCTTGAAGCAGGTCGTTGTCATCGGGCTTCCTGAAATCGTATGACAACAGCTCCAACTGGTCGCCATAAAGCGGTTTGTAAAGCCCCATCACCTCGTGGTCGGTACCGCCCAACGGCTTCAGGACAACCACATCGTTGTCGTCCGACCGTTGAACCACCCACGGTCTGCCCCTGAATTGGACTAATGACCCTGTACTAAATTCCATATCTGCGTTTTTGTTTATTTATCTACAACTTTGGTAAAAATGTTAGGATACCTGCCGACAAACTCGTTCAGCGGCTCCTTGTAGTACCACACAAGAACCGTGTAGCCCTTGTCTTCCAGTATCTCACGCTTGTTGGCGTCGTCGGCTTTCACTTCCGGCAAGTCGTGCGGAGTACCGTCACAGAAAACGAAAGTACGCTTGTCGTAGCGAAAATCAGGCATGATAAAGAGGTCTTCCTTCATAAAGGTGGGTTGTGCCTCGTCGGGAAGCCTTAGCCCATGCTCATAGAGGTACTTTAGGAACTCATATTCCGTTGAACTCGACTGGTCGCGTTGCGCTTGCAGACGCTCATACCTGTCTTTGTAGCTCTCGTTTTGTCCTTTGGTTTTCAATTCCGTCTTGGCTTGCAACAGCCTTAACATTGGGTCATAAATCCTCCTTACATCGATAATCTTATGATAAGGCTGGTTATAGTAGTTGAGCAAGTTGTCGTAACTGGCGGGCACCAAGGCATCCAGCTCCTCCTTAGTATAGTCTGTCCTTTCAAAGCAGATGTCGAAAGTCTTCTTCATCACCGCCTGATACATCTCATGCTCTTTCACGATGCGCGACAATACACCCAACGAGCCTTCCGAGTTTTCATACACAAACAAGTTGGGCGTAGCCGTATTCCCCATGACATCCACGCCGATTTCGCCACTCTCCACCTGAAACACTTCCTCGATGGCTTGCTTGAAAGCATACATGAATGTCCTCACAGAGGCATTGTCGCTCATGTCCAAGGCAGCCATCGGCTGTAGATAGAGCGCATTGGCAGTCACCTCGGTATAGAGTTTCACATTCTGGTACTTTTCGCCTTCAAACTGGATGCCTTTGCTTTCGGCCTCTTTCCGTGCTTTCTCAACATCGCTGGGGCTTACCCAGAATCCTGTCATAGTGTTGATGATAAACGAGTCGCGGTTGTCGGTTTGCGGCTTCATGATGTAGGTTATCTTGCACGATGGGATGTAATGCATCGTGGCCAAATGCTCATCCTCCAAGAGGATTTCGCATTGCGACACCTCCTGCGGATTGTCCGTCGAAAAATAGGTCTCGATGGCATAACCCGCCCTGAAGCGTTCCTCTTCCTGGCAGGTAATGCGGTCGTTTTCTTGCGCCATCATGTCGGTCAGCTGCAAGCACCTGCCCGGAATCACCTTGGCATTGCCGCCCGTCAAGTCCTCTCCTGTAAGGATGTCGTTTTTCGGCACGACATTACCCGTTTCCACACCGCCATTCATCTTGCGTTCCGCCACTTTGAATATCATGCCCGTGTTGGCACTGCAATGGAACTGTGCCGTAGCAAACTGGCTGTTGATCATCATGCGGTTCACGCGGTACTTCATGCCCTCATGGTAGATGATGTTCTTTGGTCCGAACTCACGAAGGGCAAGAGTACGCGGTCGGGTAACCACGTCAACCGAATCGTCAAGCCCGCTGTAGAACTGTTGCAGCATGGCTCTGATGGGTAGCTTGGCAAAATTGTAGCCAGGCAAGAAACCTTCCGATGCCAAATAACGGTAAGGATAGAACTCGTCATCCTCCTTGCGACCTCCGTGCTCAACGCCCAATAGCTTGTCGCGAAGAGCTTCCGCCCAACGCAAGTCGTTGTGGGCTTTCCGCTTCTCAACAGAATTGTCACCGTAGGCGCGATTGTTGATGATTTCGGTGGCAGCATAGATCTGCATCTGTGCCGAGCGGTACAGGATGCGCCAACGCTCAAGAGCCGCGTCAAAGTCGCTCATGTAGTCGTTGAGCTTCTTTTCAATCCACTCGTCATTGAACCAGTATGGACGCTGCTCTTCAAGCTTGCCTTTCAGGTAGGTGTCCGACATCAGCTTTGTGAACAACACTTTAAGTCCGTCCTTAAAGCTTTGTTCAAGCGTCAGCAAGTCCTTCACCGTGTCACGGATAGGCATCGCTTCGAGGTCTTCATAATCCACCACGTCACTGATGCTGATGGCCAGCTGTGGTATAGGTCGCTTGGTCAGCACCAAGGCATGGAGGTGGTTGCTGAACAATTCTTCGTTCAGCAAGTCCATGCGCGATGGTTTCACCTTGCCAGCCACCATTTCGTCGGGATGAGCAAAGTAGTATTTTTCATGTGGGTTGTTCGTGCGGCAATAGGTATAGATCAAGGCAGTTTGTCCACCACGTCCCGCACGTCCGGCTCTTTGCGTATAGTTGGATGGTGTTGGAGGCACATTGCGCATACCCACCATCGACAGGTCACGGATGTCGATACCCAGCTCCATGGTGGGCGAGCAATACAAGATAGGCAGTTTGCCTTCTCTGAACAAATCCTCCCTCTCTTGCCGCTTCTCTTTAGGCACTTGGCCAGTATGGTCTTCGGCATGAAGTGACTTGTCAAAATCGCCATCCGAATAGAAAGCTTGGAAATAACTGTTAGGCTTTATTACCACATCCTTCAGCGAACGCACGGCTGCCCTATCGGGACGGACGTTAACTTTATCGCCCTTGCACCACAAAATCTTGGTGTAGTCCAGCTGCCAGCCTTTCTCTGCATTGCCAATCACATAATTGCTCAGCAAGCCAAACAACGCAGTGAGAAATTCGGTGTATTCCTCTTCGGAAGCCAATCCTTTGCCAGTGGTTTTCTTCAAAGTATCAGTGATGTAGTAGCCCAAGCGCGAACGGAAACCGCAAGTGGCTTGTCCCACGTGTTTTTTGACATCCTTCTTCAACACCAGGAATCTGGATTCCAAAATGTCCTCATCCTTGTCCAGAGTCCATTGGCGGTCGAGATATTCCGAAATGGTCTTCTTCAAGTCCTCGGCACCACCATGGGTTCTGTCCTCTTCGGCAATGCAAAGATTGTGTCGGAGGTAGTCAAGCACTTGAACCAGAAATTCTTCCTTCTGTTCATCCGTGAAGCCTTCAAGGATTTCGTCATCGTATTGTCGCTCGCATTCCTCGCCGTCGCTCGTCATTCCAACGATTTCTTCATGGAGATAACGGTAACGGATTTCCATCAAGGCACATTGCTCCAAGTTGGGCATGATGACCGCCCAGTTGTCGGCCAGGTCATCATAGATGAGTTTGTTGAGGAAGCGCTTCATCGCCTTCTCGTAATCCTTCAGCATCAAACCACGCAAGCCCTTTCTCTTGGCATAGTCGTCAGGCTCCAACTGCAGGGCCTCAAACACCTTTTTGGCCACATTGGTGCTGTCCAAAGGCTCGCTGGAATCACAAATGGCCTTGTAGATGGCTGCCCTGACTTTACCGATGCGGATAAAGTCGTTGAAGTGTCCAGCCTGCAAAGCGGCATCCTGTCGGGCATCCACGAAGGTCAGCAACTTGCTGTCGGTAATGCCTTTATTCTCTTGCTGCTTCATCAGTCGGATGCTTTCATACGACAAGATGGTGGTGGCGGTACTGCGACCTTCACCACCTATCTTGGCCAACTTGGCCCATTCGCGTTTCGAGCCTCTATATATCACGCCCGAAGTCGGGTCAAACGACATAGGCATGGGCACAAACCAACCCTGTATCTCGTCATCTGCTCCAGATGATTCGAAGCTATATTTGCCGCTTTTCTTGAAATAGATTCTCTTCGGCAGCTTTTTGGCGACCACATCCTTCTTGAAAACACCTTTGTTCGTGAGCCATTCGTCAGGAATGTCCGGGTCGTCAGGCTCCAACTCGAAGTCCGAAGCATCATCACCGCTATGTGCTATGAAGACATAGCCGTCGGATGAATTGTCGTTTCCCTCATCCTCGTCCTTACTCGCGTTCCTCGACAAGTCTTCAAACTGACGCGGAAACATCGTGTCGCCCTTCAAGGTGACGCAGTAAAACTCATGTCCGCTCACACGGCTGAAAACGATGGGATACATCATCGTGCGTTCACCACCTTCCTCCGTTTCGCTATACAGGCAGTCAACCGTCTGGATTTCTCTGTCGTCCTGTTTTCCAAGCGTGGCATACACATTACCCGTTTGGGCAATGAACTGATGTATCTTGCATGGGAGAAGATTGGTGTCGGCGGTTTGGTTCATCTTGTTGCAAGTGTCCAACAACGCATTGATATGCGCTTCGCATTTCTCAACCGACTCTTTGCAACATTCTGCCAATTGCTCCGCCATGACATGCACCGAAACCGGTTTACCTCTCACAAACCTTCCATCCACCTTCTTCATGGCGATGTTCTGTTCAATCCAGATGGCCGTGGCGTAGTTCTTGAAAGTGTCTTTATCCTTCAGGACGATTCTGCCGTTGATGTTTTGCAAAAGCTCCGTCCTGTCGATGGGTCTGTCTAACAATCCCACCGTCAGCGTTTCATCGATCACTTGTTCTGGAGTGAACGACGAGCCAAAGATGCAGCTCGCAATCTCCGCGACTTTTTTCTTGGATTCGTATTCGGTCATTTCCTCATCGGCAACCATGGTGGCCGAAGTACCGAAACACAGCACCTTGTTCTTGGCCAATGCCTTGATTCTTCTAATCAAGAAGGCCACATCGCTACCTTGCATACCACGATAAGTGTGCAACTCATCAAAAACGAGGAACCTCAAATTATTCAGGAAGCACTTCCTGAGATTCTCCTCTTCACCTGCTCTGGTCATCAGAAGTTCGAGCATCATGTAGTTGGTAAGAATAATGTTGGGAGGTGTGTTCTGAATCCGTTGGCGAACATCCTGGCCTTCCTGCCCAGTGTAGCGGTTGAAAGTAAACGGGCACTCCTCGCCAGTTTCTTCCTCATAGAGTTCCTTATACTTCTGAAGCTCCTCACACTGCGAGTTGATGAGCGCGTTCATAGGATAGACGATGATAGCAATGGTCTTATCCTTGCACGCCGCCTGGTTCTGCAACACATAATTGAAGATGGTTGCCATAAAGGTGCGCGACTTACCTGAGCCAGTTCCCGAGGTCACAACAAACTCTTTCCCTTGGCATCCCAACTCAATGGCTTGTTGTTGATGCAGGTAAAAACGGCTGCTAAAGAAACTCTTCAACTTTGGATGAATGGGCAGCCCTTGCATAATCATATCCTGCACATCACGCCCCTGGGCATAATTGGGATTGAATTGGATCAACGTCTCAGGCCAAAACCTATCGCCCTCCAAAGTCTCACTAACTTTTTGAGCGATAGAAGCATCCTTGATGTTTACAAAACTTGAAATATATTGCTTATAGCGCTCCTTTAGCTTTTGTTGTATCTCGATGATATTCATACACTATGTGTTAAGAACAGACAAAGCGCAAAAATACAAAAATAATCCATCAATACTTAAGTATTGATAAAGGAAAATAAATGAATCTTTATCACCTAAAAAAACCGTAAAAAAAGTATCTTTGCACCATCATAGTTCAATTACTTTGACACTAGTTCCCACTCATAAATTGAAAACGACCTGTAATGAAAGCCAAAGAAATAGTTGCAAAATATGATTTTGAAGAAACAAAAGGTTTCGATGAATCTGACATAGCTGCGGAATTATATACCATACCAGATAATGAAAGAACTGTGACCGAGAATTTGGCTGAATGGATTGCTTTTTCATTGACAGAAGGTTCCGAAAACCCCACTTGGCATACTTACTATGGGCCGTTTGTGGAATTGTCAAACGGAAAGTGCATTCCTTCCAAAGAATCCATAACACCCGAAGTTGTTTCGTATTGGGAGCAAAGGTTGAATGAAGTTTCAAGCCCCATCCTAAAAGCCAGATATTCCGGCTTGCTGATAGATTTCAAGACAAAATGTGATGGCGACACCAGAAAAAAGCATGTCGAATATCTACTGGAGTGCGTTGATAGTCGGTACCCGGAACACGAAATAAACTGTGTTGTGAAGTTAATCCGAGCATTCCATCTTGCTGTAACGATGAAGGATAATGATTTGATTGCAAGGGTGAAAACCTCTATTGTCAATTACGAACAATCTGCCACGACAGATTATGATGTTGGACTATGGGGAAGACTTTTCAAGTTGATAATCGACAATAAGAAAAATTTCGTAGATGAAGAAGCGGCGTCTGTCAGTAGGATGGAAGGCAGAATTGCAAGATTGTGCGAGAAGCAAATTGATGGCAAAGATGACGAAAGATTCGATGTGTTTGTCATCGAAGAAGGTGTTGAGTTACTGGCCAAATACTATGAGAAAAGGCAAAAGAAAGAAGAAGTAAAGCGGGTTTTAGATGTCTTGAATGCAGCTTTCCACAAAGGATTTTCAACGCTTTCTGTAATGCAAACAAATGGTTTGCTCGACAAATTGTATCGGCTTTACAGCTCTTTTGGGCTGCAACAAGAAGCCAAGCAAATCCTTGTTGAGCTACAACAAAACAGCGTCACTCTCTCAAATGAATTGTCAACAATTAGTTCATCTGTCAAAATACCCATCAAGCAAATCGATAATCATGTAAAGAAAATGACAGAAGGAACATTTGGTGAGGTAATGGCCAGGTTCCTCTTTAGATACCTTCCCGAAAAAAGCAAGATGGAAAATGAACTTCGCGAAAAGGTTAAAAGGAACCCATTGATTGCGGCGTTTCCACATCAACTATTAGATTATAAAGGACGGCCGTCATCTGTGATTGGTGGCATTGAAAATGACTTTGAAGGTCATTTGGTACAGCATATTCATGATTCTTTGGAATCATACAGCATTTTTATGCATCCCGTAATTCAAACCGCAATTGACAAAGGTCTATTCAGTGTCAGTTCTATAATGCATTATGTAATAGACTGTCCTTTCTTTGAATCTGACAGAATACCTATCGTTGAACACGGCTTAAAAGCCTATTTTAACGGTGACTTGGTAACAGCCATTCACTTGTTGATTCCTCAAATAGAGAATGCTGTAAGAAACATTGTTGAAATGTCCAATCGAAGCACAATCAAGCAACAGGGTAATGGTAATGGTTATGAATTGAAAACATTTGACGAATTGCTTCGTGATGATGCCATTGTTCAAGTTGACGATGGCAATCTGTCCTTATATTTGAGGGTCTTGTTCACCAATCAAAGAGGCTGGAACTTAAGAAACAGCATTTGCCACGGAATAGCTCCTTTATCCACATTTAACCAATCGGCAGCCGACCGTGTGTTCCATGCCTTAATTTGCGTATCATCTATTCGTATGGAAACTGTATAATTAAATAACGATACAACAATGGCAAGTCTATTATTCTACATCAATAGGGAAGAGCTCCTAGACGCGCTAAAGTGTTTTGCGCCTTTCATCAAGCCTCAGAAAAAAAGAAACCCTGAAGACGATTACGATGAAGAGGAACTCATCATCCTTCCCGAACCATACTACGAAGACAAAGTAACTTTCTT
This sequence comes from uncultured Bacteroidales bacterium, assembly GCA_937896505.1. GTDB lineage: Bacteria > Bacteroidota > Bacteroidia > Bacteroidales > F082 > Limimorpha. The sequence goes on along the minus strand of CALBNP010000220.1, from coordinate 17,857 downwards.
GTTTCAAAAAGGTTACCTTTATCTCTATATATTTGTCGATGGAGTAAGGTATGAAAAACTTATCCCTGGAAGAAACATGCAAGAGGATAGGGTATTCTGCTTGCCTCATGCATATCTACTACAGGAAGTTGAGCGTCACGATTGCAAGTCTTTTGAGTTTTCAGAAATTAGTTTTTTTGGTTTTATCGTATGTGATGATAAAAACAATCATCTATTTGATATTCAAGCATATTCTGCGTATTTTCAAAAAACACCATTTACTGATTTTCGCACAAATTTATCAACCCAAACTTTCCCACTTGAAAGGAATATAGTGCTGAAGGCTCTCGTGAGTTTAGATAAATACACCCGCAAAGATCCATTGCATAAGTACAAAGAGTATATTTGGTTTCTTATCGATAAAGGCTACTGCAATATATTTGCTACAAATGGCTCAGTGTTGCGTCTCGAACGCTTCCCCGTCAACATAAAAGAGTTCCATTTGTTTTCATTACCTGGTGCTTATGCGGTACGTATTTACAATGTTTTGTCTAAATGGGAGTACCGCCCAGAATTTGCCATTGGGTACGACGGCCTCTATTGTTGCATTTATGACACTTCTTTCGAAAGCAAAAGCAATGAAAGCTTTGAATTTCCCATGCATCCTGAGATTATGATGCCCAATGTGCAAAAGATATTAGATGAAAGAACAGTCAATCATAAAGCAATAATAAAGGCTACAGAATTGCGTACAACGCTCAATATCATTCGCGCAATGCAAGGCATGTCCGAAAAGATAATAATGCATTTCAAAGACGAACACGTCAACATATACTGGAAAGATCCGCTTGGCGACAAGCGAGTTATTGAGTATAAGGATGTTGTAGATTGTGATGAAGACATTATTGTCGCTGAAGATTTCGTTGTCGCTCTTCACTTTAAACCATTAGAACAATTTCTGCACGAAATAAAAACCGAAAATGTAATTCTCTATTTTATCGGTGATAACAAATTGGACGTTCTAAGCGAGAATGAAACGCTCTTAGGCGATACCGTAAGAATAATGTGTACTTCTTTGATGGATGAAGACGACAAAGAATTACTCAAAGAAGGAGATGAGACATTAGAAAATGATAAACGCTATATGGAGAAGTATTGCCAAGAAGATGAATGTGATGAAGTTGACGACGCTGACATTTACGCCACAAGAGATGAAATGCATGAAGAGGCTATTTCAAGAATGAAGTCCATGTCGCTTTATCCTGAGATAATCAAATACTTTGAAAAACTAGACGAACCGCAAGTTTATGAGCCTCCCTATGGTGCTGGTTATGCATTAGAAGATGAAGAATTAGAAGAATTACACCAAATCGAGGCCGACCATAATTTTCTAGTATGGGGTGTCATAAGACATTTTGGAAAACTAATTGGAGAGGATGCTACAATCAACTATTACCTGTTTGTCTCTAATCTCAAAACTGATTGGGAATATGAACGACAGTTATTATATAAACATACTCCATGCGTTTATACAACGATAGAGGAGATCCCGGTAAAGGATTACGAAATCATTGACATTTATTATAGTGATGGCGGCACACTATTAAAAAAATGAGCACCATGACACAAGAAGAATATATAAAGAAAAACTTTAACGAGATTGCAAACCTTACTGCGGTCTGCAAATCAAACAGTAGTTGGTTTGATGACGATTTTCCTGAGTTGGAAATTGGAAAGACCTATCATGTCTCTCATATTGGTGTAAGAAGGTCAGAGTCTTTAATCATGTATCATTCCGCTTCGCCCAAGGTTCGTACCTCTCTGTGGTATTCGTTCCATTAACGCCTCTCCACTCTGCCATTCGCCACTACGGTAGCATTCCTCCTCTAAGAATAAGTAAGGAGCGAAGGCAGGTGGCAACTTTTAATTGCTAACTCTATACAGATCGGTCGCTTCACTAATCTCAAATTCCATCATGGGGTAAATATGGAAAAGTAGAAATATACAAAAGTAGAAATGTACAAAAGTAGAAAAGTAGAAATATAGTAATTTACAAAAGTAGAAATGTACAATTGTACATTGAAAACGAGTGGCAACTCAAGGGAGATTGGGATTCTCTGTTTGGAATATTGTTAGTATTTTTGTGGCCGATAACACTAACCGACGATTGACTCTACCCAACCTCATTAGTCAGTAGTTTTTCATTCACGAAGCTGCTGAAACTTGGTAGATGTCTTTCCCTAAAGTTTGTTCATCACTTATATCTACAAACAATAAACTAATGAATATTATTCTTCAAAATAGAGATGAATTTTTGGCGCGGGGTTTTGATTGCAAGATGTGTTTTTGTACGTACAAAAACGAAATTTGCCTAAAACCCTTGAATGGCTTTAGGGGTTAAAATTCATCGCAACTTGGATTTTATAAACATCACAATAAATGGATAACAAAGTTAAGAGAAAGGAAATTCGGCTCACACAAAAAGAATACGACAAACTTTTACAGATGGCCGCAGCTTCTGGTAAATCAGTATCTGGATACATTCGCGCGAAACTGTTTGGTGGCGAGAAAGCAACCATCAATGCGGTGGAATTTCTGAAAGAGTATAGGAAACAGATTTATGAGATGCATAAGACAGGTAATAATATCAATCAATTGGCTCACTATGCCAATATCTGTATCAAAAGTGGTAAGTTGTCCGAAACTATAGTTCGGGAGATGGATCAAAGGATTGGAGAACTTACAAAAATAGAGATAAAACTCGAGGATGCCATGCGCAGAATAGGGAGAGCCAGATATTAGTCTTGCTAATAGTGGCAGGTGAGGGATGAACATGAATTCGTTCTATGATGTGTATGGAAAAAAGCTGTACTTTTGCTGCACCGTTCCATAACGGTGAAATGTGTGTAACCGCCTGTCAAATGATTGGCAGGCGGTTTTTTTCGTTTCGGGCAAATACGATGTTCGGGCAGTTTTCGGGCAATCAAAAAGCCTCAACTCTGATTTTCAATGAGTTGAGGCTTGATTGGGTAGCCCATAGCGGATTCGAACCGCTGTTACCTGCGTGAGAGGCAGGTGACCTGGACCCCTAGTCGAATGGGCCAAAAAAAAGGTTCTTTTGCAGAACCTTTGTGAACTAGGCGGGAGTCGAACCCACAACCGCCTGATCCGTAGTCAGGGACTCTATCCAATTGAGCTACTAGTCCGTTGTCGTTTGACGCTGCAAAATTACATCTTTTTTTATTTGTGCAAGCAAAAAATGTTGCTTTTTTTTGCTTTTGTTCTTAATGTGATGTTTTTTAGTGTGTTATAATTTATGTTGCGCCTGTTGATTGGGTATGAAATCTTTTCTTACCTTTGCAAAAATTCTAAATCATAACATCATGAGATTATTATTGATAAGCAATTCAACCAATTTTGGTGAGAATTATTTGGCGTGGGCTGCCAATCAAATCGAGTTTTTCTGCCTGCAAAACAATATCAATAAGGACAGCCGTATCATCTTTGTGCCGTTTGCTGGAATCAACATCGGTGGCAAGGCTTATCCCGAAAGTTACGATGCCTACGAAGCCAAGGTGAAAGGTGTGTTTGCCGAGAAGTTCGGCCTCACCAATTTCACTTCGGTTCATCATTTCGACGATAAGGTGAAGGCGGTGAAGGAAGCCGATTGCATCGTCGTCGGCGGTGGCAACACTTTCCATCTGGTGGCCGAAATGCACAAGTACGGCCTGATGGATGCCATCCGTGAGCGTGCTTTGGCGGGCGTGCCTTATATGGGATGGAGCGCCGGCTCGAATGTGGCTTGTCCGACACTTTGCACGACCAACGACATGCCTGTCGTTCAGCCTGCTTCGTTCAAGTGCCTGAATCTGATACCTTTCCAAATCAATCCTCACTACCTCGACCCGAATCCGGAAATCGACAAGTTGATTAAGCATGGTGGCGAAACTCGTCAAGTTCGTATCGACGAATATCTGGCTGTTAACCAGGATATGACGGTGGTTGGCTTGCGTGAAGCCACGGCACTTTGGGTGGTTGATGAAAAGATGCTGCTGAAGGGCGGCAAGAAGATGATTGTCATGCGCTATGGCAAGGAACCTGTCGAAATCGACCCGAATAGCGATGTCACTTTCTTGTTAAACAATAAGTTAGCATGATTTTGGTTCCACGTATCGCTAGTATCCTTTATTATTCTTAAGAGAAAAAGATACGCTAAAATCCGCGTGATACGTGGAGGAAATTATTCAAACAGACTCCGATCTTCAAAGACCACCAATTTCCTGGCGAGATTGATGGTCTTTTTTTCGCCCTTGTCGCCTTGGATGAGATAGAGTGTGGCTTCGTCGCCCAAGATGCTCTTGAAGGCTCTCTTGATGCGCGAGAGGTTGGCGTTCATCGTGGTCCCGATGAAGTCGGTAAGGTTGTTAACGGCTTGGTGCAGCAACTCGTCGTCGCTATAGGTCGAAATTTGTCTATAAATCCTGTAAAGCTCTGTCTTGTAATCGTCTAGGTAGTTGAGCGAAATGCCGTCTTCGTGGAGCAGGAAAAGGATGTAAAGGGCTTTGCAAAGGGCGGGCATCTTCACCTCGGTGTTGTTGCGGTCGGTGAGGTAGAGGTCGCCTTTCGTGGTGACGAACAGACGGCTGATGCCGTGGCTGCCGTTGTATTTCAATAGGGTGTCGATGATGGTTTTGTGGAAACCTGTGTATTGCAACTCGTCTTTCGTGCTTTTCAGATTCTGTAGTTCGAATTTCTTCAGGAATCGCAACTCTTTTTCGCTCAGGTTGTCGGTCTTGAGATTCGCAATGTTCGATTCCAATGCGTAAAACCGTTGTAAGGTAGCCAACGGCTCGTCTTTTATTTCAAGGATGAGAAATTCTTGATGTGAGGAAGGCCTAGCACTTCTGATTTTGAAGAAGAAAGATGGCCTGTCGAGGTTAAAACCATTGATGTTTAGATAGTTGAGGAATATCTCTTTTGAGAGCGCAACGCTGTCCAATTGGCAGAGGTCGCGGTCGATGATGTCTAATTGTTCTTCGGAAAGGGTAGGCTCGATGTAGCTTAGCGTGTTGCGGAAGATGGACTTCTTGGCTTGAATGTCGCGCATTACCTTGGGCAGATAGAAAAACTCCCTTTCTGAGGAATGAAGCATTTGACTGATACTATCGTATTGTTTTTCAATTTGTTGGTTGACGTTCTTGTCAAATTTCGATTCGACATACAAGACTGCGTTACGGGTGTCGAAATTGAGGCTTGGAAGGGTGACCAGGCTAGCCTTGATGCCTTCGGCTTCGGGCAAGACGATGCCGATGGCGAGGAACAAGGCGGTGATGAGCAGCGATTCGTTGTGATCGATGGTGTCGTCGGAAGCCGAAAGGTTTTGGACGATTTTCAGCACGGCAATCTTCTCGGTGTTACCAAGCGAACTGAGTATATGTGTGGCTTGCGAAAGGGTTAATGTGGTGGCTTTCTGTCGGTTGGCTGATGTGATGCGTAGCACTTTATAGACGTGGTTCAGGCAATCGATTTCGCCTTGGTTGACGATGCCGTCGCTTTGCACGAGGTCGGAAAGGACCTTCGCCAACGCATTTTTGTGGTTTTCCTTGAATTTCATCTTCGTTCAATTTTGGGTTGCAACCTTGCAACCTCCGTTGTTTTGCCAAAAAGAGCGTATTTTTGCGCGTTTTTCGTGAATGCAAAAATAGTTTTTTTATTGTAAATATGGAAAAAGACTACAAATTTGGCCTTTCGCAAGAAGAAGTTCAAGATAGCCGCTCCAAGTTTGGAAACAATATACTCACTCCTCCTGAAAAGGAACCGCTATGGAAACAGTTTCTTGAAAAGTTTCAAGACCCAATCATCCGCATCTTGTTGATTGCGTGGCTGCTATCGATGGCAGTTTCGTTGTATCAACTCTTTTCGGGTCTCGATGGTATCCGTGTGCTTCTTGAGCCTTTGGGCATCTTCATCGCGGTGATGTTGGCCACTTGCGTGGGCTTCGTCTTCGAGTTGAGTGCCAATAAGAAATTCGATATCCTGAACCAGACGAGTGATGAACAAATGGTTACGGTGTTCCGCGATGGACTGGTCCATCGTATCGAAAGGAAAGATGTTGTGGTGGGCGATACGGTCGTGATTGAGACTGGCGATGAGATTCCTGCCGACGGCACGCTGATGGAAGCACTTGCGTTGCGGGTCAACGAATCGGACCTCACGGGTGAACCTTCAATCCGTAAGTCGGTGATTCCCGAGGAGTTCAAGACAGATGCGACTTATCCGTCGAATTATGTCTGCCGTGGAAGCTCGGTCATCGAAGGACATGGTATCTTCGTGGTCGAGAAGGTGGGCGATGCCACCGAATGGGGCAAGGTCTATCATGGTGCCCAAATCGACAATAATGTGAAAACACCACTCAATGAGCAACTTGACAAACTCGGTGATGTCATCACCATTGCCAGTTATGTGATTGCAGGCCTCATCGTCGTTTTCCGCATGGTGATGTATTTCGGCTTTGGCGACGGCCAGCCTTTTGACTGGATTGGTTTTGCCCAATATGCCTTGAATACGCTGATGCTCGCCGTCACCTTGATTGTGGTGGCTGTGCCCGAAGGCTTGCCGATGAGCGTCACATTGAGCTTGGCGTTGAGCATGAAAAGGATGTTGGATAACAACAACCTTGTCAGAAAGATGCATGCTTGCGAGACCATGGGAGCTGCAACGGTGATTTGCACCGATAAGACGGGAACACTGACCAAAAACCAGATGAGTGTTGGAGAATTTCAGTTTTTCGCTTTGCCGAGCGACCGACTTGAAGAAACCGCAGCCTCGCATCTCGTCGAGGAGAGTATCGCCCTCAATTCCACGGCTTATCTTGACTATGGCGACCAAGCGAAGGTGAAGGTGGTGGGCAATCCGACTGAAGGTGCCTTGTTGCTTTGGCTTTTCGACCAAAATGTTGATTTCGTGAAACTTCGTGACGATGCCAAGGTCGTCAAGCAGTTGCCATTCACCACGAAGTATAAATATATGGCCTCCGTGGTATGCACCGAGAAGGAAAACGAGTATGTGCTATATGTTAAAGGTGCTCCCGAGATTCTGTTGAAACGTAGTGAGACCATCCTCATGCCCCATGGACAAGAACCGATTGCAGAGAAGAAAACTGTCATCGAACAACAATTACTTGACTATCAAGGGAAAGCGATGCGTACCTTGGGCTTCGCATTTAAGTTCATCAGCGAAGAAGAGATGGAGAGGATTTTTATGGATGGCAAGCTGGCTTGCGATGATTTGTGTTTCTTGGGCATTACGGGCATCATCGACCCTGTGCGCGACGATGTTGCCGACTCGATTCAGGATTGCCTCAATGCGGGTATAGGCATCAAGATTGTGACGGGCGACACCCCTGGCACGGCCAAGGAAATCGGACGCCAAATCGGTCTTTGGAAAGCTGACGACGACGAAAGCAAAATGATTACGGGAAAAGAGTTCAACTTGCTGACTGACGAAGAGTTGCGCGACCGTGTTGCTGACCTGAAAATCATGTCGCGTGCACGTCCTTCTGATAAGGAACGTCTTGTGCGGTTGCTTCAGGAAAGGGGAGATGTGGTGGCTGTCACTGGCGATGGCACAAACGATGCGCCTGCGCTCAACAAGGCGCAAATCGGACTCTCGATGGGCGATGGCACAAGCGTGGCCAAAGAAGCCAGCGACATCACGATTCTCGACAACTCGTTCAAGAGCATTGCCCGCGCTGTGGCTTGGGGACGCTCGCTCTATGTCAACATCCAGCGTTTCATACTCTTCCAAATGACTATCAATGTGGCGGCATGCCTGATTGTTCTGGCTGGCGCCATGCTCGGTACGGCCTCGCCGCTAACGGTCACGCAGATGCTTTGGATCAACTTGATTATGGACACCTTCGCGGCTCTTGCCTTGGCATCGCTGCCGCCCGACTATAGCGTGATGCACGACAAGCCGAGGTCGAGGCAAGCCTATATCATCACAAAGGAAATGGCTTCACGCATTGTTGGCATGGGCTTGTTCTTTGTTGCGGTGTTGTTTGGCTTCATCCAGTATTTCAAGCATTGCGAAGTGCCGACACTAGCGCATTTCTCGCTCCACGATTATCTCTTTAACTTCTTTAATTTCAGTCATGTGAATGCGGGAATCGATGCTAAGGAATTGTCGCTGTTGTTCACCATTTTCGTGTTCATGCAATTCTGGAACATCTTCAATGCCAAGGCCTTCCGGACGCAGCAGTCGGCTTTGAAGGGTTTAGGCGATTGTAGAGGTTTTTTGCTGACGCTGCTCATCATTTTTGTTGGTCAAATACTGATTGTCAACTTTGGCGGTGAGATGTTCAATGTGGTGCCGCTGCCTATGGGCGATTGGCTGCGTATCATTGGATTCACTTCGCTCATCCTTTGGATTGGGGAAGTGGAACGTCTGGTGAAACGTCGTTTCGTGAAAGCCTAAATGCTTCAAAAACCTCATATTTTTCATCGCTTTTGGCTTTGGTAAGCTGCAATTTCCTATCTTTGCACCCTAATTCAAAAATAGGAATGAAAATGAAAAAATTAGCATTGGTGCTGACTTGCTGCTTGGCTGTCGTTTGCCTCGTTTCGTGCAACAAGAAGCCAAGTGTTGTTGGCAACTGGAAAGAAGTCAGAAGTTCGATTTTGAGCGATACCATCGGCTTCACTATCAATGAAGATGGTACGATGGACTGCTTCAACACGGGTTATATCAGATATGAAAAGTGGTCGCAGAGCGATGAAAATACCCTTGAATTGCAAGGCGTTATCATTGGCGGCGAAGCTTTTGACGAAACAATGACCATCCTCAAACTGACGAATGACACATTGCAATTTAAGGATAGTGGCGGTTACGAATCAACTTACGTCAGAATCTCTGCCGCTCCTTCTGAAATTGTTGGACTTGGTGAATTTAATAAATAATAAATATTGTAATTAGTTGATATGAAGAAACTTGCAGTTATTGCTTTTGGTGGAAATGCCTTGTTGAGAGGCGGCCAAAAGGGAACCTACAAGGAACAGATGCAGAATGTGACTGAAACATGTATGTCACTTCTCCCTTTTTTAAAGAATGACTATAATTTGGTGATTGGTCACGGCAACGGCCCTCAAGTGGGCAACGTGATGTTGCAGCACGAGGCCGGTAGCCACGAGTTTGGCGTTCCTGGAATGCCTATCGACTTCTGCGTGGCCGAAACCCAAGGCTTAATCGGCTTTATGATTGAAATGGGTCTCGACAAAGTCTTTGCTAAGGAAGGCTTCCGCCGCAATGTGGTTACCTTGGTGACTCAAGTCGAGGTTGACAAGGACGACCCGATGTTTGTGAATCCAACCAAACCCGTTGGCCCTTATTATACTAAGGAACAGGCTGAAAAATTTGCTGCCGAAACGGGTGCTGTCTATAAAGAAGACCCTAAAGGCCGTGGCTGGCGTAAGGTGGTGGCTTCGCCAAAACCCATTCGCATTCAGAATGTTGACATCGTGAAGCGTTTGGCTGACGAAGGAAATATCGTCATTACCGTTGGCGGTGGCGGCATCCCGGTTGTTGAAAAGAACGGCTGCCTCTGTGGCGTTGAGGCTGTTATCGACAAGGACTTGGCATCGGCCATGACGGCCATCAACATTGGTGCTGATGAATTCTACATCCTCACCGATGTGCCAAAGGTTTATATCAACTTCCGCAAGGAAAACGAACAGGCTCTCGACACCATTACGGTGGCTCAAGCCAAGCAATATCTGGCTGAAGGTCATTTCACTGAAGGCAGCATGGCTCCGAAAGTACGTGCCGCTGTCCTCTTCGTTGAAGCTACTGGTCACGAAGCCATTATCACTGAAGCCACCCGTTTGGGCGACCCGACTTGTGGCACTAGAATCGTAAAATAAGGAAATTTTTCATGGTATTTTTTCAGGCATCGCGAAAGCGGTGCCTTTTTTCAACTCTTCAAATATGAGAAAGTTATTTTTAATCGCATTAGCAGCCTTACTTCTCGTCTCTTGCAATCGCAATGAGAACGCAGAAACTCAAGTTCCAATTCTTCCCGAGGAAGATGCTTCGCAATTCGTTTCGGTGACCGATGTCGTGCCTGATGCCATCCTTGAGATACGTTATTATAGCACCTATAATTTCATTGGCGAGCGTATCCCCGGTTATGAACAACCCATTGCCTTGCTTACACGTCAAGCCGCTGATTCGCTGAAAGTTGTGAGTGACGAATTGCTGCAAAAAGGCTATCGCTTGAAAATATTCGATGCCTATCGTCCGCAGTGTGCTGTCGATTTCTTCATGAAATGGGCTGCCGACACAACCGATGCGCGTATGCAGGAATATTTCTATCCTGAAGTCGAAAAGTCGGTTCTCATTCCGCAAGGTTTTATTGCTGAAAAGTCAGGACATACGCGTGGATCGACCATTGATTTGACGCTTTTCGACATGCGTTTGCAGAAAGAAGTCGATATGGGTTGCACTTTCGATTATTTCGGCTTGGCCTCCTATCCTGATGTGCTTCCCGAACAGGAAGTAGGTGCCTATCGTCCTATCAATCAAGAGCAATACGACAACCGCATGATTTTACGCGAAGCTATGCTCGCTCATGGATTTAAGCCTTACGACTGCGAATGGTGGCATTTCACTCTCGAAAACGAGCCTTTCCCCGACACTTATTTCACTTTCCCAGTGAGCGAGGCGTCGCTGAAGTGACTTTTTTGGTTTCCTGAGCCGCACGACTCTTGTTCACCAAGATGACACCGGTGAAGACCAACACGGCTGCAAGAACCTTCTGCCAGCTCAGATGATCCATGCCGAGGTAAATGCTAGTAATGGTGGCAATCAACGGCTGAAGATAGGCGTAGAGGCTGATGACTGTCGGGCGCAAATGCTTTTGCCCAATAGGAATCAGGAAATAGGCGATGAAGGTGGAAAACAGGATGAGGAAACCCAACTCAAGGCGATAGTTGGTGGGCATGGCGCTGAAGTCGATGTGTGTCATCTCCTTGATGTTCAACGGAACGGAAACGAGCATCGAGAACAGAAACATCCACTTCATGAAAGTAACGACATTGTATTTCGCGATAAGCGGACGGAAAATGCCCAAATAACAAGCGAAAAACAGGCAGTTGAATATCATCAGAACGATGCCTAAAGGCTTCGTCTCGGTGACGCTTCCCGCGTGTACAGTATTAAGAATCAGAAGTATGACACCTGCAAAGCTGATGGCGACACCGCCTGCCTTCTTCAAGGTGATAGGCTCTTTCAGGGCGATGGCCGCCACAAACATGGTGAAGATGGGCGTGATGGAAGTGATGATGGCTGTGTCTAAAGGTGTCGTTATCTGAATGGCTTTCAGGAATGAAATCTGTGTCAGAAACAAGCCTAACATGGAAGCTAGGAAAATCTTGGGAAGGTCTTTCCGTTCCACTTTTTCTTTAGGCATGAAGAACGACAGAAGCCAAAACAAGGCAGTAGCACCTATGGCCCTGAAACAGAACAGGCCCATAGGTGATACCAAACTTGAACTTGTCAAGTCCTTGCAAATGATGATGTTGAAGCCAAAAATGGTGTAGGCAATGAACACCGAAAGATGGCCTAAGAGTTTCGAGTTTTTCATAAGGTTTATTGAATCCCGTGCCATTTCAAACCTTTTGGAGGCATAGATTCGCTTCGTCCAATGCCCATGTCATACCGACCGATGTGGGAGGGAGTGTATCTATGGGCATTGGCCTCGGAATGACATGCCTCCAAAAGGTGAATCTATGGTTTCAACTTATTCTGTGAGTTCAGCTGCGGCCTTGGCGAGTTTTTCGTCAAGCAGTTTCATGGCTTGGTCGAGGTTGCCGTTGGCGTCGCCTTTCATGCTGAAATAGAACTTAATCTTAGGTTCGGTACCAGAAGGACGAACCGTGATCTTCGAACCACTTTCGGTGAAGAATTGCAACACGTCACTCTTGGGCAGGTTGATGGCAGTAACTTTTCCAGAAGCTAAGTCCTTGGCTTCGCTGGCTTTGTAGTCGCGAATCTCAACCACTTTCTCGCCACCGATGACGGTAGGAGGAGTCGTGCGGAACTTCGCCATCAAGGCTTTGATTTCCTCTGTTCCGCTGATGCCTTTCTTGGTGAGCGAAACGAGTTTTTCCTTGTAAAGACCGAATTCGTGGTAGATGTCCATGAGCAGCTGGTAAGGTGTCTTGCCTTGCTCGGCAGCCCACGCGGTGGCTTCGGCAATCATGCTGGTAGCGATGACGGCATCCTTGTCGCGGACGAAGTCGCCAGCGAGGTAGCCATAGCTTTCTTCACCGCCGCCGATGAATTGTTTCTTGCCTTCAAGTTCAAGAATCTTGTCGGCGATGTATTTGAAGCCAGTCAGTACGTCGTGCTTCTCAACCTTGTATTTGTCGGCAATGGCAAACAAAAGCTCGGTGGTGACGATGGTCTTCACGATGTATTCTTTTCCTGTCAGTTTGCTGAGTTCGTTCCAGCGCGTGAGGAGGTAATAGACGAAGATGCTTGCGGTTTGGTTGCCGTTGAGCAGGATGAATTCGCCTTTGTCGTCTTTCACGGCAATGCCGACGCGGTCGGCATCAGGGTCGGTGGCCATGACGAGGTCGGCGTTCACTTCCTGTGCTTTCTTTACGGCCAAGGCCATGGCGGCTGGTTCTTCCGGGTTGGGTGACTTCACCGTCGGGAAGTTGCCATCTACAATCATTTGCTCTTCAACGCAATACACGTTCTTGAAGCCTTTCATCTTCAGGATTTCGGGCACCAAGCGGCGACCTGTCCCGTGAATCGGAGTATAGACAATCTTCAAGTTTTCGTGTTTCTTGATAAGGTCGAGTGAAAGTGAAAGGCCAAACACTTTCTCAAGGTAAATCTTGTCGAAGTCTTCGCCCAGAACGGTGATGAGTTCAGGGTTGCGCTTGAAGTTCACCATTGATGGGTCGGTGATCTTTTCCACTTCGGCGATGACATTCTTGTCGTGAGGGCTGACGAGTTGTCCGCCGTCATTCCAATAGGCCTTGTAGCCGTTGTATTCCTTTGGGTTGTGTGAGGCTGTGACCATCACGCCGGCATCGCATTTCATTTCGCGAACGGCAAACGAAAGCTCTGGGGTAGGGCGTAGGCAATCGAAGATATAGACCTTGATGCCGTTGGCCGACATGACATCGGCGGTGATGTTGGCGAAGGCCGGGCTGTTGTTGCGTCCGTCGTAGCTGATGGCGACGCTGAGTTCTTTCTTGCCCGCGTTCATTTTCTTGATGTAGTTGGCGAAGCCTTGCGTGGCCATGGCCACGGTGTAGATGTTCATGCGGTTGGTGCCGGCACCCATGATGCCGCGCAATCCGCCTGTTCCGAACTCGAGGTTGCGGTAGAAGCTCTCGGTGAGTTCATTAGGGTCGTTGTCGAGCATGTCTTGGACTTGCTTTCTCGTCTCTTCATCGTATTGTTCTGTGAGCCACGATTTTGCTCTTTCTATGATTTTCTGGTCCATATTATATGTTGTTAGTGTTCTTTTGTTGTGCGCAGGGACTAACGTCGCCTGCTTATGGTGTGTCGCCCCTACGGGGCTTTGGCTCATTTTCTTGATAGTTCTTCGATGCATTTCACAAGGCTGTCGCGCCAGTAGGGGATTTGTCTTCCGGTGTAGGCCATGATCTTGCTCTTGTCCAAAACGCTGTAGGCCGGGCGGTGCGCCTTGGCGGGATATTGGTCGGTGGTAATCGGGTTGACCTTGCAAGTCTTACCGGCAATTTCCATGATGGCTACCGTGAAGTCGTACCAGGTGATGATGCCCGTGTTGGTGAAATGGAACGTCTCGTGAACGGGTTTCGTGCCGTTTTGGTTGATGAGGTGAACCAGCATTTCTGCCAAGTCGAAAGCCCAAGTCGGTGTGCCTTTTTGGTCGGCCACCACATTGATTTCATCGCGTGTGTCGGCCAACATGAGCATGGTCTTCACGAAATTCTTTCCTGTGGCAGAATAGAGCCATGCCGTCCTGACAATGAAATAGTTGCATCCACTTTCATGTATCAGTTTCTCGCCTTCGGCCTTGGTGACTCCATACACTGATTGCGGACAAACGGGTTCGTCTTCGCGATAGGGATTGCTTCCGTTGCCATCGAAGACATAGTCGGTGGAAACGTGTACGAGCAGTGCGTTGTGTATTTTGCAAGCCTTGGCCAAAATCTGCGGGGCGAGTGCATTGATTTTGCGTGCGAGTGCTGGCTCGTCTTCGGCCTTGTCAACGGCGGTGTAGGCGGCACAATTGATGCAAACCTCGATTTGGTGTGAAGTAAATGCGTTTTCAACGGCATCGCTGTCGCAAATGTCAAGGTTGTCGATGTCGGTGAAATGCCATTGGTGAATAGTATCGGTAGCGGCAATCTTTTGGATTTCCGTTCCTAATTGTCCTTTGCAGCCAGTTACTAAGATGTTCATTTCAAGTTGATTTTAGAATTTATGAATAAAGGCAATGCCAAGCGATTCCTTGAATTGGAGTCTAGGTTCGTTGCCCACTATGGTTTGCACACCTTCGATTTCTTCATATATTGGGAAGGTGGTGTTATGGTCGTATTTCAGATGGAGGAAAAGCACTGTGGTGACGTGTTTGCTGATGACGAAATTGATGGTGTTTTCCCAATTCACATCGAGTTTCAGCCTTTTGTCGTCGCGTTTTTCAAAATAGTTGTAGAAGCAGTTGAGTAGGGAAGTGTAGGTTATCATCTTGCCGATGGGCTGTTTGTAGTTGATGATGACGTTGGCACCTAAGGCTGGGAGGAGCTTTTCGCCTGGCATCCAAGTGCTGTCTTCCGTGTAATAGCCTCCCTTTACGCCGAAAGCGCCTTGGTCGGCGAGGCTTTGGTTCAAGACGAAGGTCATCTTTCCGGCCAACGGCGAGGCGTAAACCTCAAAGACGCTGTTTGATGTCTTGTAGGTGACACCACCAGAAAGAGTCAGGTAGGCAGGTGCGAAAAAACTCGAAATCACAGTGGAATCGTCGGGATATTTGTAGCCGTTGGCGAATTGGGTGTTGAAGGTCGAAACCAAAGAATATTTCAGTTTTTGCTTGCGGTGTAGCGAAAGGGTGTAGCGCAGGTCGATTTTATCGTCTTGCTTTTCGATGCGCTTGTCGGCAAAGCGTGAGATGCCATAGGCGAACGAACCTACAAATCTCTGTTCGAAGGTGGCGTGCTGATATACAATCTCGATGTCGGCAAAGGCTTTTCCTGTTGATGAGCTTTCACCGCCCGCAGCCCAATTCGACAATGCCAACTGGTTGATGTTCAGTCCGTAGTTTCCAGTAATGGATAAACCTTCTTCGATGAGGTCCATAAGGTTGGCTTTGGGCTGTGGACGTTGTGGACGAACATAGATGAGCGAGTCGAGTTGCTTGTTAATGAAGTCCAGTTCTTGGTCGATGAGCGACTTTTCCTCGGCCAGCTCTTCTTTTTGGCTGTTGAGGCATTGTATGTCGTTGTCGATTTGACCTTTCTGCATTTCGTTGCTCTGCTGTTGCCAAACGAGCGAGTTTTTTATCTTGATGAGTTGGAGTGCGTGTTTGCAGATGGAATCGACTTCGTGAGTCATAAAAGGGGTGGTCACCTGGCCGATGGCGGTTCCAGTGAAAAGCATTGTGATGAAAACCAATGTGATGATAATAATATGTGCGTAGTGTGGTCTAGACAATGTCGTCTTGAGGGTTGTAAACTTCGCTGTGTCGTGTGGTGTATAGATGCTTATGGACATTGTGGAAATCGTATGAATTGCGTTCCCAGATGGCCTCTTTTTTCGGAATGCCGAGGAAGTGTTTGGTAATGCTTTTGTCACCGTCTTTCAATGTCCTATATACGCTTTCGCTGATGCCAATGCGGTAGGGCTTTATGCACAACTCGCTGATCATTTTTGCTTTTTCGATGCAAATGCCGCGCCAGACAAGCCGTCCTTCATTGGTGCCGAGAATGCGTCCGTGGTCGATGCCAATGGAGAAGTTCATCTGGTTGAAGTGGTCGGCGTATGCTTTGAGTGTTTCCGTGAGGATGTAGGTCAGATGCATTGCGTGTTTTACCGCTATTCTTGATTCTTCTTTTTGGCCAGGATATATGATTAGGAATGAATTGGAATCGTATATTTCGAAGATGGCATTGGTTTGCTCCGCATATTTTTGTGCCACTTGCCGGTAGAGCTTGAAAATCTTGGCGGCAAAGCGTTTGCCTTGGCTTTCGGTGATATTTATCAACTGCTTGATTTGGATGAACAAGACATTGGATGATACAACGATGGCTTCGAGTTCCTCTTGTGAAATGGCTTTGCTTTGAATGTTTTTTGCTTCAAGGAAAGTGAAGTCTTGTTCTATGATTTCTTCAACTTGCTTGATGATTTCTTCGTCGGCTTTCATGAATGAAATTTTGGAAATGTGGCAGTTCGTTTTTTTTCAAAAGACAAACGCCGTCAATTGACGGCGTTTGTCGAAGTTTATTGTGGAATTATTCCATGTTGGTATAGACGGCCTGAACGTCTTCGTCTTCGTCGAGTTTGTCGAGGAATTTCTCAATCTCAACCATCTGTTCGTCGGTGAAGCTGACGGTGGAGTTGGGGAAACGTTGCAGGTTGGCTTTCACGATGTTGATCTTGCGCTCTTCCAGTGCGTCGTGCATGGTGCCGTAATCGGTCCAAGCGGTATAGACGTAGGTCGTGGTGGTGCCTTCTTCTTCGTCGGTCTCGCTTACGATTTCGTCCAAGCCGAAGTCGATGAGTTCGAGTTCGAGCTCGTCCTTGTCCATCCCAGCGGGCATCTCTATTTCGAAGACGGCCTTTCTGGTGAACATGAATTCGAGCGAACCGATAGGCAGGAAGGTGCCGCCGCACTTGTTGAAGTACGACTTCACGTTGGCCACGGTGCGGGTGGTGTTGTCGGTAGCGCATTCCACCATGCATTGGATGCCGAACGGGCCTTTGCCTTCGTAGGTGATTTCGACGAGGTTGGTAGCGTCTTTATCGGTGGCGCGCTTGATGGCGGCATCGATGTTGTCCTTAGGCATGTTTTCGGCCTTGGCGTTTTGGATGGCCTGGCGCAGTTTAGGGTTCATGTCAGGATCTGGACCGCCTTCCTTGGCAGCGATGGTGATCAGTTTACCCAATTTAGGAAACACGCGACTCATGTGGCCCCAACGTGCCATCTTCGCGGCTTTTCTGTATTCAAATGCTCTTCCCATAGTATGTGTATTTTTAGATTTGTCTTTTAAGACCGCAAAGGTAAGAATAATTCGGGAAAGTGCTTCAATAATGCTGAATTATTTCTACTTTTGTGCCCAGCGAAATGCGAAATGTGATGCGAATCCTTATTGTTACCGAACATGACAACGCCCTTGGCCCGATGGTGGCGGCTTTCTTGCGCGACTATTCATCGCGTTTGGAAGTGGATTCGGCAAGTCGTCGTGCTACTCAAAACATTCATCCACTGCTGGTTGAGTCGATGAAAGAGTGCTTGATCGATTTGAAAGCTTATGTGCCAAAGCGCCTTTCCGATGTCGATGGAAAACTGTTCGACTTGGTCGTGGAATGGCCCGAAATTTCCTTGCCCGATGATTTTGAGGCATTTCGTATGGTTAGGGATAGGGTCAAGAATGAGAGTTTCTTGTATTATCGTGATGTGATTCGCCAAAGTCTCTAGTTTATTTCACATGATATTCGTCTAATGCCCATGTCATACCGACGTAGGAGTGTATCTATGGGCGTTATGGTATGTGGAACAAACAACAATAGATTCTCTCCCTTCGGTCGGAATGACATTGTTATTTGTTTCACATGATATTCGTCTAATGCCCATGTCATACCGACGTAGGAGTGTATCTAT
>CALBNP010000219.1 GCA_937896505.1 uncultured Bacteroidales bacterium | reverse complement strand
CTCCTAATATTAAGACTTCAAGTTGTTTCAAATCAGCCAAAGAAGAAATATCTTCTATGGCTGTGCCGCTTTCAATGAACAATTTCTTTAGATTAGTCAGTTTGACAATTTCGGAGATATCCGCTCCGTTAAAGCATTTGATGCGCAACGATCCCAAATTGTTTTGGTGGCAAATGGCATCAAATACTTTTTGGTTTGCAATAGTACACACCTGCATTTCAACAATGGGATATGTTTCTTTCAAAAGAAACTCACAAAAGTTATCTGTAATCTTTTTTTGCTGATATGATGTAACAAATTGATGTTGAGACGGACACAATTTAATTACAGATTCTCCATTATAATCATTAACGTTCTTTATAAATGGATATCTGTCATCATGTCTTAAATCTCTTACAAAATCTTCATATATTCTGTAATGTTCTTCACATGGCTGTATGTTCATTCTTCTCTCCTTTTCTCTTTAATTCAATTATGTCCTTTACTCAACAGCACCACGCACTCAATATGGCTCGTATGCGGGAACATATCGACGGGCTGCACGGCCATCACCTGGTAAGCGGCATCCATGAGTTGGAGGTCGCGGGCTTGGGTGGCTGGGTTGCAGCTGACATAGACAATCTTCTTGGCACGAATCTTCAGCAGCTGTTCCACTACGCTCTCGGCCATGCCGGCACGTGGCGGGTCGGTGACGATGAAGTCGGGCGTGCCGTTGGCGGCGATGAAGTCGTCGGTGAGCACCTTTGCCATGTCGCCAGCATAGAACGTGCAGTTGGTGATGCCGTTGATTTCGGCGTTGACCTTGGCGTCGCGGATGGCTTCTTCGACATACTCGATGCCGACGACCTTCTTCACGAAGCGTGAGAAGTATTGGGCTATGGTACCCGTGCCCGTGTAGAGGTCATACATCAGTTCATCGCCCTTCACGTCTGCCAAGTCGAAAGCGGTGCGATATAGCCTTTCCGCCTGATAGACATTGGTCTGGAAGAACGACACTGGTCCGATACGGAACTTGAGGTCGTCGAAACCTGGGCGTGGCGACTGCATCGTCTCGATGAGGAACGGGTCGCCCTTCAGGCATTCGAAAGGCAGGTCGTTGATGACGTCGTTCAACTTGGAATTGACGATGAGCAACAAGCTGACAATCTGAGGGAAGGCGGCTTCGAGCATGGGCACGAGCTCGTTGCGTATCACGGCACTCTCCTCGTTGATGACAAGGATGACCATGAACTCGCCCTTCGAGTTGCAGCGGATGACGAGGTTGCGCATCAGTCCTTCGTGGGCACGGACGTTGTAGTAGGATATCTTTCTTTCTAACGTGAACTTCCTGACAAACAGACGGATGTCGTTGGAAGGATCGGCTTGCAGATGGCATTTCTCGATGTCAACGACGCGGTCGAAGAGCTGGGGGAGGTGGAACCCTACGCCTTTGCAGGCTTCCTCGTCGTGCGTGCCGACGGGAGCGCCATCGGTGAGCCATTTGCGGTTGCTGAAGGCATATTCCAGCTTGTTGCGGTAGAAGAAGATACGTTCGCAACCCAATATCGGCCTGATTTCGGGATACTCAATCTTTCCGATGCGGTCGAAGTTGTCCTTCACTTGCTTCTGTTTGTATTGTATTTGCCATTGGTAATCCATGTGCTGCCACTTGCATCCACCGCAGAGGCCAAAATGCTCGCAGACGGGCTGTGTGCGCTTCTCGGAGTATTTCTTGAAGTTCACGATGCGACCCTCGAAGAAGTTCTTCTTGCGCTTAAACACTTCAATGTCAACGATGTCGCCTGGGACACCAAAGGGGATGAAGACGACTTTCCCTTCGGGTTTTGCCACCGACATGCCTTCTGATCCGGCATCGACGATAAGCACGTCTTCAAGGTATTCGGGTTGTTTTTTTATCTTGCTTCTAGTCATGGCGCAAAAGTATGAAATTATTTGCTTGGTCCTATGTTTTTCCATGAAATGAGGTCGCCAAACGAGGTCAGGTAATTGACATCGCCGCCGTAAACGACATGTAGCGACTCTTTGGGCAGTTGGGTCAACGCCGCGAATTTGTTTAGCCCTTTGAAATAGTCGGTTTTCATCGTGGCACTCGATTTGATTTCGTAGGCTTGCAGGTCGAGACCTCGCTCAATCAAGAGGTCGATTTCGTTCTGATTGCTGTCGCGCCAAAATGAGATATTTGGCTCTCTACCTTGTGCGTACTCTTGTTTTATGAACTCCATAATGACCATGTTCTCAAATAGTTCGCCTCTCAGATAGTGGGTATCCATTTGTCTGGCATTTTCCATACCTAACAATGAGGCAGCCAATCCAGTGTCGCAGAAATACAACTTGGGTGATTTCACCAAGCGTTTGTTGAAGTTGTTGTGGTAGGGTTTTAATAGATAAATGACGTAGCTGGTTTCCAAGACGGATAGCCATGAGTTGATGGTTTGAACCGAGACTTCGCACTCGTTGGCCAAGGCATTGATGTTGAGCAGTTGCCCGATTCTTGCGGCGCATAGCTTGACGAAACGTACGAAATGCGAAAGGTCGTTGATGTTGCGCAGCAGTCTGACATCGCGCTCGATGTAGGTCTGGAAATAACTCGGGAAGAAGTCAACAGGATTGATTTGCTTGTCGTAGATGCGTGGGAAACCGCCTGTGAAAAGCCATTCGTTGAGTTCGGGAAGCAGGTTGGCATGGGTGAGTTCGGAAATGGAAAATGGTGCCATTTTCAATATGGCAGTTCTTCCTGCCAAACTTTGTGAGATGCTCTCCATTAGCAAGAAGTTGTGCGAACCCGAAAGGATATACATGCCTGTCTGGCCCTCAGAATCGATGCGGGTCTGGATGTATGAGAATAGTTTTGGGGCGTATTGGGCTTCGTCAATGATGAGAGGCGTGCCGAAGTTGTTGAGAAAACCGCGTGCATCATCTATGGCAAACTCGCGAAGGTCGGGATCTTCCAGTGATACATATCGCATCGTAGGGAAACTGTTTCTCAGTAAAGTCGATTTGCCGCATTGCCGTGTGCCAGTGATGGTCACGACAGGGTATTTTGTCAGCAAATACTGGATCTTGTCGATAATGTTGCGCTCTATCATGTTTCTGAAATTTGGCGCAAAAATACGAATATTGTTTTATAATTGCATAAATTTCGATAAATTTTATGCAAATATTATGTTTGAATTATATTATTTACATAAAATATTACTAAAATCTATGCAAAAGTTATATTTTGATTGTATGAATTGCATAAAAACATATTGAATTTATGCAAAAATATAAGTTATCTGAATATCTCCCAAGAACGCTTGGCTTGTTCTTCGAGCATGGTCATTCCGTTGTAGGCTTTGGCGTGCCAGTCCTTGCCCAAGATCATGAAAGCGGTCTCTTTGGGGTTATAGATGAGGTCGATGAGGATGTGCTGCTTGCCGAGGACGGGGTAGTGGATTTCGGGGAAATCGTCGTGAGGAAACATGCCCACGGGCGTTGCGTTGATGATGAGGTGACTCTGGCGCAGCACCTCATCGGTGAGCGTGTCGTAGGTGTAGTCGCCTTTGTCGGCACTCCTGCTGACGACCGAGAAAGGTATCTGTTTCTGTCGCAGCACATATTGGACGGCTTTCGAGGCTCCACCCGAGCCTAACACCAAGGCGTGTTCGATGCTTCTCTCTTTCAACGCTTTCTCCAAGAGTTTCTCGAAACCGTAAGCGTCTGTGTTGTATCCCAAGAGTCTTCCTTCGCTGATTTTCACCGTGTTGACGGCACCGATTTCCTTTGCCAAAGGGTCGATTTCGTCCAACAATGGGATGATGGCTTCCTTGTAGGGGATGGTGACGTTGAATCCGCAGAGTTCGGGGAGACTCTCGATGAGAGGCTTCAGTTCTTCGATGCTTTTCAGGTCGAAGTTGCGATAGCGGCAGTCGAGTTGCTCGTACTGGAACTTGCTGTTGAACATCTGTGCTGAGAAGGAGTGTTTCAGCGGATGGCCGATGAGTCCGTAAAGTTTCATGGTGTTATTTGAAGAGGTTGATTCCACCGGCAACGCCGTAGGAGGCTAAGAACATGATGACTCCAGCCAAAAGCACGCCGCCGATGACTGACAGAACGCTTTTCTTGAAGTCCAAGTCAAGGAAGCTGGCGGCTAAGGTGCCAGTCCAAGCGCCAGTACCTGGTAACGGAATGCCAACGAAGAGGAACAGTGCCCAATAAACGCCGCGCCCTGCCTTTTGGGTGAGCTTGGCACCGCCTTTCTCGCCTTTTTGCAAGCACCATGTGAAGAACTTGCCGATGACTTTCTTGTCCTTGCCCCATTCCAATATCTTGCGAGCGAAGAAGAAAATGAAAGGCACGGGCAGCATGTTGCCGATGATGCAAGTGATGAAGGTGGGGAGGGTGGGAAGTCCCATGGCGACGGCTACGGGGATGGCACCGCGCAGTTCGACGATGGGCACCATCGAAATCAGGAAGATGTATAGGTAGTCTTTAATTCTCATTGTTCTAGGTATTAGGGTCTGTAGGATTGTCGTGCTGCGCCTTGTGTTGTGCAATCATATCGATGATATCGACATCGTTGCCGAGCAATTCCTTGTCGTATTCTATGAATTCCTTGTAGCCTTCGAAGTCGGCGGTGAGGGCTTGGTCGAGGACGCAGAGGCCTTGCTGGTGTTCACCTTTCAGGAAATAGGCGTAAGCCAACAGGTAAAGCAGCGATGGCGCGTTGTTGGTCTTGTCCAGTCCGTATTGAATGGTCTCGATGGCTTCGTCAACCTTGTCTTGCTCGCCGTAGAGGTCGGCCATATAGAAATAGGAGTCGGGATCGGATGGCGAAAGCTCTTCGATTTTTTTCAGATATTCCATGGCGTGCTCGAAGTCGTTGAGCTTGCGGTAGTCGGCAGCTATGGAATAGAGGTAATCGATTTCCCAAGGCTCGAGTTCGTAGGCTTTCTTGAAGTATTTGATGGCTTTCTTGCTGTCGCCTTTATCGCTGAAGATGTAGCCCATGCCAGCATATCCAGCTCCTTGTATGGGGTTGATGTCAATGGCTTTCTGGAAGTTTTCGGCGGCACTCTCGATGTCGTTAAGCCTGTAGTGGCAGTCGCCTAATGAGGCGCGTATCATTGAGGTCTCCACGCCATGGCGCAAGGCTTCGTTGAGTGTATCGACGGCTTCTTGGTAACGGCCTAGGTCGTAGTAGATGTCGGAAAGGTGCATATTGGCCCAGAGGTCTTCGGGGTCGATGGAGAGGGCGAACTCGTAGGGATCGATGGACTCTTCGTATTGGAAACTCATGCGGTAGATGTCGCCGATGTTCGACCAAGCCTTGCTGTTGTGCGGGTTTTCGTCGACGAGGCCTTGGAAAAATGCGAGGGCGTCGTCCTTGCGTTGCGCGCTGAGGAAACAGCATCTGATTTCGTGATAGATGGTATCGACATCGTCGGCAAAAGGCAGGGCCTTTTTGTAGAACTCAACGGCGAGGTCGAATTCCCGTAGGTTGTTGTATTCGAAGGCGATGGCATTGTATAGGTCGAACTTCTCGTCCTCGTCGAAATAGGGCAGGGCGGTGAGATAGTTGTCGATGGCTTCTTCCGACTTGCCCAAGGCGGCAAGGCACGAGCCAAGGGTAAGGAAATAGTCGGGGTCTTCTTCATCGCGCTCGGCATGTTGAATCAGTTCAAACGCATCTTTGGGATGGTTCTCCAAAAGAAGTTGACGTGCTTCCTTGATTTTCAGCATGTTGCTTTCTGGATGTTGGGCGATGGCCAAGTCGATGGCTCGCCGCGATTTCTTCAGGTTGCCTTTCTGGATGTATTCATCGATGATGTATTCCAGTTCTTCGCTGTCGAAATAATCTGTCTCGCCCGTCTTCAGCATGTCCTCAAAACGTGTCAGGGCCTTCTTCATCTCGTCTTCGTATTCCTCGTATTCTTCGTCTTCCTCAAACATGATTATCTAACTAAAACCAAAATTCTCAATCGTTTATCAATTTGCAAAAATACTATTTTCCTAATTTTGCGCATCTAAATTGGTGAAAATAATATGAAAGTGAAACGAAACTTATTGATTGCCATTGTGTTGTCGGCTTTGTTCGTCAACCCATCGAATGCGCAGAATGTGAAAGAATCGTATGTGCCTTTTGCCGTTGGCGAGGTGAAACCCGAAGGATGGCTCCACGACTGGTGTGGCATGGCGGCTCGCGGCCTGACCAAGAACTTAGGTGACGACTTCACCGAGTTCGTGAAGGGCTGGGAGAGTGCCGATGAACCTGGCTGGTGGCATTATGAGCAGACGGGCTATTATGCCGACGGCGTCACCCGACTGGGCTTCATCATGGACGACACCTTGCTGATGAATCGTTCGCGCCGCATCATGGAAGCGGTGGTGGCGCGCCAAAAGCCGAATGGCTACATCATGTCGAACAACAAGGACTATGTCGAGAAATGGGGCTCTACGGAAGGCGATTATGGCATGTATTGGAGCGAAGCGGTGTTTGGCCGCGCTGCCTTGGCTTACTATTCGGCCACGGGCGACGAAAGGGTGCTCGCGGTGCTTGAGAATGTGTATGACGAGTTCCCGATTTTCGACCGTGAGAAGGAAAAATATCCTTTGAGCGGTGTTGAATTGGATAATATGCGCAAAATCGTTGGCTTGGAGAACATGCTTGAGCTTAGCCGCCTGACGGGAAAGAAACAGTATGCCGACCGCGCCATGAAGGTATTCAGGAACTTTGAGAGTGGCTATCTGCAGTCGTGGGTCTATGACAACGACTTCATGCGCTCGGCCATCTGCCATGGCGTCACCTTCAACGAGAGCGCCAAACTCTGCGCTGCCGCTTACACATGGAATGCCAACCCCGATTATCTTGCAGCATCGGTCAATGCCTACGAGTTTGTGCAGCAGCACTTTATGTTGCCTCATGGTGCCAATTCGTCCAACGAGTTTTTCCACGGCATCGGTGCCTTCGAGGCTGCCGAGGCTTGCGATGTGTCAGATTTCCTCTGGTCGAATATCTGGATGGCACGTGCCACGGGCGACAGCCGCTATGGCGACCGCATCGAGCGTGATGTGTTCAACGCCTTGGCCTCTTCGGTGAGTGCTTATTTCGACTTGAGTGTCTATACAACCGCCATGAACCGCATTCCGGGCGTGCATCTCAAGATTCGCGATGACGGACAATATTATAAGGTGATTCACGACCCGACCTGCTGCTCTGCCAATATCAATCGCGCCTTGCCTAACTACATTATTAATATGTTCATGCATAACCAGCAAAATGGGTTGATGGTGCTTGGCTACGGTCCCGCCCTACTGAAGACAAAGGATGGTCGCTATGACATACAGATGGAAACGAACTATCCTTTTGGCGAAAGCGTTGTGTTTCATGTCAATGCCATGCCTGATGGTGAAATCCTGAAGTTGCGTATGCCCGATTGGTGCGAACAATATGAGATTGCCATCAATGGCACCAGGATGCGTTTGGCTCCGCGCGATGGCTTCTTCCACATCGAAAGGGAATGGCAGCAAGGCGATGTCGTGGAACTCCGCCTGAAGATGCATCCGACCTTGGTAAAGGAAACGGAACAGTTTGCCGACTTCAACGGCACGCAGCCTTATTGGGGCATCATGGAGCCTGCCAGCGCAGCGTATGAATACAGTGGTTTTGTGGATGGCGGGAAATATGGTCTTGTGACCTACGGTCCTTTGGTGTTTGCCCTCAACCTGCAAGCCAAGGAAGGCAACTATTATGAACTCAACGAGGAACGCTGGCATGAGTTTCGTTATGCCTTGAATGCACATTCGCTCGACGAGGCGGAGGTGAGCTTCAAGGACTTGCCTGTATATTTCCGTTGGGGCATGGATGCGGCACCTATATATATTAAGGTGAAAGCAGACCTGATTGATTGGGAACCCGACAAGGGCGACCCGAAACTGCCTGTGGTCGCACCAAAGATAAAGCAACACGATGTGGAGCTGAATCTCATTCCGATGGGCTTTGCTCCATATCGGTTGGCGATGTTTCCTTGGTCGGAATAAACAAAAAAAAGCACCTCAAACGAGGTGCTTTTTTGATGAATAACTTATCGGTTATTAGAACTTGTAGCGCAAGCTCAAAACAGCTGACCAAGTTGAAGCGGTGTTAGCATAGTCCTTCCAGGTAGGTTCGGTGAAGGTGTAGGTGCCATTGCCTTCAGCATCGGTAGCATAGTCGAGGACGACGTTGTTGCTCAGCACTTTGTATGAACCCCACTTGTTGTAGAGGAGGTTGCCGATGTTCTTGATGTCAGCAGCGACTTCGATGGTGTTGGTCTTGCCAGCAACCTTGAAGTTGAAGTCTTGAGCGATGTGGAAGTTGATGCGGTTGAGCCAAGGAGTAATGATAGCATTGCGCTGTTCGTATTGGCCACGGTGAGTGCTCAGGTACTTGTCGCTTTCGATGAACTTCTTGAAAGCAGCCTTGTTTTCTTCGTCAATGAAGTTCATGTTGTTGAGGTCTTCGTTGGTTGGGATGTAAAGGAGTTGGTAAGCTGAGGTACCGCTCACGTTGTTCATCACATAAGAAACTCTTGAGTAGGAGTAGCCGCTGAAGTAGCCAATGTTGAAGCCTTCGTAGAAGAGGCCGACGTTGGTGCCGAGCTTGTCTTGTGAGAAGGTGTAGTTCACGTTAGCGATGACGCGGTTAGGAGCAACGTAGTTGGAGTAACCGAGTTCAGGAGCGTTGTTGCCGTTGACGTTGTAGGTGTTGACAAATTCAGAGATTTGGTCGCCACTGCCGTCGCTGAGGCTCTTAGCGTCGCTGTGAGCGTAAGCAGCCATCAGGCCAAGGCCATTGCTGAAGTTCTTGCTCAATTGAGCGTTGACGCTGTAGTAGTAGCCGTGGAGCTTGCTTTCGTTGTGGAGGTAGTAACCAGTCATCTTAGCGCCATCAGAATTCTTGATGCCTTCTGATTCCCAGAGTTGACGGGCTTGGTGTTCACCATCGAGGACGACTTCGCCAGCTTTCTTGTAACCGAGTTGTGAAGCATACACTTCATTGTAGTTGTAGCTGAAGATGCCTTCAACGGTAGCCTTGATGCCGCCAGGAAGTTTAGCATCCAAACCGAGTGAGCTCTTCCATGCCGATGGCATCTTGAGGTCCTTGGAGATGATGGTAGCAGCGGTAGGAGCTGAGAGGTCTTTAGCTTCAAATTGACCACCATAGACTTCGGCCAGTTGGTCGGCAATGTTCTGGTGGAAGTGGATTGTTGGCAGACCAGTAGAAGAGTTGGCGATGTATTGGTTTTGGAGGACGTTAGCGTTACCCATTGCAGAAACCATCCACACGAATGGGATACGACCAGTGAAGAGGCCGCTACCACCGCGGAGGATGAGGTTACGGTTGTGGAGAATGTCCCAGTTGAAGCCGATACGAGGTGAAACGCTCACTCTGAGCTTTGGAAGGTCAGCGGTGCTGAGGCCGGCGAATGATGATTCTGGGTTGGCAGCAGCAACAGCAGCGAAGTCCTTGTTGAGGTTGTTGTTAGGATTGCTCAGGTAAGGCATTTCGAGACGGAGACCAGCAGCGAGTTTGAAGTATTCGCTGAGGCTCATTTCGTCTTGGAAGTAAACGGAACCCTGTGCATAGTCGAAGGATGGGAACGTTTGCTTCAGATCGTTGTTGTTACCGTGGGTAATCATATAAAGAGCAGGAAGGTTGTCGTTCTTGAAGTCATCCCATGAGTTGTAGATGTACCAACCGGCACCACCTTGCATGAAGCCGTTTTGGGTGCGGTTCCATTCATATTGCAAACCAGCGGTGAAGTTGTGGATACCAGTAGCCCAGCTGAATTCGTCGGTAGCGATAGCGGTCTGGACGTCGCGGAGGTTACCATAGGTGAATGGGTCTGGACCGAAGCTAGTGTACATAGCGGTACGGCCTTCGGCGCAGCCTTCATTGCTCAGAATGTCAACAGTTGGGAACATGTTGCCTTGGAATGAACGTGGTTCGTATTGATGTGACCAAGCCAAACGGACCATGTTGTTGCCACGGCCGCTCATCACGCGGGTGTTCAATTCAGCAGCGGCTGACATGAAGTTTTGTTCTTGGAGGTAACGAGCGCTTTCGAATGGCAGAGAGTAAGCTGATTGACGGCCTTCGCTGTAGCGGTTGAAGCTGTAGTTGACACCACCGTATGTGAAGTTGGTGTTGGTAGCGCCAAGAGGCGACATGGATGACGAAGGTGGGTTGGAATAAGCTGAGTGGGTGTTGCTGAAACGGATGTTCAACTTGTTGTTATCGTTGATGTTCCAGTCTAAACGAGCCAAAACCTTGTAGTCAGGAGTTGACAGTGAGTAGCCTTGATAACGGCCAGGGTTGTAACCATTGAACTTATCCTTTAGGAAACCCTGAATTTCGTCCATCATCTGGACGGTAGGACGGTTTTCGTTGACGTCTTCACCGAAAGCTTGGTTTTCATCGATGCGGGCGACGCTGTTCGAACCTGGGAGGTTGTCGGCAGTGTATTCAGCATTGACGAAGAAGAACAACTTGTTCTTAACGATAGGGCCACCAACGGTGAAACCTGTTGTGTTGTTCAATGAATAGGTGTTGGTCAATGCGTTGTCGTTTACGTAGTAACCTTTCAGGTTGTTGTTCTGGAAGTAGTCGTAAACGGAAGCGTGCCATTCGTTAGTACCACTCTTTGTCACGGCGTTGATAGCACCACCGGTGAAACCGCTTTGACGGACGTCGAAAGGAGTGACGTTGATGGTCATTTGTTCCAGAGCGTCCAATGAGATTGGGCTACCGCCTGAAGGCAGGTTCTGGCCAATACCGAAAGCGTTGTTGAAGGCAGCACCGTCAACGGTAACGTATGACTGACGGTAGTTGCCGCCGCCGATAGCCATACCGCTGGTGTTTGAAGCAGCTTGTGGAGTGAGGGCCAACACGTCGTTCAAGTTACGGCTAACGGTAGGAAGGTTAGCGATTTGTTCACTTGTAACGGCAGTGGTAGCACCAGCACGGTCGCTGTCCATGCCACTTGGGATTGCTTCACCGGCAATGGTGACTTCGCCCAAGCCGATGGCTTCTTCTTGCATCTTGAAGTTCAAGATCTTGGTTTCGCCCAAGGTAGCGGAAATGCCTTCTTGGATTGTGGTTTGGAAACCGACCATGCGGACTTCAATCTTGTAAGGGCCGCCGGGACGGATGTTGAGCAAACGGTAAGCACCGTTAGCATCTGCCACAGAAAAGTACTGTGAACCTGATGGAGTGTGAGTAGCGACAATAGTAGCACCTGCCAAGGCGACCTTGTTTCCGTCGGTCACCTTACCGCTGATGCTAGATGATGTCACCTGTGCCATCAAACTGATGGAGGCAATCATTGCCACGAAAAAAGTAAGTAACTTTTTCATAGATAATAATTTAATGTTAATAATTGATGTTGTTAAAATGTGTGTGTTCACTCTTTTTCTTGTAAAATTCCATTATAAGGAATTGCAAATATAGAAAATCATACTTTGCCATTTTTTCTGATAAGGAAAAATATTCAACAGTTATTGTTGATAACTTGTTAATTCGTTGAAAAATATTGATTTATGGAAATGTTAAAATCTGTCTTGAGAAATTATTTAAATAAGTAGAGGAAAAAATCTGTATCTTTGTAAAATTTTATGGTGAGCTAACAAGAACGACAACCTAAAAATAAGTAAAAATGGGATTTTTCTATAAACATACACCAAGGAAATTCAACTACATTCCTCGGTTCTACGATCCGGAATTGGAAGCGCGTAAACAGAAAAGAGCCGAGATGGGTTTGGATACCGATCTTAGCCACGAGGAACAGCTTCGCCTCGAAATGCGTCGCAAGTGGGGCAAGGGCGGCGAAGAAGAAACCAAGGCCGACCAGCGTAACAGACTGATTCGTCGCGTCCTTTGGGGTGCCGTCATCTTGTTCGTTTTCTATTATGTCTTCTGCACGCCTTTGCTTACCAACATCGTCAGTGGGTTGATGGGCAAGTAGAGACGCGATTCATCGCGTCTGAAAAATGTAAGCGTTTGAAAAACATAAAATTATAATGCGAAGATGAGTCAAGACGTTGTTAAGTTACTGCCTGATAGTGTCGCCAACCAGATAGCGGCGGGCGAGGTTATCCAGCGTCCTGCATCGGCTGTCAAAGAGCTGATGGAGAATGCGCTTGATGCCGGTGCTACGCAGATCGACTTGGTGGTGAAGGATGCAGGAAAAACGCTGATTATGATTACCGACAATGGCTGCGGCATGTCGGAAACCGATGCGCGCCTATGCTTCGAGCGTCATGCCACTTCCAAGATACAAAAGGCGGAAGACTTGTTTGCCATCCGCACCATGGGATTCCGTGGCGAGGCTTTGGCGAGCATTGCAGCCATCGCGCAAGTCGAGCTGAAGACGCGTCGTCGCGAAGACGAGGTGGGAACGAAAATCGTCAACGAAGGCTCTGTGGTCAAGGAACAGACTTTGGTGCCGATGCCCGTCGGTACTTCCTTCGCTATCAAGAACTTGTTCTTCAACGTACCGGCTCGAAGGAACTTCCTGAAATCGACGGCGGCCGAGATGCGCCATGTGGTTGAGGAGTTTATCCGCGTCACGCTGATGCACCCCGAAATTGGCTTCACACTCAACAGCGATGGCAAGGAGCTGTATCACCTCTATCCGGGCAACTTGAAACAGCGCATCATGGGACTGTTCGGCAACAGCTATGACGAAAAGCTGCTCTCTGTCAACCAAGAAACCGACCATGTCAACATTCATGGCTATATCTTGAAGGCCGAATGCGCCAAGAAGACGCGCGGCGAGCAGTATTTCTTTGTCAACAAGCGGTTTATCAAACATGCCTACCTGCATCATGCCATCGAAAATGCCTTTATGGAAATGATTCCTAACGATAGTTTCCCTGGCTATTTCCTGAATATCGAAGTGGATCCTGCCGATATCGACATCAACATTCATCCGACTAAGACCGAAGTCAACTTCTTGGATGTCAAGCTAGTGTATGCAGTGCTTCATGCGGCAGTGCGTAAGGCCATCGGACAGCATAACCTTTCGCCAATGATTGATTTCGACGAACCCGCCGATTCGGGCATCGATTTCGGCGAAGTGTCGAAAGGAACCGATTCGCTGGTGGTGCCCAATGTGCCTTTCGATGCCAACTATAATCCTTTCCAACAGACTTCCTACGATAAAAAATCTTCAAATGCCGGTGGCTCGTTCCATCAAAGCCGAATGCCCGTTTCTTCCGACTGGCGTTTGCTTTATGGCGACCGTGTTGATATGCAAAACGTAGAGAATGAGTCGGTTGGAATGAATGTAGTTGAGAAGCCAAAGTGTCAATATATGCAAATCAATCAGTCGTATATTCTGACTCCGGTGAAGTCGGGACTACTGCTTGTTGACCAACATTTGGCACACACGCGCATTCTTTTTGAGAAATACTTAAAGGAACTGGAAAACCGCAATGGCGTTTCGCAGCAGGAGTTGTTCCCGCAGCCTTTTGCTGTGAATATGAACGATGCCTTGCTGCTGAAGGAACTGCTGCCCGAATTGGAAGGTTTAGGCTTCAGCCTCGAGCAAGTCAACGCCACCACTTTCATGGTGAATGGAACGCCTTCCGACTCGGCTGGTTGCGATGCGGTGCAACTGCTGGAAAAAATTATCGAAAACTACAAAATAAATCGTACCGACTTGCAGTTGGATAGGAAGTTGAACCTCGCCAAGACCATGGCATCGCAGTTGTCAATCAAGGCCTCAAAAGTGCTCTCTGAAATTGAAATGCAAGATCTTGTAGATCAACTTTTTGCTTGTAACGTGGCCGAAATGGCACTCAATGGAAAGAAAACATACGTTATTTTAAATATGGAGGATTTGCTCCAAAAGTTTAATTGATTATGAGTGAACAATATAGCCCTTCTGGATTCAGAGTTTTACCAATAGTAGTTAAAAACCTTCTGATTATCAATTTTTTAATGTTTCTTGCAACCTTTACGTTCAGGAAATTCAACATCGACTTGAACGACCTCTTGGGCTTGCATTTCTTCAAAGCCTCGGGATTTCGCCCGTATCAAATCGTGACCTATATGTTCATGCACGGTAACTTCGAGCACTTGTTTTTCAATATGTTTGCCTTGTGGATGTTTGGCGCCAATATGGAGAACATTTGGGGTTCGAAGCGTTTCCTCATTTTCTATATGGTTTGTGGTCTGGGTGCCGGTTTGTGTCAGGAAGGCGTGCAGTATATCCAATATGCGACGCAATTGGCTGGTTATGAAAGTGTAAATCTAGGAGGAAACATGGTCGTCTCAATGAGTGAATACCTCAACATGATGACTACTGTCGGTGCTTCGGGTGCCATTTACGGCTTGCTTTTGGCTTTTGGCATGATGTTTCCTAATTCGATGATTTACTTGTATTTCCTGTTTCCTATTAGGGCCAAGTGGTTTGTCATCGGTTATGCGGTCATCGAGCTTATCAGCGGCTTTGTGGGTGGCGGCAATGTGGCTCATTTCGCCCACTTGGGTGGCATGTTGTTCGGATTGATTCTGATTCTTCACTGGAAGAAGAAAGGAGAGTTGTACGGATGAATCCTTTCATGGGAAATAACGGATACGGCTTTCAGCGGCCGAGCTTTGGCGAGTCGATAAAAAGGTTTTTCGCTCAGAAAACCGTCCTTAATTATTTGATTATCGCCAATGTGGCTGTGTGGTTGCTGTTGGCGCTTTGTGGCGTGACGATGTGGCTTTTCAAGATGGAGGGACCGAATCTTGTGGCTTCGTTTTTGGCTTTGCCGGCTTCGCTTACACAGCTGGCCCATCGCCCTTGGACGGTAATCACTTACATGGTGTCGAACCAAAGATTCTGGATCCTGTTCCTGAATTTGTGGATGCTTTATTTAGGTGGCATCATCTTCGTGCAGTTCCTCTCGCAGAAGCAACTCGCCTTGACTTATGGTTTGGGCGGACTTTTCGGCGCCTTGTTTTTCGTGCTGTCCTATAATGTTTTTCCCGCCTTGAAGGAGATTTGCGAGACGTCATACGTCATGGGCGCTTCGGCATCGACGTTGGCCATCATTGTGGCGGCGGCAGCCTATAATCCTGATTACGAATTGCGCATGATGCTGTTTGGTGGTATCAAATACAAGTGGCTGGCAATCATCTTGATAGTCATTGATGTGCTGACCATCGATGCGGCCAATCCAGGAACGCAAATTGCGCATCTCGGTGGTGCGACCTTCGGCTTTGTGTATGGACTGCTGTTGCGCACCGATTTCAGTTTGGGCACACTGTTCCATTCCAAGAAGCGCGAAAATGACTTTGAATATACTAGTTACGAGGAAGTAAGGGAAGAAACTTGCCCTCGTTCCGATGAAGAATACAACCAGCAAAAGGCACAAAAGGAACGTGACATCGACGCCATTTTAGATAAGGTGGCCAAAAACGGCTATGCCAGCTTGACTGACGAGGAAAAGGCGTTCCTGTTCAAAAACAGTTAGTTATGGTAAAAAAACAAAAGAATCAGAGGAGTGTGTTTGGCAAGATTGTAGTTGCCCTTCTTGTCATCTTGGCTCTCGTTGGCTTGTTCTCAATGGTGATGAGCGTGTTAAGTTGTTACATCTCACCAAAAGTATTCGTCTGGGCTTCGTTTTTTGGCTTGGCATTTTGGGAAGTTTTTTTCTTCAATTGCCTGGTTCTGTTGCTTCTCGTCTTGATGTGGTCGAAAGCGGCATGGATTTCGGTCATTGCTTTACTCATCGCGATTCCGGGTTTGAGCAAGTCGTATTCGTTTGGAAACCGTGTTGAAGAAGAAGGTGACATCCGTGTGATGAGCTATAATGTGCATAATTTCGATTATGTCGGTAAGGAAGGAACGATGGTCGATTTTGTCAATGAAGTGCTTATTGAAGTTGGCGAACAGTCGCCTGATGTGCTTTGCTTTCAAGAATTTACGCGGTCTTTCAAGAAGGGACTCACCCGCAACCAAAGCATCGAACTCTTTGCCCAAGCTTCTGGATTTCCTTATGTATATTATAATACGAAACGCAACTTCGGCGGTAACGTGATTTATTCGCGTTTCCCATTGCAGAAAGTTTCGGAAGACACTGGCTTTGGCAAGGAAAACACTTACGGAGTCATGGTGTCGGTGGATGCTGGCGAGAAGGGGAAATTTTATGTTGCCAATGTGCATCTGCTCTCGTATAGTATTACAGATGAGGAAATTGGCTCGTTGCCCGAGGTGATGTCGGAAGAATTGGATACGGTAAGAAAGACAATCGTGAAGAAATTGCAGACTGCTTTCGTGCATCGCAGCGACGAAATCAAGGAAGTCATCGAAGGGATGCCTGAGGTTGATGCTCCTATCATCGTTTGTGGCGATTTCAACGACGTGCCGCTGTCGTATGTCTATAGGCAGATGTGCAAGGCGGGTTTCCACGACTCGTTTGTGAAGGCAGGACATGGTATCCAACCTTCCTATGGCGGCAAGTTACCTTTGCTCCGTATTGATTACATTTGGGGTAATGGTTATGTCAAGCCGTTGAAATTCAATTGTATAAAGAAAAAACTTTCAGACCATTATCCAGTAATTCTGGATTTCAAGATTGAAAAATAACCAAGAAGATAAATAGATATGACACTCATTAAGTCTATTTCAGGTATTCGTGGCACCATTGGTGGCACTCCGGGTGATAACCTGACACCCATTGATATGGTGAAATTCACCGCTGCATTTGTCAAATTCATCCAACATGGTGGCGTAAAACGTCCGAAGATTGTTGTTGGCCGCGATGCCCGCATGTCGGGCTTCTTGGTCAATCAAGTGGTCTGCGGCACTTTGCAAGCCATGGGCGCCGATGTGCTCGACATTGGCTTGAGCACCACGCCAACCACCGAAATCGCTGTCACGGGACTGAAGGCCGATGCGGGCATCATCCTCACGGCTTCGCATAATCCGGCACAGTGGAATGCCTTGAAGCTTCTCAACAACAAGGGCGAATTTATCTCAGCCGCCGAAGGTGCCTGGCTGCTCGATGTGGCTGCCAAGGATGAATTCGATTTCGTGCCGATTGAGCAAATCGGTAGCTATCGGCAAGTTGATGGTTGGATGGATAAGCATGTCGAAATGGTGTGCAAGCTGCCATTGGTCAACCGCGAGGTGATTGAAAAGGCCAATTTCAAGGTGGCTGTCGATGCGGTGAACTCGACAGGTGGCATTGCCATCCCTAAGATGTTGCGCGCCTTGGGCGTGAAGGAAGTGCTTGAACTGAACTGCGAATCGACAGGAAATTTTGCCCACACCCCTGAGCCTCTGGCCCAAAACCTGACTCAGATTTGCAGCTATGTCAAAGAGCAAGGCTGCGACTTCGGTGTGGTCGTCGATCCCGATGTCGACCGCTTGGTGTTCGTCAAGGAAGATGGTGAATTGTTCGGTGAAGAATATACTTTGGTCTCGGTTGCCGACTTCATCCTCAAGCACACGCCTGGCCCAACGGTCTCCAACCTGTCGTCAACTCGCGCTTTGCGTGACGTCACGCAAAAGCATGGACAGCAGTATTTTTCCGCTGCCGTGGGCGAAGTCAACGTGGTGGAGAAGATGAAGGAAGTGGGTGCCGTAATTGGTGGCGAAGGCAATGGCGGCGTCATCTATCCTGAAATCCACTATGGCCGCGATGCCTTGGTGGGAACGGCTTTGTTTCTGACTCAGCTGGCTGAGAAGAAGGTGAAATGCTCTGAACTGAAGAATGAATATCCTGCCTATTTCATGTCGAAAAACAAGATACAGTTGACTCCCACCACCGATGTCGATGGCATCTTGGCTAAGTTTGCCGAAAAGTTCAAGAACGAAAAGGTGACCACCATCGATGGCGTGAAGATTGACTTTGAGGAAGGTTGGGTGCATCTGCGCAAGTCGAATACTGAACCTATCATCCGCATCTATTCCGAAGGCAAGAGCGAGGCTGAGGCCGAACGCTTTGCCAACATGATTCTGGAAGAAGCCAAGAAGATGGTGTGAATGCAGCACCTATGTCATTCTGAGCCTTTTGAAGGCATGTCATACCGAACCTGAAAGGTGAGTGTATCTATGCCTTCAAAAGGTGAAAGGAATCTATGTTATTTATTCCGTCAAAAAGTCCATAGATTCTCACGCTCGTTCCTCGCTCAGAATGACATGGACTTTTTGATTAACTCTCTCTTGATTCGATAATGGTTTTAGAGGCTGCCAGTCCATAGGGGAGGGCGGCCTCTCCTTTTTTGCCCTTGCTGAAGGCGTCAATGATTCCGGCAAGGAAAGCGTCGCCCGATCCCATCACATTGACGACATGGGCAGATAGGGCAGGGGCGTGGGAAGCATCCGCACCATCGCTGTAGATGACGCCATCGGCACCCAGTGTGACATACACGTGTTCGATACCCAATCGGTTTAGTACAATGGCGGAAGTCTTTGGATTTCCGATACTTGTCAAGGCGAAGGCTTCTTGTTGGTTGCACTTGAGGGCAAAGATGCCTCGGCGTGATTTCTTCAAGGCTTGGGCCAAACGGACCGCCTTGTTAGGCGAAACGGTGTCGATGAATACAGGGACATCGCAATGGTCAATCAGGAAAGCGAGAGCTTCTTCATCAAGCAAAGTGTCGGCAACGACAATGTCAGCTCGGTTGATTTCGCTCATTTTGCTTTCAATCCATTCTTTGCCCATCAAGTTGTTGATTTCCATGTCGGAAAAGGCAGTCTTTACGTTGCCGATTTCGTCGGTGAGGCTAAGGAAAATAGGGCTGTGATAGCCGTCTTTCGTGTCGGAAAGGTCCAGCTTTATTTCTCTTTTTTCGCAGTCTTTTTTTAGTTGTGATACGTAATCGTCATCGCCAAAAAGTGTCATAAGTTGCACGTTGTGACCCATTTGACAAAGGTTTGCGGCAATGTTCCGCGCTACGCCGCCAAAGTGGAATGAGATGACTGATGGGGTACATCCATTGCCGTTGAGTTGACCTATTGCCTTTGTGCGGATGTCGATGTTGGTTTCGCCTATGACTGTGATGTTCATTGCTCTAAAAATTGTGGCCAAAATTAGGAAAAATAACATTTGTTTGCATTTCTCATTGATTTTTTGTTATTTCGCTCCGTCAAAATCAGCATGTTATGGTGAACAAGAAAAAAAAGAGAAGTAGCAGAAGCTACACTTACCACGCCATTACCTTCAAGTTGTCGAAAGGTCAATACCGTTCGTTGTGTAACTATTGCAAGGCGCGAAAGACTACACCTATTAAGTTGATTAAGAGTAATATAGCACGTTTCATCACTGCATACGAATATGAAGTGCCGCAAGAACTGTATCTTACCGAAAACCAACTTCAGCTTTTCGATGACGAAGAACTAATGAATTGATTTTCAAGTTCTTGAAAAGGCTATTTCTGATTGAAAATCGTGCGGTTTTGAATGGAGCGGCCCAAGGTCACTTCATCGACGTATTCCAAAGCGTCACCAACGGCAATTCCTTTTGAGATAACGGATATTTTCCCCTTAAACTCGTTTAATTGCCTGTAAATGTAAAAGTTGGTTGTGTCGCCCTCTATGGTGGCAGGCAACGCCAAAATGATTTCCTTGATATTTTCTTGCTGGGTTCTTCTGACGAGTTGAATGATTTTCAAGTCATTAGGCGATATGCCTTCGATGGGGCTGATGACACCTCCCAAGACGTGGTAGAGTCCGTTGTAGGAAGCGGTGCGTTCGATGGCTAGCACATCGCGCATGTCGGCCACCACGCAGAGTGTGTTTTCGTCGCGGCGCGGGTTGCTGCAAATGGAGCAAACCGCCGTGTCGCTGATGTTGTAGCAACGCTCGCAAAGCCTAATATTCCGCTTCATTTTTAGCAGCGAATCAGCGAGTTGCTCTGTCTCGATGGTCTCTTCGCCTAGGAGATGAAGCGCCAACCGCAGAGCTGTCTTCTTCCCGATTCCGGGAAGACGCGAAAGCGAGTCAACGGCATTCTCAAGTAATATAGATGAATATTCTGCCATAATAATCGCTGCAAAAGTACGTTATTTCCTAAATTTGCAGCCTCAAAACCTTGAAATAATGAAAAGACATTTTCTCCTTGCCGCTTTTTTTGTGTTTGCCATGACCGCGGCTTTTGCACAAGACTATAACCAAACTGATTCGAAGGGCCGTCGTCAAGGCCT
Source organism: uncultured Bacteroidales bacterium (assembly GCA_937896505.1). GTDB lineage: Bacteria > Bacteroidota > Bacteroidia > Bacteroidales > F082 > Limimorpha. The sequence goes on along the minus strand of CALBNP010000219.1, from coordinate 4,092 downwards.
TTGGACGGGCTATCATCCAAACGGACAGAAACGCTATGAAGGTCAGTTCAAGAACGACAAACCCAGAGGTTTGTTCAACTATTATGATGAACATGGTAACTTGCAGGCAACCAATTCGTTTGACAAGTCGGGCGAAAAGGCTGAGAACAAGACTTATGCTCCCGATGGAACGCTTGTGGCCGAAGGGAGATATGTCAACCAAAAGAAGGATGGCGAATGGAAATACTACGACAATTCAGGTAGGTTGATTCTTGTTGAGGACAATAAGAATGGTAAAGTCGATGGCTGGTCGAAGATTTTTAATCCTGAGACGGGCACGCTTGCCGAGGAAACGCAATTTGTCAATGGTTTGCCGAATGGCGTTTGCAAGAAATATCGCGAAAACGGCTTGCTGCTGATGGAATGCCATTATGTAAACGGCAAGTTTCATGGAGCTGCAACTACCTATTATCCAAACACTTCTGTGAAGGAAGAAGGTAACTATTTCCAAGGTGAGAAATGTGGTCAGTGGAAAACCTACAACGAAGATGGCGATTTGGTTGCCGTGGATAGCTACGACAAGGAAGAAACTGACAATTAGTTGCAGCTTTTCATAAGGTCTTCCATGTTTTCACGACCATATTGCTGTGCCAGCTTATAGTAGTAGCACATCATGTCGAAGTCTTTGATATAGAAGCAAGTGCGGCCAGCGTTGAAGTAGGCATCAGCGTAGTCGGGCTTTAGATCGATGGCTTTCTGGAAGTCCAAAATAGCTTCGTCATATTTTCTGCTGTTGATTTTGGCGCAGCCGCGAAGGTAGTAGGCCTCATAGTTGCCTTTGTCGTATTTGATGGCTTTTGTGAAGGCTTCTTCGGCCTCATCGAATTTGCTGTATCTCATCATGAGTTTGTTGCCTTCGTCCATGTAATTGCGCGACTTGGCGGGATTTTGACAACTTGACATGAAAAGTGCAATGATGGTAATGAGTAAGAGTGCTGTTTTTTTCATTTCGGTGATTATTTGTTGCAAAATTACGTATTTTTCAGAAATGGAACGGATTCTATTTCAATTTGCGTGAGATGTTGGTGACGACATCGATGATTTCTTTCAACTTGGTTTCGCTCTTGGCTTCGCAGAGAAAACGCAGATAAGGCTCGGTGTTGGAAGGCCGGATGTTGAGCCACCAGTCTTGATAGTCAATGCGATAGCCGTCGAAGTCGAGGAAACGCTCGGGTTTTTCAAGATTCATGAAATGGTTGCGGACGGCCTCCATGATGGCTTGTTTGTTTTCCACCTTGAAGTTGATTTCGCCGCTGTTGTAATAGGATGAGATTTCGGAAACGAGTTGGCTCATGGTCTTGCCTTCTTGCTTGAAACGGTTGAGAAGTCGCAACACGATGGAGGCCGCCAAGAATGCCGAATCGGAATAGTAGAAGTCGCGGAAATAATAGTGTCCGGCAAGTTCGCCGCCATATACGCCATCCAATTCGCGGAGTTTCAGGGCGGCATAGGCACGCCCAACGCGCCAGGTTTCTACTTTGGCCTGATAGCGGTTAAGGTATTCCTGGATGGCTCGCGAACTTCTAATGTCTTGCAATACAATTCCTTTCTGTTTTTGCTCGCCGATGAAAAAGTTACCCAAGAAGGCGATGATGAGGTCGGGCGAGATAAAGTTGCCTTTCTCGTCGATGAACGTGATGCGGTCGGCATCACCATCGAAGAGCAGACCGATGTCGCATTTCTCTTTGATGACTAGTTCCTTGATTTGCTCTTGGTTTTCGGCTTCCAAAGGATTAGGCTCGTGGTTAGGAAAATGACCATCGAGATTGTCGTTGATATAGTGGGCTTTACCGATGAGTTCGTGGACGAAAAGTGCCGACATGCCGTTGCTGCAATCGACGGCAATGTTGAGTGCCGAAATGTCGCCGACAAACTGTTTCTGGAAAGCGAGATAATCGTCTTTGACTTCTTTGCGTCGGATGCTGCCTCTATGGGCAACGGGAACGCATGGCCTGTCGCTTTCAACTAGGGCTTCCAATCGGTTCAGGCCTGTGTCGTAGCCAACGGGCAGAGCGTTGGCAGCCGAAATCTTCAATCCGTTGTGGTTCTTCGGGTTGTGCGAAGCGGTGATTTGCGCCGAGGCTTCGTAGCCATATTTTGCCGTTGACCAATAGACGAGTGGGGTAGTGGCAAGCCCGATGTCGTCAACATTGCAGCCGGCGTCGTTGAGACCTCGTGCAAGCTGCTCGAAAAGTGTGTCAGACGAAAGGCGCATGTCGCGTCCGACTAGAAACGTCTTGGCGTTGAGTATCTGTGGCAGGAAATATCCGATGCGGTAGGCGATGTCTTCGTTTAGGTCGGTGCCCCATTCGCCGCGTATGTCGTAGGCTTTGAATGCTTTCATCATTTGATTCCTCTCTTGTTTAGTGCCTGTTGGTATTTGGCAGCGTTTTGGTTGTGCTCGGTGAGTGTCTTGGCGAAGTTGTGGTAGCCAGAGAAGTCTTCTTTTGCGCAGAAATAGAAGTAGTTGTGCTTTTCAGCATCGAGAACTGAGTTGATGGCGACAAGTGATGGAATGCAGATCGGACCTGGCGGAAGTCCTGCATATTTATAGGTGTTGTAGGGCGATTCCACTTCTTTGTGGACGTTTAGCACACGCTTAATGTCGAAGTCGTTGAGGGCAAAGATAAGTGTGGGATCGGCTTGAAGCAGCCAGTTGTTTTTCAGTCGGTTGAGATAGACGCCAGCGATGCGTGGCATCTCGTCGGTCTTGTTGCTCTCCTTGCAAACTATGGAAGCCAATGTGTTTACTTCGGTCGGTGTCATGTCGAGTTTCTTGGCTTTAGCCAAACGCTCGTCATTCCAGAACTTGTCGTATTCTTGTTGCATGCGGTAAACGAATTCTTGCGCATCGGTGTCCCAATAGAACTCGTAGGTGTTGGGAATGAAGAGGGCGGGGATGGTGTAGGTGTTGAATCCCAATCCTTTGATGTATTCCTTGTTGTGGAGCAATGAGGCAATGGAGGCCGAGTCGGCTTCAATCTGCTTTGAGATGCGTCCGGCCAGTTGGTCAATGTTGCGGATGTTGTTGAACGTGACCATCACAGGCGACTGCATACCGCCGCGCAGCATGTTGACTAAACGGTTGTTATTCATCCCGTTTTCGAGGACATAGCGTCCTGGCTTGACGTGGTCGGGGTATTCCTTCTTTTTGGCGACCCATTCGAAGCTCTTCTTTTTGACGATGATGCCGGCGTCGAAAAGCGCGTTTTTCGCTTGTTCATAGTCGCTGCCCGTATGGATGAAGACGACGGCATCGTTGCCATCGGCGGTCTTGACATTAGGTGTCATGACCATTCGGTAAAACCAATAGCCGAATGCTAAAGCGAAGATGAAAAGTATGGCGAGCACCACGATAATGGTCAGGCCAATGCGCTTCTTTGGTTTGCCTTTTTTGCTTTTCTTCGTTTTCTTTGTCTTCTTCTCGTTAGAAAGTTTAGTCTGTATCTTAACCATTGTTAATTAGTTGATAGTCGATAATGTCAGTAAATCCGTTGGGAGTCTTTTTCCATTGCCGGCGATGGCCGCATGGCTCAAATCCAACTTCTTGGAAAAGGTGCTGGCTGTCGGTGTTGTTCTCGTCGATTGTGCAATACACTTGATGAAGCATCACGTCCTCGAATAGATATTTTACAGTCATGGCAAGTGCGTCGCGAGCATGGCCTTGGTGACGAAAATCCTTTTGGATGAGGATGCCTAATCCCGCTCTCTCGTTGATGGCATCGTAGTCGAAAATGTCGATACAACCGATGCTTTTCCCTTGAAAATCAATCATCAATCGAAGCTGATGACATGAAATCAAGTCGTTGCTGTTTTGCAAGAACTGCTCGATTTGGTAAAGCGAGTAGGGTGCATAAGTATCGCTGACGTGCCACACTTCGCGGTCGTTTTCCCATTCGAAGATTTGCAGCGCATCGCTCGGTTCGGCACTTCGCAATGTCGTTTCGCCTTTTTTGATAAACATATTGTCCGATTAAAATAAGTTGCAAAAATAGTAAATAACCCGTTGGCGGAATTAAAGTAGTGCATATTTAATATGGCCAATCGGTTTGT
>CALBNP010000218.1 GCA_937896505.1 uncultured Bacteroidales bacterium | reverse complement strand
AACAAACCGATTGGCCATATTAAATATGCACTACTTTAATTCCGCCAACGGGTTTTTTATTTATATTCCATCTGGAAGTATAGAAAAATTCAAAAAGTTATTTCCTCAAGATTTATTGGAAAAATTATGGGAATGCCAAACAAAACATGTAGTTGAAAGTATGGATACTATAACAGAAGACGACAACGATTTACCCTTCTAATACAATTGAGATGAAGAGGTTAACAACTGAAGATTATAAAACGGCATCTGCTTTATTAAAAAGTAAATGTTTGACGCTTTGGAAAGTTGAAAACGAGAATGGTGGAATTCAACGTGACATTGCGCAAACAAGATTCCCGATAAACTTGACATGGGTCCAAAAAATTAGTAATGATGATAACATCATTGTATTTGAGAATCTATCATTTAAGAGACATATTGAAGAGTATGAAAGGGCTATACAAAAAGACAAATCAATTGTTTGTAAAGGAAACGCTTATGGTATTCTTTCTCTAATGTACGATTATTCAATTGAGAGAACTGCTAATTGCTCTTTTGAGCAATATATAGAAAACGTAAAAACAGAATCTTGTTCGTATATCTTACACAGAAAAGAGAATGATTTTGACGATTTAATACTAAGAGTTGATACTTTTAGAATGATAAAAGAAAATGAAAAAGGATCTGATTTTATCGGAGGATTATTTCATGCATTAAACCACTTCACAATAGACGAAATAGATGATGGACAAAGGAATTACGTGTTCGATGTTTTGCATTTGCGCTATCTTGCTGCAAGGGCTTTTTTTCTAGGAAACGTAATTGAGACTGATAAACCAAACACCATCATTAAAACCATTTCTAATCCTTTACATGGTAGTTTGATCAAATTCGTGTTTTTTGTTGAACCAAATTCAAATATTGGATTCATCACTACCATAACAACTACAAGGTAATTTCTGATTCTAGACGCAGCTGCTGCATTATTGATCAGGAATTTTTATTTTTGCGTCGTCACAATAATGCAGCCTAATGTCAACTCTACAAATAATCATTTGCGTTTATTTGGCCATTAACTTGGCTTTGCTGGCATTCAAGTCGGTGAGAAAGAGCTGGTATTGGTGGTTTCCTAATTGCTATAGTATTACAGGTCTTTGGACGGGATTGTTTAACTCAGAAGTGATTGGCGAAGAAAAATGGTGGAAAAAGCCCCTTCTTTTTGTGGTGTTTATCCTTGTGGCACCTGTTTATCTTCTGTGTGCCACACTATACACAATTATACCCATTCCAGTTTATCGCCATGCGATAGAAAAATACAAACGTGATAAGGAATTGGCAAAACTAGAGGCGTCCCGTGAACCAAAGTGTACCGTTCCCTCACCTGAACATTGGGGTGCGAATACAGATTTGACTTTTGTTCAAATTGCACTTGACTTGCCATTTGAGCCAGACATTCATGATGTGTTCTATGTAGAGAAAGAGTATGATGTTGCCGTAAATGACTATATTTTGGAACATTACGAGGAGCTTCAACGCCAATTTGAACATCGGGACATGAATCTGGTATATTTACCAAAATTGAGAGGACTTGAGATCTCGTCTGAAGTGCTCCAATATATGTTCCCATACCTGTCACCAAATACTTCAATTAAGAACGACGTTACTGTTGTTGAAAAATTGAAACAACATATCATTTCGGGTGCCATTGAAGGACCAGCTTTGTTGCATCGAATACGACAAAAATCGGATTCTGAGTATTACTATTTCTCCTATTGCCCTCTGGTTCCTGATTCAAAAACACCTTTGTCGGAGCAATTTGAATGGTATGTGCGCCACACCACCTTAGCTTTTGAAGGCAATCATGCCATATTCTATCATCTTGAAGCCGAGGAAACAGATGAAGTTGCAGATAGGGATTTCGTTGATGACGTAGACCCTTTGGCCACAAAAAGCAATCTTGATTTGGCAGAGGAGATTCGTGAGAGAATCAAAGAATTACGCAGAAGAGGGGTTCAGCTGAATATGTTGAACGAATTTGTGGAAGAGAGGCCTACCTTAAGCCGCATGGTCATTACAAAGGATTATAGGATTTATCTGCCAGATTACAACAACATTGAAATCACCATGTCACCACTTCCCAAGTCGGTGTTTTTGCTTTTCCTTAGACACCCCGAGGGCATTCCATTCAAACAGTTGACCGATTACCGCGAAGAATTGCTTGACATATACAAGGAAGTGGGCAACCGTGTGGTTGAAAGTAATGTCAGAAACAGCATACGAGACATTACCGACCCGACCAATAACTCCATCAATGAAAAGTGCGCCCGTATCAGGGAAGCTTTTCTTAAACACTTCGATACACCTTATGCCAAGAATTACTACATCACTGGCAAGCGTGGTGAACCGAAGAAAATCACCTTGCCCCGCGAATTGGTAGATTTGCAAGCCTTGTAAAACTCAAAGGTACATGATTGCTTGAAGTATTTTTGCGCCAGAATAAAACGCAAAACAAAACAATCATGAGCAATTCTATTGAAAACGAAAAAAATGACATCCTTAATTATGTCGTCGGAATCCCTGCCTTTTGTGGGGTGACAGGCTGGTCGTTGTATTATTTGTTTAGCCTTTCTCCATTTTTTTGCTTGGGCAGCTTGTATCATTTTCTTAGCTGGTATAGTCTTCGCATCTATTTGGTTCACTGGAGCCAAAAGCAAAGAGGCTTTGGAAAACAGTATTTGTAAGCAATTAGACAAGCAAGGGTTTCGCCACGAGAAGCAAGATGACACATTGTATGTGATCAAAAACGACAACCAGTTTCGCATTTACATTGGCGATAGCTTTGACAAAAGGATAAAACATTTGTATTTCCTCTACGATTTTGGAGATGACAACTTCGGAAAAGTGAGTATGGCTGGTTGGACGCGAGCTGCAAATTCCATCAATGCGAACAACACCCACACAGCATTTGTTGTGCTTGATGACCACTTCTGTTGCTGCTATCAGACAGCCATAGCCAATGCAAGAGACTTCATGAAAGAATTTGATTATGCCTATCGGGTTATTGGTGGGACTTTGGAAGACTGTAATAGAATCTATCCGCATATAGAACGAAATTTCCCAAACGACACCTCGGAAAACAAAAGCAGCATAGGATTCAGATAATAATTCCGAATCAGATTACACATGAGACTTATGCTTAAGGACTACTATTCCATATTGGGTATCAGCTTCAACGCATCGGATGAAGAAATCAAACGGGCGTATCGTGCCCTGTCAAAAAGATGGCACCCGGATGTGAATCCTGGACTTGATACGACTGCCATCATGCAAGACATCAATGAGGCATATTACATCCTAAGGGATTCAGCGATGCGAGTAAGGTATGATGCTGAGTATGTGAAAAATCCTGCTGGTTACGACATGCAGGATGTGGTTCTGAGACAGGCTATAAAAAAGGCCAGAGAATCGGCTGCCAGCTATGTTCGCAGGATTGTTGCCAATTGGGTTCGTAAGGTTTCGGCCAGGATGAAAAGTATTGCGCAACATGCTTTGGAGGCCATCCCGAAGTTTTCTGGTGTGGCGATGGTGGCATTGATAAATGTTACTATACATACCTTGTGGAATAATACAGATTTAATACAATCCAAGAGCAGGGCAAGTTCGGCCGTGGTTCATGAGATTGAATCAGATTTGCGTAACACTCAACCCAAACAATGTAAACCATTTACATTAGATCAAGTATATGATGCTATTAACTACAAAAACTTGATGCAATTAAAAAGTGAGAATCATTATTCAACCAACGACTATTTTAAGTATCAGAAAATTAACTCTATAAAAGATTAAACATCATGTTAGGATCAATCATTGGAGATATTATAGGCTCAAAACATGAAGGTTACTACAGCCGAATTAAAAGTACGGACTTCGAGCTGTTCGATAAAAGCAGCAAGTTCGCCGATGACACCGTGCTGACCGTCGCCGTGGCCGACTGGCTGATGCGAGACCCCAAGCATCAGCATACAACCTTGGCCAAGATTATGCAAACATACGGAAGGATGTATCCAAGGGCGGGCTTTAGTCACGCCGCCAAAGCATGGCTCAATAGCGAAGACCCACAGCCTTACGGCTCCTTCACGAATGGAGCCGCCATGCGTGTCAGTCCTGTCGGATGGGCTTTTGAAAGCATGGAAGAGACGTTGGAAGTAGCGAAACGCTCAGCTGAGGTGTCGCATAACAGTGAGCAAGGCATTACCGCTGCCCAAGCCGTTTCGGCTGCCATATTCATGGCTCGGCATCAGGCAAACAAAGCAGAAATCAAATCCTTTGTCGAGGAGCGATTTCATTACGACCTTAATCACACAATCGAAGAAATACGTCCGCACTATGATTTCGATTGTTCCTGTGAGGGAAGCGTTCCCGAGGCCATCATGGCTTTCATGGATGGCGAAGACTATGAGTCCGTCATCCGTCTGGCTGTTTCGCTGGGTGGTGACAGCGACACGCAAGCCTGTATTGCCGGAGGTATCGCTGAAGCGTTTTATGGTAGTATCCCGAAAGAAATCATCAAAAAAGCCGTGCATCATCTGCCTAGCCATTTCCGCAAAGTCATCACTGACTTTGCCATGGCAACGGAATATAGATTGCCAAAGTTCATTTAAATAAAAAAGTTATCAACACCTCTTGCGGGGCGCGGGTATTCAGCATTAACTTTGCATAGTCGAAAGACAAACAAGAAGATTTGTTCATCATGAAAAAACGATTTGTCGCTATTATATTAGTCGCATTAGCATTAACTGGTTGCATTCAAAAACAACCGAACTCTGACTCAAATAAGCAGACTGTGGATTCTGTCACACAACAGAAACCAAGCATTGATAGCTTACTGAATACCATAGTTAGGCCAAGCCAAATGGAACTGCCGATGGTATGGACTGATACGATTTATGACACTTGCTTCACGAATTGGTCTCACGACAGAAAATATGCCGTGTTTGTTGGCAGAACTGAGGAAGACAAAATACTTGGAGACCAGCATTTGACATGCTATGGCGTATTAAGCATGGATGAGCGCAACTCCATTTTCCTTTATGATGCCGGTGAGAACGCCATATCTTTATTGATGACGACAAGCCCAGAAGGGTTCGGCTTGTATCTGCCAAAGATAGACATGAAACGCGATTGGGTATATTATTTCAGGGAATATGGAGCGACAACCATGAGCTTTATGCGGTATAATCTTAAAACCAAAGAAGAGGAGTTTCTGACAGGTTGCTATTATCAAGTCTTATTTGATGTTAAACCCAATGGGAACATCTTATTCCAGAATGTGAGAGAAGATGTATTAGTTATTGACACAAGTCTGTTGGAGGATGAAAACGGTTGGCTGGGCTATGTGTTTTGTGACATTGAAATGACACCGGAAGGGATTTGCGTCAACAAAGGCAAATATTACAACTTTGACGACATGGATACAAAGACAGGAAAAACACTTGACGTGAGTGAAATGATTATCCTAAATAACAAACAGTATAGACCACGTTGGGAGCCTTCGGATATTGGTGACTTTAATGAGTTCTATGACAAAAAAGGCAATCATGTTGGAAGCACACATAATACCATCGAAAGCTATGATGGTTGGAATGGGCAGAAATAAACGAAAAAGGAATGTTGGCATGAAAAAGACCATTAGAATTTTGACAGCCTTGGTACTTGGTATCATGGTTTATGCTTCATGCGGCAGGAAAAAAGTCGAGAATCCTTGTGTTTATTACGAGAAGCTGGTTGATGGCACTAAGATTGTTGTTTTGTTAGACCGACATGTAATAGATGGAAATATTGCAGATGCGCGTATTCTTCTTTGTGATGATTCAAATACATGGATTGTTAGACAACCTATTTTCATTGGTGAGTTTCTGAAATTGTTCGGCAAAGACTTTAAAAATGACGTAGCTTGGAATTGTTATTATGACGAAACAAAAGGGCCGCACTTGGATTGGAGGACGATTGTGGCATTTGACGACTATGATTTTGATGGAGAAAAGGAGTTGGCTGTTTGCGGCTATCCACGACCTTTTCGGGGAGGTGTTGAGCGTCATTGGTTGGATTGCGAAGACTTTACTTTTTATAAACTTACACAAAATGGATATGAGGAAATAAAAAACAAAGCATTTGATGAATTGGCCAATGGCTTATGCAGGACACATTACGATTTTGACACAATCAATCGTACACTAACACTGATAAGTGTTGAGAGTGCGTCAGAGGTCGACACATCCATTTATTATTTTCAAGACGGTGAAATTGTGGATGTAATAACTAATACTGTTGAGGATGAAAAGGATTTATATAATGCGGTTTTAAAGGCAGAGTCCAGCGAAGATTATCATGAAAACATGAAAAGCAGTGTAATAGAGTCGGTTTTACCGTTCTGTAAGAGTAAAACAAATTCTGCTGCGGCACAAGCCATCTTGGAGTCAGCAAAACATGATGATTTAGATTCAGCCGAGGCTATTCTGAGGGAAATGATTGATGATTTCATCAGTGACAAAAACATTTGTGGAAACAAGGAATTGGTTTCTCTGCTGAAATGTCTTTACGTTATTTATGCCACATATATCGGTGAGCATTTCGCGGCATATATGGTTTGTGAGCGTTGTGCAGAATTAGTAAACTATATGGTGAACCCTACTAGTGACGCGAAGGAAATACTAAGCATGGCCGACTGGAGATTTGTCATTTCAGTTCATGCGAAGAATGGAAAGCAGGATGCCTATACAAAACTGCTTGACGAATACTCTAGCTGGATTATTCGCAAATATGGAGAATACAGTATTGAAGCCAAAAAAAAGTGAAGCCATTAGAGTAATAGCTAATGACGAATACCTATATTGGCAGAGGTATTATGGACCGATTGATGATAGTTTAACGTGAGTTCGACATAAGCAATCAAAAGATAGTCAATTGGTTGTCGGAATAATACTCAAGAGAGATAGAAGGCTTCTTAGGGAAGAAGCAGTATGCGGCGATGGCGGCCACGGCGTTGACGATGAAGTTGTTGAACGAGCGATGCCTTGAATGTTCCAGCTGCGCGATGTTCTTCAGTTCGTCGTTGACAGACTCAATGACCGCCCTTTTGCGAAGCAGTATCTTGTCGGAGACGCTCATCAGGCAGTTCTTCATGTTACTCTTCACCTTGGTTATCAGCTGGATGTCATCGACGAACAGTTCCCGGAACAGCTCTTTCGATATGTAGCCCTTGTCTCCGACCAGCAGCAGCGCGACTTCACGCTCCAGCTCCACGAACCTGCTGTACGACACGGTCTTAGGGAACAGGTGCGTCCAATGCCGGCAGACGAATTCAAGGTAGAAATGCTTGAGGCAACGGTGTCCGCCCATGTGGAAGGCGACGAGAATGGTGATGACCTCGGCATCCGAAAGGCGGTTGGGCTTGTTGCGGTGGCGCTTCCCGCCGGGTTCCTCCAAAGCGTTGTTTTTCACCGTTTCGCTGTAAAACTTGCAGAAATCGTCTGCCAAGCAATAAATTTCCGTAATTTTGTCCTCTGATAATAACATAGCGTGCCTTTTTTGTATTGTCTTATTTTTACACTACAAATATACAAAAAATATCGCTATGTTATTCTTTTTCAAGCAATTATTTTATATCGAACTCACGTTAATTAAAGGCATGTCTGGCACAACCGAAATCATCACGGAAAACCTGACCGTTTTCGACAGACTGCTCAATCCAATCAAAGCCGTAGTGAAACGGTGATTTTCCCCCAATCAGGATAGGCTCTCAAAAACAGTTTCTCGGGATTTTCCTATTTTTGCCGCATGATTGGCTTTAAACTTACATCTGTCAAGCGATATTTTCGGTCGCAACTCGTCCGGAAGTTCAGCGAGAGGGAGGCGGAACAGCTGCTGCGCATCCTGTTTGAGGACTTGTTTGGTCTCGACAGAATGAAAATCCTGATGAATCCGAATTTGACCATCGATGAATTTCAGTATCATCAGATGGAGAAAGCTGTCGCCGACTTGCTGAACGACAAGCCGATACAATATGTGACGGGCGTGGCCGAGTTCTGCGATTTGAAATTCAAGGTCAACGAATCGGTGCTGATTCCGCGTCCCGAAACGGAGGAAATGGTGCAGATGATTTGTGCAACCAGTCTCCTATGTCATTCCAACGTAGGATTGCGCGAAGGCATGGAATCTATAGGAGACGGCGCAAAACATCAACCCATGAGAATTTGGGACATCGGCACAGGCTCGGGCTGCATCGCCGTAAGTCTGGCCAAGCGTTTTCCCGATGCCGAAGTCTTTGCTTTCGATGTCTCGGAAAAGGCGCTTCAGGTTGCCGAAAGCAATGCTTTGTTGAATAAGGTGAAGGTGAATTTCATACACGATGATGTGTTGAATCCTCATTCCGAAATATTTTCACAGCCTGTCGATTTGGTGGTGAGCAATCCACCCTACGTCTGCGAAAAGGAACGCAAGTCAATGGAAAACAATGTGTTGGATTGGGAACCCGAAACTGCGCTTTTTGTCCCCGATGCCGACCCGCTGCTTTTCTATCGGCAGATTCTCTGCCTGTCGAAGAAACAGTTGAGCCCCAATGGTGCAGTGTGGTTCGAAATTAACGAGGCGATGGGGAAGGAGATGCTCGACTTGTGCCATGCCGAAGGCTTTGCTGAAGCAGAGATTTTTGATGACTTTGCAGGGAAAACCCGCGTATGCAAGGCAGGACTGTAGAAAGGCCGTGTTTTTGAAAAAAGCAGATAGGTTTAATGGCTCATTCCTGAAAATTCCCTACTTTTGCAGCGCGATTCAGGCAGACTGTCGCGGGTCGGGAAAGCCGGCGCGAGGAAAGTCGGGACAGCATAGAGCACCGTACTTCTTAACAGGAAGGTGTCCGAAAGGATAACTGCTAGTGCCACAGAAACATACCGCCCTGAGCTTGTCGAAGGGTAAGGGTGAAAACGCGAGGTAAGGGCTCACGCATCGGGTGGCGACATTCCGGTGAGGTAAACCATACGGGCTGCAAGTCCATGTATAGAGACGATGGCTTCTTCGGAAGTCGAAAGGGTCGCTCGCCCGAGTCTCAGGGTAGGGCGCTGGAGCCTGCGGGTGACTGCAGGCCTAGAGAAATGACAGTCGCCCCGAAAGGGGAACAGAATCCCGCTTACACGCCGAATCGTAACCATAAAAGCCTCGCGAAAGCGGGGCTTTTTTCGTGGCACAATAATTGACCAACTTTAGCCGTTATTTCAAAAAGAAAACGTATTTTCGTCCCAAAATTCTGAACTATGAAATTCCTGCGTCTCCCTATCGTGCTGACTCTGATGGTTTGTATGTTATCTATCACTGTATCAGCTCAAAAACATATCGAAAAGCTCAATCCTGATGCCCTTTTCGACGAAGGCGTCGTGCTGTTCCAGAACCATGAATATGGCGCGGCTCAGTCGGCATTTTCGCAATATATGGCTTCGACGACCGACGAAAAGTCGCAACGCTATGTCGATGCACTGTATTATGAAGCGGTCAGCGCTTTGTATCTCGGCAATGCCGATGCAGCGGCCAAAATCATCCGTTTCGTGAACGACAATCCTAGCAGCCTTTGGGCGGGACATGCCAATTTCTTGTATGCCAACACCTTGTTCGCCAACAGGAAATACAAGGAAACCCTCGACATTTATTCAAATACTGACGTGTCGATCCTGACATCGTCAGAAGCCCAGCAACTGCAGTTCAATACGGCCTATTCGCATTTCCAGTTGGGAAACCTCGAAAAGGCAACGCCACTTTTCCAAGGCCTGATGCTGAACGAAGGCAAGTATCAAGATGATGCAAGATATTATTATGCTCATATACAGTATGATAATGGGAAAAACGACGAGGCTTTGACGAACTTCCAGAAACTGGTCAACCATCCTGAATATGGGAAGATTGTCCCGGCTTACATCATGCAGATTAACTATCTCAATGGCGACTACAATTCGGTCATCGGCGACAATGCGCAGATGATGCAGAAGGTCGATAAGAAACGTAGAGGCGAGATGATGCTCATTGTGGGCGATGCCTATTTCAACCAGAAGGATTACGAGAAGGCTTTGGAGTATTACCAGCAATATTTGCGCAACCTTTCGGGAAAAAGCATCTCGCGTGAAGCCTATTATCACATGGGCGTGAGTAAGCTGATGACCGACGACTACAAGGGAGCCATCAGTGATTTGCAGAAAGTGGCTGGCGGACAAGATGCAGTAGGTCAATATGGATCCTATTACCTGGCACAATGTTATGCCAAGACCGATGAACCAAAGTATGCCCGTACGGCTTTCTATGCCGCATACGCCGCCGGCTTCGATGAACAGCTGAGCGAAGATGCCTTGTTCGACTATGCACGGCTGAGCCTCATTCCGGGCACCGACCCCTTCAACGAGGCCGTGGGCTTGCTTGACGACTTCGTGGCCAACCATCCTCAGTCGGAACGTAAGACCGAGGCTGAAGAGATGGCTATCTATCTGCTGCTCAATGCAAAGGAAAACGACAAAGCCTTGGAACGTTTGGAGTCGATGCGCAAGAAAAGCACTGAGTTGCAGACAGTGTATGACGAACTGCTTTATGCGACAGGTGTGGAGACTTTCCAGAATGGCAGCTATGACAAGGCACAGACCTATTTCTCGAAAATCTTGAATGGCAAGGGCAATGCCAACAAGGCGGAGGCTTGCTTCTGGATGGGCGAGTCGGCTTACCAACTGGGCGATTCCCCTGCGGCGCTCAGATATTTGCGGCAGTTCCAGAACATGAGCGAAGCTTCGAGCTTACCAGAATATGCTTTGGCTAACTACGATTTGGGCTACATCTATTACCAGAAACCCGATTACGACCAAGCCATCAACTACTTCAGGGCTTTCTTGCAAAGCGTCGAGGACAAGGACCTCAAAACCGATACTTACATCCGCCTCGGTGACTGCTTCTTCATGGAACGCAGTTATGCGCAAGCCATCAACTACTACGATTTGGCTACGCGCATCGGAAAGTTGAACGCCGACTATGCCTTGTATCAGCAAGGCCTCTGCTATGGCGCGCAAGGCAATGTGAACCAGAAGATTGAGATGCTGAATAGGATGGTGGAGACCTATCCGAGCACTAAATATTACGACCAAGCCTTGTTCGAAATAGGCAATACCTACCTCGTTCATGGTGACAAACGCTCGGCTTTGTCGGCCTTCGACCGGCTCATCAAGGAACGCCCGCGCTCGAGTTATACGCGTCAAGCGATGATGAAGACAGGCATGATTTACTACAACAACAACCAATACGATTTGGCCTTGTCGAACCTGCAGACTTTGGTGGAAAACTATCCTGGCACCGACGAGTCGCGTGAGGCCTTGGGCATCATCCGCAGCATCTGCATGGAACGCAACAAGTTGGAAGAGTATTTCAATTTCGCCAACGCACATGGCGGTCAGGTTAAGGTGTCGCAGCAAGACTCGCTGGCTTTTGCGACGGCTGAGAATTTCTATCTTGATGGCCGCTACCAGCAAGCGACTACCGCTTTGGATTACTATTTCGACAACTTCAAGAATGGCGCCTATCTGCTTAAGGCGCACCAATATGCACTCGAATGTGCCGAGAAGGTCGGTACGCAAGAAGATGTATTGACACACCTTAATTATATTTTGGCTCAACCCAACAACGATTATACTGACGATGCTCTGCTTAAGATAGCCCGAATTGAATATGAAAAAGGTAATTACTCCAAAGCAGGTGAATATTATGGCCGTTTGGCCAGCATTACGGAAGCCCCGCTGACCCGTTTGGAAGCCCTCGAAGGCTCAATGAAGAGTTATTTCTTTATGAAAAACTACGATAAATCCATCGAGATGGGGCTGGATTTGATTCAGTCGAAAGACTTGACCTCCGAACAGGTGAACCAAATCAACCATATCGTGGGCAGGTCGTACTTCGAGAAAGGAAACTACGTTGCAGCCATCGAACGTCTCGACAAGAGTTCGCGTGCCGACAAGTCGGTGTATGGCGCCGAAAGTGCCTATTATTCGATTGTGGCTTCGATTTATCTGAACAAATATGACGAGGCCGAAAACAAGGTATTCGCCATGTCCGACAATTTCAGCGCCTACGACTATTGGGTTGCCAAGGCGTTCATCGCGCTCGCCGATGTGTATGTCGCCAAGGAGAACTTTTTCCAGGCCAAGGAAACATTGCGCAGCGTTATTGATAACTATAAAGGCGAAGACCTGAAGTCGGAAACCCGCAAGAAACTCGCAGAAGTGGAACGAATTGAAAATGAAGAGTGAGAAAGCGGAAAAACGGAAAGTGGAAAAACGGAAAGTGGAAAAGTGGAGAATGGAAAGTAAAAGATGAAAGTTCGTAGAGACGCCGATTTATCGCGTCTCCTCAAACGATTCAACAAATCAACAAAAAAACGATTCAACAATGAACAACATACAGAAAACCCTGATAATCGCCTTGATGGCACTCGCGACAAGCGTTTTCGCCCAACACGATGAGCAAGTCACAATCGAAGGAACCTATCGCCCGAAGGTGAATAAGGTGAACAAGCTCTTGCTGAGACCCAATGCGCCAACATCAACCATCTCGTTCCCTGATACCGAGGTGCAACCTATGGAAACAACCCGCAAGTTCGACATCGACCTCGACAAAATCAACCCACTGGCATTGTCGCTGAAAAATACAACTGATGTGGCACCTGCCGAGAATTTCCTTATGGCGGGTATCGGAACGCGCATCTCACCGTTGTTCCTCTACAAGCACAACTCGATGCTGACCAAAAACACAGGCATTGGGGTAGGAGTGAAGCATTTCTCTTCGTGGCTGAATATCAAGGACTATGCCCCTTCGGGCTTCATGAACAACGCTTTCGATGTGAGCGTTACGACCAAGAAATTCGACAACCTGCAATTAGGCGGCAAAGTGTATTATAAGAATGACGTATGTCATTATTATGGTGTGAATCAAGCTGAAACGCCACTTTCTGATGCTGAAATCGAGACCTTCTGTCCGCGCCAAGCCTACAATACGATTGGCGCCAAACTTGATATGCAGACCACCTCGACCCGCCTTGGCGAGTTCGCGCATCGTGCCGAATTCGACTATCATTATTTCTTCGACAAGGTGTATGGCCAAAGCGAACATTCAGCTGCCTTGAACTATGGAATTAGCTATTCCGACAACTGGTGGGGCGGCAAGCAAAACCCGCAAAAGGTGGGAATCGATGTGACTGCCCATTATGATTACTTGATGGCGTTTAATCGGCTGTTTACCAAGCTCAATCCCTATTTTGAGATGAAGGGCGATTTCTATCGCTTGCGTGCTGGCTTTAAGATGTTTGCGACCTTCTCTGATTACGACGACAAGCAGTTCCTTATCTGCCCCGATTTGAAAGGAAGCCTGTTTGTGCTCAACAAGAAACTTGAGTTTTACGCTAATTTAGACGGTGGCCAAAAGTTGTTGACTTATTCTGAAATAGCGGACGAGAATCCTTTTGTGGCTCGCTGGGTGCCGCTGTATAACCAATGTGTGAACCTGGATTTTGAAGGCGGTGTGCGTTCTAATATTCTCCAAACCGTTGACCTGCATTTGGGTGTGCGTTACCGTCATGCCGATGAGGATATGTTTTATGGAACACTGACGGAAAACGTCTATTCGGAAGGTCGCGTCGTTATGCTGAATAACAGGTTCGTTCCTATTTTTGATGAAACCAACACGGTGAGCGTATTAGGCGATATGCGTTGGCTCATTTTGGACAACTTGACTGCCGATTTGAATCTGGCCTACAACCATTGCACGCCTTCGAATTTGGCCCATCCGTTTTATCGTCCGGCTTTCGAAGGAAAACTGAAGGTGAAGTATGGCTTCAACGAGAAACTGGCTTTCAATGCCTCGGTGCTTTATCAGAATGGCCGCTATGGCATGGAAGAGAGCGATGTCTTTGTACTCAACTTGTATGACTTTAATTCAGTGGTGAAACTTAACGATGTCATCGACATAGCTATCGGTGCCGACTACAAAATCAACGACCAGATGACGGTGTTTGCCAAGATTGATAATCTCGCCAACTGCAAATACCAACTGTTTTACAATTACCCAGTTACGGGCATCCAGCTGTTTGCGGGCCTGAAAATGACCTTCTGAGCGATTTCGCTTTTTGTTTCCTGCGTGCGCGAGAAAATGACTTGAATCGAAAATTTGGCCGTTTTTAAGGCTGTGTATGCGTTTTTGCCTAAAATCAAATTTCTTCCGATTTTTATCGCTATTTCGCTGAAAAAAGCGTATCTTTGTTGCTTTAATGAAAACAACAAAATCAACGAATTACAATGACAGAAGAAGAAAAAAGAGAATTGGCAAGTGAAGAATACGGTGCCAATAAGATTCAGGTGCTTGAAGGTCTTGAAGCAGTGCGCAAACGTCCGGCTATGTATATCGGCGACGTGCACTTCCGCGGCTTGCACCATTTGGTTTACGAAGTGGTTGACAACTCCATCGACGAGGCTATGGCTGGCTATTGCGACACAATTGACGTGCGCATCCTTGAAGGTAACGCCATCAGCGTGCTTGATAATGGTCGTGGTATCCCGACGGGTATGCACGAGAAGGAAAAACGCTCGGCTTTGGAAGTCGTTCTCACGGTGCTCCATGCTGGCGGTAAGTTCGATAAGGGTTCCTATAAGGTCTCTGGCGGTCTGCACGGTGTGGGCGTCAGCTGCGTGAATGCCCTTTCCACACATCTCACCGCTGAGGTCTATCGTGAAGGCAAGATTTTCCGTCAAGAATATGAATGCGGCAAGCCTTTGGCTCCAGTGGCCGTTGTGGGCGAAAGCTCCAAGACGGGAACCCGCATCACCTTCCATCCTGATGGCTCGATTTTCCAAACCACTGAATATGACTACAGTACATTGGCAAACCGTATGCGTGAGCTGGCCTATCTTAACCACGGCATCACCATCACGCTCACTGATGAACGCACCAAGGATGAGAATGGCGACTTCCGCAGCGAGACGTTCTACTCTGAAAATGGCCTCATCGACTATATCGAATATCTCGATGCTAACCGCGTGAAGCTGATTCCTGAACCGATTTCCATCACAGGCGAGAAGAACAACGTGCCAGTCGAAATCGCTTTGGAATACAATGAAGAATATTCCGAAAATCTCCATTCTTACGTCAACAATATCAATACGATTGAAGGTGGTACCCACTTGCAGGGCTTCCGCTCGGGTTTGACTCGCTCGTTCAATGCCTACGTCGAGAAATCGGGATTGCTCGAAAAGTCGAAGGTGAAAATCTCTCCCGACGACTTCCGTGAAGGCCTCACTGCCGTCATTTCGGTGAAGGTTCCGGAACCTCAGTTCGAAGGCCAGACCAAGACCAAACTTGGCAACGACGAAGTGATGGGCATCGTCAATTCTATTGTGGGCGAACACCTGACCAACTATCTGGAAGAACATCCAAAGGAAGCCAAGATGATTTTCGACAAGGTTGTTTTGGCTGCCCAAGCCCGTCAAGCCGCTCGCAAGGCACGCGAAATGGTGCAACGCAAGGGCGCTCTCTCTGGTTTCAGCTTGCCTGGCAAACTTGCCGACTGCTCGGAACGTGACCCCTCTAAGACTGAGCTTTATCTTGTTGAGGGTGACTCCGCAGGCGGTTCGGCAAAGCAAGGCCGCGACCGTAACTTCCAAGCTATCCTGCCTCTGCGTGGTAAGATCCTGAACGTGGAAAAGGCAATGCAACACCGTGTGTTCGACAGCGAAGAAATCAAGAATATCTATACCGCATTGGGTGTTACCATTGGTACGGAAGAAGATAGCAAGGCGTTGAACCTCGATAAGTTGCGTTATCATAAAGTCATCATCATGACCGATGCCGATGTCGATGGTAGCCACATTACCACCTTGATTCTGACCTTCTTCTTCCGCTACATGCGCGAACTCATCGAAAATGGCTATGTCTATTGCGCAACGCCTCCGTTGTATCTCATCAAGCGTGGCACCAAGCCGATCCGCTATTGTTGGACTGACGAACAACGCATCCAGGGCATGGCTGAACTGACCAAGAATGGCACCGTGAGTGGCTACGATGTGCAACGCTACAAAGGTCTTGGTGAAATGAATCCCGAACAGCTTTGGGAAACCACGATGGACCCGGCTCACCGCACTCTGCGCCAAGTGACTATCGAAAACGCCATGGAAGCCGACCATATCTTCTCCATGCTGATGGGCGATGAAGTGGCTCCACGTCGCGAATTCATCGAACAGAACGCTACTTATGCTAACGTTGACGCTTAAATCAAATAACCATGCAAACATTCAAGAAAGGCGATAAGATTGGCCGTTACACCGTCGATTCCTTTATTAAGAAAGGAACTGTGGCGGAGTCGTATTTGGCCTTCGGGACGGACGACAAATTGTATTTCGTCAAGGTGTATGACATCAATGCTATTCCTAAAGCACAGCTTTTTGAAGGGAAGGAAGTCTATGAAATCCAACTCTGTAAGGAGCTTGTTTCCGACGATTGTACCGATGTGATTCGCTATGTCGATAATGGCGAAGTGCGCAAAAACAACGTCAATTTCCATTATCTGGTGACCGAGTATTACCGTGGAGAATTGCTGTCGGATGCTGTGAAGAAGAACGGCGTGTTTGACCCCGAAGATGCTGCACAAATCACCTTGTGTATCCTCGATGCTTTGGCTTTTATCCACTCTCGTGCATTGATACATAATGATTTGCATCCGTCAAATATCATGCTGCAAGAGCTGGAAGACGGCATGTTGCAGCCTACGGTCATCGACTTGGGGCACATCTCCTATATGGTGATGGGACGCCCAACTTTCTATGTCGAGGACCTGAATCCTTTCTTCCGCGCTCCCGAAACCTTCCGCGGTATCTTTACCCAAAAGAGCGATATCTTTTCGGTCGGTGCGCTCCTTTATTTCCTCATCTTCGGCAATGCCCCTTGGCAAACCGACATCAGTGCTTGCGAAGGCGTGAAAGATTTGGTGAAACAAGCTGTCAACGAGGCTCGAAAAGAAGAACTTGTTCTCGAAACCTATGACATTAAGGTTCCTGATTATCTGAAGACGATCCTTCAAAAAGCTTTGGCTAAGAAACCCGACGACCGTTTCGAATCGGTGACGGATTTCGCAAAGGCTTTGGCCGAACAGGTAATGCCTGAATTGGCAAAGCAGATTGAAGAATCCGAAAAGATGAACAGTGAATCAAATAATGTAGAGGATAACACTCCAAGTGCTGATATCTCCATCGTCATCAAGAAAGGTTCGGGAAATGGCTTCGACAATGTGGCTGGTCGCAGCGAACTGAAGGAACAACTCCGTAAGGAAGTGCTTTTCGCTTTGCAGAATCCTGAAAAAGCCGAGAAGTATCAGCTTCCAAGTCTAAATGGAATCTTGCTGTATGGTCCTCCTGGATGCGGCAAAAGCCTTGTCCTTGAGAGTGTTGCCGAAGAGTCGGGCTTCAATTATTCTGTCATCAAAGCTTCTGATTTTGGCAATATCTACCAAAATGGTGTTCTTGATAATCTCCAACGTGTTTTCGACGCAGCTTCCATCAAGGCTCCGTTTGCCGTTTGCATCGACGAACTCGAATATCTTGTTCCAAGCCGATGCGAGGAAGCAGCCAACATCACGCCTCAGATCTCAGCTTTGTTCGGCTTGCTGAATGGCTGCGCAAAAAAAGGCATCCTTGTTGTGGCAACTACCAGCCAACCCGAATTGGTTGACCAAGCCATCGTGCGAGCCGGCTGCTTCGATGCGGCATTCTTCGTCTCGCCGCCTGATTTCGAAGCCCGCAAGGACATCTTTAAGGCTCACTTGAAGAATCGCCCTTGTGAAGAACTCGATTTCGACGAACTGGCCAAGATGTCAGACGATTTCAATGCTGGCGACATTACCGAAGCGGTCAACGAAGCGGCTACCTCGGCTGCCTACAACGACTTGCTCATCTCTCAAAAAATGCTCGTTGATGTGTTGCGCTACAAGAATCCAACATATTCAACAAAAACGAAAATCGGTTTCTGCAAGTGAGTGTTATGACAGCAAAAGAATTAGTCGTAAAATTCTTGAAAGAGAATAAGATAGAGCCTGATAAAACTGAATTTGGCTTGCGTTTCTTTCTCGAAAATTGGAGTTTCCTGCTTTGGGATGACCCCAATGACCCTTCTTTTTTCCGCCTTACGCTTCCTGGAATTTTCGATGTCACCGATGATAATTTTGCCGAAGCCATCATAGCTTGTAACCAAATCAACTTGGACTACAAGGTGGTGAAGGCTCTCATTTATTCCTTCGATGGCGAAAATGGAAACGAAGAGGAAATGAACGTGTGGATTTGCTTCGAGCAGATTCTCGATAGTACGCCTGAAGTCGTCGATCTGGTGCCTCGTGCAGTGAATTCGATGATCAATGCGGCCCACGATTTCGTCCAAAAGATGTCGGATGTTGAATGATATTCTAAACTTATGAAATACAACGCTTTGATTTTATTAGCGATGCTGTTTTCAACGGCGGTTATTGAACGATATGCTCCGGCTGGCGACCGTATCAAGACGGATTGGGCTTCACAAGTTTCGCCCAGCAATGTCTTGCCTGAATACCCACGTCCGCTGATGGTGCGCCCCGACTGGCAAAACTTGAATGGCCTTTGGCAATACGCCATCACGCCGAAAGGGGAAAAAACACCATCAGTTTACGATGGTGATATCTTGGTGCCGTTTTGCATCGAATCGTCTTTGTCGGGTGTGCAAAAGACCGTAGGTCAAGATAGTGCCTTGTGGTATGAAAGAACTTTTTCCATTCCGAACGAATGGAAAAACAACCGTCTCTTGCTACATTTTGGTGCTGTCGATTGGATGACGGATGTATGGGTGAACGACATTAAAGTCGGTTCGCACACGGGTGGTTATGCGCCTTTCACATTCGACATTACGCAGGTGCTGTCGGGGAAAAACAATAAGTTGGTGGTCCGCGTTTGGGACCCGACCGACAAGAGTTATATCCCTCGCGGAAAGCAGGTTACCAATCCATCGGGAATTTTCTATACCTCGGTGACGGGTATCTGGCAAACGGTGTGGCTTGAGCCTGTTCCAGAGGCTTACATCAAAACGATTAACACAACGCCCGATTTGGATAAGGCAACAGTGAAGGTCGAGGTCGATTTCTCGAATCCGTCTGCCGATGATTTATATTGGGTTGAAGTGAGTTACGGAGGCGAGAAGGTGGCAGAAAGCAAGTCGATTAACGGACAGCCTGTTGAGGTGAATATGCCTGAAAACTTCTTGCTGTGGACACCCGACCATCCTTTCCTTTATGACTTGAAAGTCAAAGTCTTGCGTAAAGGAAAAACGATTGATGTCGTTGACAGTTATTTCGCCATGCGCAGCTTCGGCACGCAACGCGACGATAGCGGCATTGTCCGTCTGACCTTGAACGGCAAACCTATTTTCCATTTCGGTCCGCTCGACCAAGGTTGGTGGCCCGATGGACTTTACACAGCGCCTACCGATGAGGCCTTGGCCTTTGATGTGCAGAAAACCAAGGACTTCGGCTTCAATATGATTCGTAAGCATGTCAAGGTGGAACCGGCACGCTGGTATTATCATTGCGACCGTCTCGGTATCATCGTCTGGCAGGATATGCCGAGCGGCGACCGTGGTCCGGGCTGGAACACCACAGAATATTTCAAAGGCTCCGAAAGTGTGCGTTCTGTGGAATCGGAAGAGAATTACAAAAAGGAATGGACGGAAATCATTACCGCTTTGAAATCGCAGCCTTGCATTGGTGTTTGGGTGCCGTTCAACGAATCGTGGGGACAATTCAAGACTGTGGAAATCGTTGAGATGACCAAGAAACTCGACCCGACACGTTTGGTGAATCCGGCTTCGGGCGGCAACTTCTATCTCACCGGCGATATTCTTGATTTACACCATTATCCCGACCCTAAAATGGTGCTTTACGATCCGACCCGCGCTACGGTTTTGGGTGAATATGGTGGCATTGGCCGCAAGGTTGATGGCCACACTTGGGTGAAAGACCAAGGCTGGGGCTATGTGGAATTCGATACCGAAGAAAAAGTCACCGATACATACGTCGAATATGCCAACACTTTATACAAGATGATTCCCCAAGGCTTCTCGGCTGCGGTCTATACCCAAACCACCGACTGCGAAACGGAACTCAACGGCCTGATGACCTACGACCGCAAAGTCATTAAGCTGAATGAGAAACGTCTATTCGAAATCAATAGAAAGATTAGTCACGCCTTGGCGGAATAATCCGTCTGAAAATATTAGAAAACCGACCAAATGTATTGTTTTGAACCTACATTAGGTCGGTTTTCTCGTTGAATGGAAAAACTTTTGGGGCGGCAAAAACCGCCCCAAAATTGTCATTCATACAGATCCTTTAAGGCTTTCTCTGCGTTCTCCTTGAATTCGGAAAAGCTCTTAGGCGGAAAATCCCGTTTCTGGTCTTCAGGATTAGGAAGTATGAATTTCAATACATAACCATCTTTGATGACAACAATCGTATCGTTGTTGGCTTTCTTGAACATATAATATGGACAATCAATGTGATAGATTTGATGCTCATTAGGCTTGCATGTATGATTCCATTGATCGAAATTCTGTTTGTTTTCTACAAGTTCAACAGGACCTGAAAGCCAAATAGTATCCCATATAGTGCAATGATTTCCGATTGAGTAATTTCTCAAACACACAGTGTCAAGACCTACTTCATATTTGATGAAAAAACCATCAATTTTTCGGTGGTTTCCAGTAGTAATTGCTAATATGAAGATTGTTGCAAAAGCAATTGCCCAAATAACTATCCACTTTGGTGGAATATGTATTCTTTCTTCTTCTTTGAAAATCATGTTTTTATAGTATTGAACACATTTCAATCAGCGAAAATATGGAAAAAAACTATTCTGAGCAAAAAACGCTGGAAAATATTGTTTTGGCATTTGGTGGAAACGAAAAAAGGCACCCGAAACGGATGCCTTTTCCTGTTGTTGATAATCGTTTAGTATTTAGCTTGGCCAGTGACAGTCATTGGGTAACCGTATGTGCCATATTCACCGAATTGGATTTTGTCGATGTAAATCAGGTGGCCGCAACCATCAGCGGTAATGGTGAGAATGACGTCTCGGACAGGACCACTGCCGTTTGTTGAAATACCTGTGTATTCGCTGGCCGTGTGTTGTGGGCTATCAATTGCATTGAGCATGAAAGCAATTTTTTGGCTTTTAGTAGTTACAGCATCCCATTCTTCTTTTGTGAAACCAGTGAAAAGTCCTGTGCCGTCAGTTGGAACAATGACGGCGTTCCTGTTTTTGTCCCAGTAAAGGCCAAATTCTTCAAGGCCATGCTGTTCGTGATCGCCCCATCTGTACCATTCGAAATTTGTCACTTCAAGTTCTGAATCGGTGATGTCAACGTGGAGAGCAATAGATGTTGTAGCAGTGTTGTTATCAGCATCTGTAACGGTAGCAGTAATGACAGCATTGCGGATGATTTCTTTAATGCCAAAAGAGAAGCTGCCAGTGTAGGTGTACGTTGTGCCGCTGAGCTGGATGTTTGCCAATTCGTTCTCAACTGAATTAATAGTAATAACAACTCTTAATGAAGCGAGTTCCTTTTGGCTGTCAGCATTTGAAGCCATTTTGAAGCCATACTTGATGCTGTCTGCTAAATAATCTACTGTTGCACCGTCTTGAACGAAGTCTGTGGTTGGTGCGTAAACTGAGATTGAAGGGTTCTTTGGATTGTCATCCTTGTTCTTGTTGCAGCTTGCAAAAGATGCAACGCTGACAATGCACAAAAGTGCTAATGCAAGTCTTTTCATTTTTTTTTGAAAATTTTAAGTTAATAACTTGTGTTGTTTAATGTGTTTGTTTTGATGTCTTTCTTTTGTGTTCCTCTTCTCAGAGCGGCTGCAAAAATAGCAATTTTATTTGCTTGATTTTTAAAAGTTTGAAAAAAGCAATGTAAAAACCTTTCAATAACCAAAAAAGGCACCCGAAACGGATGCCTTTTCCTGTTGTTGATAATTGATTCGATTATTTGGCTTCGCCAGTGATGGTGAGTTGAGTGCCATAGTCGCCAGTTTCAACAGCGCAGTGAGTGATGTGGATGAGGTGCATTTCGCCATCGGTGACGGTGCCAAGAATTACATCATAATCATCGCTGTGAGCAGTAGTGATTTCGCGGAATTCTGAGATAGGAAGTGAGGTTTCTGCAACAGTTTGGAACAGTTCAGCTTCGTCTTTGATAGTCTTGATGTCGTCCCAATTGGCGTTGACTTTGTAGAGCAAATAACCAGCAAATGGTTCAAGGGTAGCGAAAATTTCCTTGTGGCTGCCTGACCATTTAAGACCGAGAGCTTCGATTTGTTCTGCACCTTCGATAATGTTAGCGCCTTTTCTGACCCACTTGACAGGTGTGGTGATCAAAGGGATGTCAATGGAAACGCTGGTGATGGTCATTCTGCATTCAGCAGACTTTTCAGCGGTGTTGCGGACTGATGCGGAAATTGTGTAAACGCCTTCAGGAAGAGCGACCATGCCATCGAAATTGAATTGGTCTCTGTTGATGTTCTGAACCACAGTGTCCCAATATCTATGGTCGCCATTGAAGATTTGGATGTAGCAATCGGTTAAGAGTTCTTTAGTGGTTGGGTTCGATTTGGCTTGGATGCCAAACAAGAAAGGAGTATCGGCAGCGACGGTGTCGTCTGACGAGATGTAACCTTCGCCTGTAGTAAAGTTAATTGTTGGATCTCCACCTTCTTTTCCGCAGCTTGCAAAGAAAGCAACGCTGACGAGGCACACGAGTGCCAATGCTAATTTTTTCATTTTTTAAAGTTTTAAGTTAATAATTGTGTTGTTTAATGTGTTGTTAAATGGTCTTTTCTCTTGTGTTCCTTTTTCAGAACGACCGCAAAAGTAGCAAATAATTTGCCAAACTTCTAAAAAAGTTGGAAAAAGTGTTGAAAAACAAAAAAAGCCTGTTTTTTCGACAGGCTCTTTCACTTTTAATGCAATTAAGAAAAACTGATTAGTCTTCAACGATTGCTTCGTTTGGGCAAGCGCCAGCGCAAGTACCGCAACCAACGCATGAATCTGCATCAATTACATAGATGTCGCCTTCTGAAATAGCGCCCACTGGGCATTCATCGATGCAAGTGCCGCAAGCGACACAGCTGTCTGTGATTTTGTAAGCCATAATGTCTGATTTTTTAAATTAATTATTAGTTGATTTCTCTTTTACTTCTACTTTCGTAGGTGCCGCAAAAATACTACAACTTGTCAAAATAGCGTCACGTTTCTCTAATTTAGAATCAGTCTAAACTATCGGGATGGTGTCCTTAAAATAAAATAGTCGTTCTTTGTCATTTGCACCATATTAATACTTACCTTTGCAGCCTAAAAAGCAATAATTCTAAAATCATTAAAATATGACAGCAAAAAGTAAGGTTGTAGCCATGGAACACGTGGTCATCCGTTTTTCGGGCGACTCGGGCGATGGTATGCAACTCACGGGAAACCTCTTCTCGGATTCAACAGCATTTGCTGGAAACGACTTTGCTACCTTCCCGGACTACCCGGCTGAAATCCGTCCTCCACAAGGCTCGGTTGCAGGCGTTTCTGGCTTCCAAGTGCATTTCGGACACAAACCAGTTCATACTACCGGCGACCTCTGCGACGTTTTGGTTGCAATGAATCCTGCTTCCATCAAGGCCAACATGCGTTGGCTCCGTCCTGGTACCATCATCATCGTCGATTCCGACTCCATCACCGACAAGGCTCTCGAAAAGGCTGGCTATGCCGCCGACCCAACCGTCGATGGCACGCTCGCCGACTATCAAGTCGTCAAGGCTCCTATCTCGGAACTGACCAAGGAAGCCCTGAAGGATTTCGGTATGGACCAGAAATCGATGCTGAAGTCGAAGAACATGTTCGCTCTCGGTATCGTGATGTATCTGTTCAACCGCAATCTGGATACCGTTTACGCATACTTCGAAACCAAATTCAAGGGCAAGGATCAAGTCATCAAGGCTAACCGCACCGTTCTGGATGCTGGTTTCCATTATGCCGACACTTGGGAACTCTTCTCCAATACTTATAAGGTGGAAGCTGCCGAACTCGAAAAGGGCAAATATCGTAACAT
>CALBNP010000217.1 GCA_937896505.1 uncultured Bacteroidales bacterium | reverse complement strand
GTTGATGACACCGAAAATGGCTTCGCGGAAAATGCCTTTGCTCATCTTCGAGGTGCCCTCGCGGCGGTCGGTGAAGATAATCGGTACTTCCTCGATGGCGAAACCGAGTTTCCAGGCCGTATATTTCATTTCAATCTGGAAGGCATAGCCCCAGAATTTCACTCTGTCGAAATCGATGGTTTCCAACACCTTGCGTGTATAGCAGACGAATCCGGCAGTGGTGTCACGCACTTTCATTCGGGTGACGAAACGCACGTATGCCGAAGCGTAATACGACATCAGTACGCGGCCCATCGGCCAGTTGACCACATTGACGCCCGTCTTGTAGCGCGAGCCAACCGCGAGGTCAGCACCATTGGCGCAAGCATCGTGCAGACGCGACAAGTCATCAGGATTGTGCGAGAAATCGGCATCCATCTCAAAGACATACTGATAGTCGCGTTCCAAAGCCCATTTGAAACCCGTGATGTAAGCCGTTCCGAGACCCAGCTTGCCCGGGCGCTGAATCATGAAAAGCTTGTCAGAAAACTCATTCATAAGGTTTTTCACGATGTCGGCGGTGCCGTCGGGACTGTTGTCGTCGATAATCAGGATATCGAAAGCCATCGGGAGGTTGAACACATAACGGATAATCTTCTCGATGTTCTCCTTTTCCTTGTAGGTAGGGATGATTACTAAATTCTCTGCCATAGCTGATTTATTTGCTGTTTTCAATAGAAACTGCAAAGGTCATAAAAAATTGCTTACAATGGACGGATGTTGATGAAAAATATCTGACACACACGTTTGTTGAGACGCGATGAATCGCGTCTCTACCCTTTCACGACTTTCTGAACGCAACGGTTCCCGTTCTCATCGGTGATGCCCACAAAATAAATGCCTGCTGGGAGGTCACAAATGTCTATTTCGGTCTGCGTGCCATTGGCTTGCTGCATAACCACGCACTGGCCCAACATGTTAACGATTTCGATTTGTTTCAGATCCTTGCCCGTAATAGTGAGAGTTGCGTTAGCTGGATTGGGGAACAAGCAAGTCTTCTCTTCTGCGGCTACTTCATCAACGTCGTCCCAGCAGGTGCCATCGGTCCAAACGAGGGATTCTTCCTCAAAATAGCATTGCAAATACGAGAAACTGCTCGACATCAAATCGGGGTCGTAGCGAAGGTCAACGCCATACAAGCTGCCGATACCCTCAACCCACACTTCCGGTTCATTCCAACCATCGTTGAAGACATACTTGTTGCGCAACGAGCCGTCTTCCATTTCAACTTCTTCGATGGCAACCGCTTGTATATAATAGGGTTCATCGTAACCCACATCAAAGCTGTCGCCAACTTCAAGATTGAAATCGTAATACAGCTTCTCTTCCATGAAATATTGAAGCCCCGGATGCCACCATCTGACATAGACCTTTTTGTCTTCTTCGCGAATGGCTCCTCGCAGACCCGTATTATAATACTGGCCATCCATCACATAAGTCAATTTCCTGTACAGAACGCCATCCAGTTCGATTTCATCACCAAGAGACGTAATCCAATAATCGGTCTCACCCCAGATATACTCTATTTTAGCATCCCATTGCTTTTCACCTTTAACAGGTATCAAAGGATAATACGGCTTCGTTTCCGTAGCTTGCGCAGATAGGTTGTTCGCCACAAAGCCAAATGCAAACAATGCAAGCACAACAGACATCAATTTCGTTTTCATATCATTAGATTGATTATTCCCGCAAAAATATGTATTTTTTCAAAACAAAGCATAAACCACTGTTTTTTTTTGATTTATGAATTTTGAAAACTGTTTTCAATTCTTTTTTTGGCAGGGGTTTCGCTATCTTCACCACCTGCCAAATCTCCACCGTCCCTACGGGACTTTGCGAAGCCCTGTAAGGGCGACAGAGATTTAGCAGTGCACGTGAGTCACTGCACTACAAACAAAAAAAGCCGCCCCGAAGGACGGCTTTTA
>CALBNP010000216.1 GCA_937896505.1 uncultured Bacteroidales bacterium | reverse complement strand
TTTTGCAGCACGAAGCGCGTTTGGGGCATAGGACCTTCGAAAGCGTCAACGAGAAGCAGCACACCATCGGCCATGTTGAGCACGCGTTCCACTTCACCACCGAAATCGGCGTGGCCGGGAGTGTCGATGATATTGATTTTTACGTCTTTATATCTAACTGAAACGTTTTTCGACAAAATGGTGATGCCACGTTCGCGTTCCAAATCGTTGTTGTCAAGAATGAGTTGTCCTGGCTCTTCGTCAGATTCCTTGAATAATTTCGACTGATGCAATATACGGTCAACCAAAGTGGTCTTGCCGTGGTCAACGTGAGCTATAATAGCTATATTTCTGATACTCTGCATATTGTTTAATACAATTAATAAAATAAGAAACTGCAAAAATAGTGAAAAATGGCAATGATAATCCTTTTGAGGACAATAATTTTGTATTTTTGCGGTCCAATTCTTGAAATTCGTTTTATGAGGAAATATTTCATCATACTGATGTTTCTGCTTGCCCCGGTTTGCTTATGGGCGCAAGTGAGTGTAGTCCGCTCGCCAGAAATCGTGAAAATCGGAAACACAGAGTATTACATGCACCATGTGGAAGCCGGACAAACGCTGTATAGCATTTCAAAAACCTACAATGTCTCGATTGACGAAATCATGCGTCTGAATCCCGAAGTGGCTGACGGTCTTGAAGCCGAAATGGTAATCGGCATTCCTGTCGTTCCAGAACAAAGTACTGAAAAAGAACCTGTTGATGAAAAAGTCGAAACGCCACAGGCACCAGAAGTGGTTGAAACACCGCAAGTACAAGAAGCAATCGAAACGCCACAGGTACCAGAAGTGGTTGAAACGCCGCAAGTACAACATGCCGCTGGTGACAGTTACATTGTCAAAAAAGGTGAAGACTTGTACGACATTGCCAAGAAATTCGGTATTGACATTTCGGAATTCAAAGCCATCAATCCGGGTTTGGACAACTACCCGCCTGCGCAAACCGTCATCAAGGTACCTGCTGTTGCCAACGAAGATGATTATATCATTCATAGGGTGGAAGAGCAGGAGCGTACTTCTTCATTATTAAGACGTTGGAAAGTGTCGGAAGACGAATTTCGGGAGAAGAACATATCGGTTGGCTCGCGTGTCTTTGCCGGACAAATCGTCCTGATTCCTATCGACCCGGTGATGAATGAGTTGCCTATGGCCGTTGCTGGAGAGGCAGAAGAACAAGAAGAAAACGTTGAAGAACAACCTGTTATAGTGGAACAACCCATTGTGATTGAACCACAAGTTTCTGAAGAGCCTCAAATTGTTATTGACGAGCCGCAACCCGTGGTTGAATGCGATGCAGATCCTGCAAATGCACACAAGCGTTACAACGTGGCCTTGCTGGTTCCACTCTATCTCAACGAAGTCAGTTCCATCGAGGTATCGAAAGAGACTTTGGCCCAAGCCCAAAAGTCGCGCGCGTTCTCGTTCCTCCAATTCTATGAAGGATTCATGCTTGCCGTCGATTCATTGGTTAACAATCGGGGTCTCAAACTGTCGCTAACGGTAATTGACGTCACCGATAATGTTTCAACGGCGCACAAGGCCATCGAGCAGATGCAAGGCAATGATTACGACTTGATTGTTGGTCCATTCTTCAGCAAGTCGTTTGCGGTTGTTTCGGACTTCGCCAAAGAGAAAGACATCGTGCTGGTGAATCCGTTATCCACACGCGAAAGCATTCTCAGCGATTGCCCGAATGTGGTGAAACTGAAGCCGAACCTCAACGGTCAGATTCGCGAAGTGACTGATTTGGTGAGAAACCGATATCGTGATGCCAATGTATTTATCATCAGCCAGGAAAAGGCTGCTGATACGCTGTTCCTCAATGAGTTGGAACGTCAGTTGACATTGGCTATCAACGAGGATGTGATGATTGGCAACGACGCTATTCTGCAATACGCCAAAGACGAAAGCGAGCGTCAGGAAATGGGCAAGCAAATCGTTTCTACCATTACCGTTGAAGGACAGGTCTATTCTACCAAGGAACTTGAGAATAATGCCGCATCGAAAGTGATGATTTCAAACGAGGTGAGAAGGTATTCGCAGAAAGAACTTTCAACAATGGTTTCGAAGTTTTCGGGAGTCCGTACCAACTTTGTGGTGGCTTACAGCGACAATAACGTATTTTCCACCCAGGTGCTCAATGGCATGAAAAAATCCGCCAATAGCTATCCGATTACCCTGGTCGCCATGCCTGACTGGGACAAGTTTGAAAAACTGTCGGTAGAGTCGCTTCTTCAGATGAACGCCATCTATTTGGATGCCAATTTCGTCGATTATTCCGACGATGCGGTGTCGCGTTTCGTATTGAGTTTCAGACATAAATATCGTTGCGAGGCACAGGATTATGCTTTCGACGGCTTCGATGTGGCATGGTATTTCCTTAATGCACTGATGAGTTTCGGTCCCGACATGCTAGGCTGCTTGCCTTCCTACGAACTTCCGTTGCTCCGATCGTCATATCATTTCATGGGTTCGGGCACTAATCGCGGTTTGGAAAACCAATGCTGGAGAATGTATCAATATGATTCGGAATCAATTGAATTGCAGCACGTTGATCCATCAAATTAAACGAAAAGTCAGCACAATGAAAAAGGTCTTTGGCATTTTGATGCTTTTTATGGCATTTGCCTCGTGTGACGATGGCACCAAGAAGTCGTATTTCGATGATGGCACCCTCAAATCGGTGCTTCACTATGAAAACGAGAAACTTAATGGCGAGTGTTTTTGGTATTATGCCAACGGCAAACCTTTGATGCAAGCCACTTTCAAGGACAATGTGAAGGATGGTCATTTCATGCGTTGGCATGAAAACGGGAATCTCATGGAAGAAGGCTATTATAAGAATGGCGAACTCGACAGCATCTACCACTCATACACTTTGACTGGAATCATCGCATCTGAAGAGCATTACAAAGACGGCCTTCTCAATGGCGACTTCAAGAAATGGTACGAGAACGGACAGGTCTTTCAGGATGGCCAGTATGTCGATGACATGATGGATGGTTCGTGGCTGATTTTCTATCCCGAAGGTGAGTTGGCTGCCAAGGCTGACTTCAATCATGGCACAGGAGTGCAGACCAGTTACGACCAAACAGGATACAAGTGCTTGGTTACCAACTATAAGGATAACATAAAGCATGGCAAGGAGTACTACTACAATCCCGACGGTACGCTCACGCGTGTCGTGATTTACGAAGATGGTGAAATGATTGGCGAGGAGTAAATCTTCAGTGGCCAGACAATTCTTTCCCGATATTCAATGCTGAATTATAAACCAATTCCGCACACGGACGTTTCTTGTAATATTCGTCGGTGCGAGGCGATGGGGTAGGGTTTTCCTTCTTTTTGCACAAGCCAAGCAACTCGCGGCAGATGATGCTTCCATTCGCTTCACGGAAACGTTCGGCAAGACGTTGCACCAAGGCGTAACAATCCCTTTTGGCATTTGTGTCGTATGGATTGTCGCATGGTATGGCCAGTCCTGCGACTAGAAAACTTGCGCTGCACGCACCGCAAACCTCACGCAATCGTCCCATGCCACCACCAAAAGGGGCGGCAATGATGGCAGCTTGCTTGGCATCCATGCCGAAAAGGTCAGCGTATGCCATATACACCGATTGTGCACAATTATAGCCTTCCGTGAAGTAAGCTTTGGCTTGCTCGGCACGCGAGATGATTTGGTTTTCTGTGAGTTGGAACATTATTCCACCATGATTTTGAGGATCTCGACATCCGTCTCCTTCATGCCGTTGCGGCCGAGGCGGCCAATGTGGTCGATGGTCGATTCGACATCGTTGCCGATGATGCCGTCGCCACCCACAAAGTCGTCGTCGCTCTTGGCCATCTCATAGCCCAGCAGTCCGGCTTCGACAGCCAGGGCTATCTTGCCAGCGCATGATGGCTTGGCGCCGTCGCACACGATGCCAGCGGCCATGCCGAGGGCGTTTTCGAGGGTGTGGCTGATGATGTTGAGGTCGGCACCCATAAGGAAGGCGACGCCACAACCGGCAGCACAGCCAGCACTCACGGCACCACAGTAGGCCGAAAGGCGACCAATGCCCGTCTTCTCGTGGATGGTGGTGAGGTTGGCAAAAGTCACGGCACGCATGGTGGCTTCTTCGCTGAGGCCGTAGTGCTCAGCATAGGCCAACACAGGGAGGCAGGTGGTCATGCCTTGGTTGCCGCTGCCCGAGTTGATGATGACAGGCATCGAGCAGCCGCTCATGCGGGCGTCGCTGCCAGCAGCGGCCCAGGCACGGGCTTTCTGGTGGATGTCGTCGCTCATCTTCAGCAGGTTGCTTCCGATGTTGGCACCCCAGCTGTTTTTCAGGCCTTCCATGGCGATGGCACGGTTGCATTCAAGCTGACGACTAATGATGGGCTTCAAGTCCTCGATGTCGGCAGTCTTGGCGAAGTCGTAGATCTTATCCATGCTGAGACAGCTGCGGTCGGTGAGCTTGGCATTAGTGCTGGTGTCTTCGCTTTCGAAAAGCACCTCGTCGTCTTTCGCAATCTTCACAATGTTGGTATGGAAACCGGCGATTCTCACACTTGACGAATGCTTGCCATCGTAGAGCGTGACGGTGACGTCAAGGCGTGCAACCAAATTCAGTGGCTCGATAGTCATCAGGACGGTGTCTAAGAAATGCTGGATTTCCTTTATCTGTCCGGGTGTGACGTTGGCGATGACTTCCAAAGCCTTGTCGGCATTTCCTGCAACGACGCCTGCTGCGACGGAAGCTTTCAGTCCTTTCATGCCATTAGTGTTAGGCACGATGACACTTTTCACGTTCTTGATAATATTGCCCGAGGCTTCAATCTTGACGCGTTTCGGCATCGTCCCAAGCACTTCGCGAGCCTTGGCGGCGGCATAGGCCAAACAAATGGGTTCGGTGCAGCCCATGGCTGGCACGAGTTCTTCTTTCAATATGTTAAGGTAAGAAGTGTATAGACAATCGCTTTTTTCCATTGTGATTAAAATTTCCGCAAAGATAGGAAAATAGAGTGTATCGTTGAACGGCTCATGCGAGAAAAAAAAACGATCTGGAAATACATCTGCTATATGGATTTTTGCGCTGTCATGTATATAGTTCCCATAAAAAAAGGCGGTTTCCCGCCTGTTTGTCGGGGCTACGGACTTACCCAATTCCCTAATCCTTTGCGGATACACGCATCAAGTGGGCGGTTGCCCGTCACGACCCCACTTAGACTAGACGGGGCAAAAATAAATAAAAGAATTGATATAAAGGCAAAGAAGACCAAAAGCAAGTCATATCGTTGTGAATCGCTTACAAAATCTTGTATCTTTGCTCTTTGAAACAACATCGAAATACACGACATCCGAGAGCTGTCTGTTGTGAATCGCTTACAAAATCTTGTATCTTTGCTCTTTGAAACAACCCGAACAATGGGGAAAGTTATCGGAATACTGTTGTGAATCGCTTACAAAATCTTGTATCTTTGCTCTTTGAAACAACATTTCCGCCACAGTATGAATCTTTAAATGTGTTGTGAATCGCTTACAAAATCTTGTATCTTTGCTCTTTGAAACAACACCGAAAAATAACAAGTGTTCTCGAAAGCTGTTGTGAATCGCTTACAAAATCTTGTATCTTTGCTCTTTGAAACAACATCCTCATCGCCTTCAAACACATAAGTATCGTTGTGAATCGCTTACAAAATCTTGTATCTTTGCTCTTTGAAACAACAAGAACGGCACAAGGAAGCACCACGAGCATGTTGTGAATCGCTTACAAAATCTTGTATCTTTGCTCTTTGAAACAACAACCAACACATCAAGTTCCTTCTGCTCCTGTTGTGAATCGCTTACAAAATCTTGTATCTTTGCTCTTTGAAACAACTATTCTCTTAACGTACTTGATTAGTCCGCGTTGTGAATCGCTTACAAAATCTTGTATCTTTGCTCTTTGAAACAACAACCTTGTTTGGATTCTGCGAACATCATACGTTGTGAATCGCTTACAAAATCTTGTATCTTTGCTCTTTGAAACAACAATTTAATGCTGTATTCACATAAGTACACGTTGTGAATCGCTTACAAAATCTTGTATCTTTGCTCTTTGAAACAACACGATATATGTAATCAAATGAGCAACAAAAACTTAGAGCAAGTTTTACAATTGAAAAATCCCGCCAAATTTGACGGGATTTTTTGCTTTCTTCTTATGTTTCTTGTTCCTAAAACAATTCGAGTTGCTGGCAAGGCTGGCTGATGGGGGTGGGCTTGCAGTTGCTGAATATTTCCATCTCGCCAAACTGTTTGTCGGTGATGCAAAGTATGCCGATGTGACCAAATTCAGGCATGAACGACTTCACGCGCCGGATATGAACCTCGGCATTTTCTCGACTTGGGCAATGGCGAAGATAGATGCTGAATTGAAACATGGTGAAGCCATCGGCCATGATACGCTTGCGGAAATCGGCTGCGGCTTTACGCTCTTTCTTGGTTTCGGTCGGCAAATCGAAAAGCACCAGCACCCACATAATCCGGTATTCGCTGAAACGGTCCATCAGAGTTCCATGACGGGATAGGCCACCTTCCGTAGTTCACCTCCATAGCATTTGGCCAACGACGAGGTGGTCTGCTGTGCCGCTACCATCAGCGGACTGCGCTGCCCGTTAATGACGACATCGGTGACGGGAAGAGTCAGCAGCTGCCGCTTCAGGTTTGTCGTCAGTTCGCTGCAATCTTCTCCGGTTTCTATGGTTCTCACAACGAGTTCATCTACATAGGGCCGATAGGGCTCCATGATGTCGTCGGCGAGGCAATATGCGTTGTAGCGATTGTGATGGTGTATGCCGAGGGTAGGGAGTAGGCCTGAGGCAACCAGGGAGCGCGCTACCACGGCACGCACGATGGCATAGCCATAGTTGAGCAGGCTGTTGGGCGCGTCACCTTCGCGTTCACGGGTGAAGTGCTCGTCAAACATGTGCTTCCAATAGTAGGCGGCGGCGCGGCCTTCGAGGTTGTCGGCATCACCGCTACGTACGTCGCCTTCCCATGCTTTCATGCAACCCACCTCGGTGCCACGCAATCGCGAGAGCACCGAAGCTTGGTTGTGAATCTTGGCTTGCACCGTCTGCTGCCAAAGTTGTTTTCGCAGTGGCAGCGATGCCTCTATTTGAGCCTGAAAGCGTTCGCTTTGCAAGGTGTGACCTTCGAGTGGCAGCATCAGTCCGGCGGGCATGTGCTTCTCGTCGCATGTGATGAGGGCGCAGCCGTTTTGCAGCAACGCATCGATGGCAGCATTGGTGATGGTGATTTGCCTGTCTTCGAGCACTACGACGCCGATGTCCTCGATAGGTACGGTTTTCTTGGTCTCTTGATGCGTGTCGGCATCGGTTAGCCTGACGACCAACTGGCAGTTACGCAAAGAGAGGTAGGCGGGATTGCCAAAAAAGAGAGTCCGTTTTATCATGATTACTCTAATAGGTTGTTCTCGTCTTGATTAGTCAAGAAATTTTCTTGTGAAACAATGCTGTGACCAAGCTCTTTCTCGGTTGCTTCTCGAGCCGCTCCAGCAACGTTTCCACCCCTTTTTGCCACCTGTTTGTTTTCTTCGAATGTTTTTGGAGTCTCTTGCTCGGAGATTTCCGTCGTGACACGTTCGCCAAGCATTGTGAAAATAAGTTCAAGGTCGTTCATGTGGTCACGCAGATTCTGGTTCTTTTTTGTGAGACCTTTGAATTCTTTGTATTCAGAAGGAGTCATTCCGAAAGTGGCTTTGCTGATTTCGGCGGTAAGGATGGCATAATCCCGTTCTTCAGTAATGCCGCGTTTCTTCCATTCGTCTGTGAGATTCTGTCGGATGGCGATGCCTCTCAGTCGCTTGTCGATCCAGTCTTTGGGGTAACCTTTCTTCTCGTAGAGATCCTTCATCCGTTCTTGAGCCAGTTCTGGATTTTCTATTTCCTGCAATCTTTCGTAACCCACTTGTGCCAGCCATTGCTTGAAAGGTTCCGCTTTAGGTGATGGAATGGATTGGATGATGCGCAGCAGGGATCTGACGTTGGCGCAATCCGTAGAATAGCGTTTTCCGTCAGAACTTGGTAATTTCAGTTGTACCCAAATTGGGTACAACTCATATTCTTTCAAATCACGGTCTTTCATCTTGCGCCAATACTGGCGGGGATTGGGAGAGTCTGTTAATACTTCCACCACATCTACGATGGAAAAATACCATTGTTGTTCCTCCTCGTTCCAAGAGGAACGGATCTTTTTATCTTGAAACAGTTTGATGTTGCTCATGGTTTTGTGTTTTAGTACTAAAGAACCAGTTGATTAATCTACTGTGCAATTATTAATCTCAATGATGTTGCCTAAACGATCGACTTTAATAGGAACGCAGACTTCTTTAATCATTTCGCCTGTGATGGCATGTGTGGTTTTATTCAAAGGTCCAAATTCTTTCTTATCCACAATAGTAGAGGCCAGTGAAACACAATTGAAATACCAATCAGTTCCAGAGCCGGATACCATTTTATAAATTCTTGTCTTATCATCCACAGTTGTTTCTCCATTTATAGGCAAATAAACCAAGTCGCCAGGAGAAAGAGTGAACAGTAGATGTGTGTCTTGGGAGATCTCGTTGGTCTCTTTCAAGATTTTATCTAATTCACTTACCCAATTTTTGGTGAAACGTTTTTGGCAATCAATGACTAAGTTAAGAGGAACGGTAACGAATGAACGTTCTTTGTCATTATTTTCATAAACGAAGAAAAACAGATTCGTTCCTTTGGCTGCTTCCACAAATTTCTTTCCTTTGTTTCCCGTCTGTCCGATAGCAAATTTGTCGGCTTTTTCATATACACGAACTTTTAATATGGGCTGATGGAATCTATTGCCGTTCAGAGTAAAAATATTCTTGTTCATCTCATCAATACCATCAGGAGAGAATGCAAGTTCAGCATCGCCACCTTTTGCCTCCAAATGCGCAAGAAGAATCTTTTGAATGCCGATGTCAGTTACACTTTCCTCAATTTTCTTTTTATTGAACGATGTGTCAAGCGGTTTACGGGTGGCAAGATATCGTTCTTTGGTGTCTTTTGTAAAATAGTAAACCTCTATTTTCTTAAGGTTGATGTCAGACCAGACATCTTTGTTGTCTTCAACGTATTTTTTTATGTATTTAGCATCTCGATTCTCGCCAAGCAGTTCTAATACTTTCTTTTTGAAATCTTTGTTGACGATGGCTTTTGGATTTTTCAATGCTTCATTCAGCGAAACTTCTTTCTTGAAACACAGGTTTACTTCGCCAAAGACAGTGTCTTTGTGCATAGGTTTGCGGATAGCCCAACTTTCGCCTTTCTCTTGCTTGACCATTACCTTTTTGCCATTTTCAAAATGCTGGTAATGGTTAACCGTTTTGTTGATGACACGCAGATTCTG
>CALBNP010000215.1 GCA_937896505.1 uncultured Bacteroidales bacterium | reverse complement strand
AAATAATCCAAAAATCAAATTGTCTAGTTGTCAAAATGTCTAATTGTCCCCAAAAACATCAATACATTTCTTCCGATGAACCTTCGTCGCTATCGTCGCCACCGCCTTCCATGTCGCGGCGGTTGCGTTTGCCCATTTGCTGGTTGATGCGATAGTTAAAGTTGAGTGACAAGGAAGTGCGGTTCCATGTGCTGCTGCTGTATTGCCAGAAGTTGTCGCCCCACGATTCGCCGCCATGACCGCGCGTTCCGAACACGTCACGCACGTTGAAGGTAATGGTGCCGTTGCCCTTGAAGACTTCCTTGCTGATGGCAGCATCGAGCCACCATTCGCCGTCGCGCTTGCCAAGAGGCTCCAGATGCGGTCCCATGACATGCGCCGTAAGTTGCAGGTCGAGGCCTTTAACAATGGTGAATTTGCTGAGCAGACGGGCAAAACACATCCACGACTTGGTCTCATAATATTGGCCTTCGATGGTGCCACGCGTGAACGACTTGAAGAAATTGACATTGCCATTCAAGTTCCACCATTTCAGGATCTGACCTTGTACGACAGCTTCAGCACCAAAATCGTCGGCCTTACCGAAATTGACGGGCATGCTATAATA
Organism: uncultured Bacteroidales bacterium; assembly: GCA_937896505.1. GTDB lineage: Bacteria > Bacteroidota > Bacteroidia > Bacteroidales > F082 > Limimorpha. The sequence continues at coordinate 19,583 of CALBNP010000215.1, read as the reverse complement.
GACGCCATCTTTTTCGTAGGTGTAGTGGCGACGCATATTGGTTCCATGACGATAATAGGCTGTGAAGCTAAGGCTTGAGCGCTCCCAGAAATGAATGTAGCCCAATTCGTAGCTGTCCATATAGGTTGGCTTCAAGGCAGGATTACCCATTCGGATGTTACGGTTGTCGTTGTAGCTGCGGAAAGGGCTCATGTCCCAAAAGCCCGGACGACGGATTCGGCGCGTATAGCTGATTTGCAACTGGTTGTTCTCGTTGAACGAATAGTTGATGTGGGCACTCGGGAACAAGTTAATGGTATCGGTGCGGTTGATGGAATCGTTGCCATCGTGGGCATAGCCTTTCAGATTGGTGGAGATATTGGTCATCTCAGCACGCAGGCCCACTTGTGCCGACCAGCGTCCCCAGTCGTTTCCGATACTGGTATAAAGTGCCGACACTTGCTCGTTATAATCGTAGTCGTAGCAATAATCCTGCAAAGGATGATATTCGCCATCGGCAGCCTTCTCGGTCACTTCAGACCAATCGTTGATGCCGCGGTAAGTATATTTTCCGCCAATCTCCCACTGGGCTTTCTGTGCGAAAGGATGCACATAATCGACAGTGGCCTGGATGTTACGCATGCTTTGGTTTTCCTTGGTCTTCTGGTAAAGGTCGAAGATGGATTGCGACATATCATTAGGACTCAAGTAAAGACTTTCAACGATGTCAGAGTTCGAGTTCTCAAAATCCTGGAAATAACGCAATTCGGCTTTCAGGCTACGGCCTTCGCGCTCGAAAGTCTTGTCGTAGCTCACATTGACTTCATACATTGGCGATGTCTCCCACCAATCTTCCGAACGCACATCGTAAGATGATGTGTCGAGCAACGGATACACGTCATAATATTTCACTATTGGATGCGAAGTATTCTTGCCGTAGCGGAACATTCCGGATGCGCTGATGATATCGCGGTCGGTGATGTAATAGTCGGCACCCAGGCGGAAGTTGATGCCGTCGCGGCCCATCGTGCGTTCGGTTTTCTGGTCAGTGATTTGGTCGAAAACAGTATCGTTGCCAATGATGTCGGTGAAGTGTTTTGTCTTATTCACGCCACCACCAATGTTAGAACGGTGATTGTAGCCTATGCTGCTGAAAAAGTTCCATTTGCGAAGGCGATAGTTGCCCGTGAAACTGCCGCCATATTGCCAAGGATAGCCGCCACGCACATTCAGGGCACCATTGAAACCTTGTCGTTTGTCCTTCTTCAAGATAATATTGATGATACCCGCAGAACCTTCGGCATCGTAGCGTACCGAAGGATTGGTGATGACTTCCACCTTCTCAATCATGTCGCCTTGCAAGGTGCGGAGAGCGTCTTGCGTGCTCATGCCCGAAAGACCCGATTCCTTGCCATCGATGAGGATGCGCACGCCTTCGTCGCCACGCAGACTCACATTGCCTTCCACATCGACGGAAACGGCAGGAATGTTTTCCAAAACCTCGATGGCATTGCCGGCGGTATTGCTCACATCTTTACCGACATTGAAGACGCGCTTGTCCAAAGTCATTTCGTAGGTGCTCTTTTCGGCCACCACATCCACCTCGCTCAGCATTTGCTGGTCAGGCTTCAGCTGGATTTTCCCCAATTCGACCGTTGACTTCGAGCCATCGAGAGTCACATTCTTGTAGGAAGGGATGAATCCCATATACTGAAATTCAAAAACATAGCGGCCTTTTTCCAACTGCATAGAAAACAATCCGTTAGGATCCGTTATGCAGCCTTGGACGAAAGTAGAGTCAGGCAAGGAACATGCACGCACCGTTGCATATTCCATAGGCATGCCAGTGGAATTGTCAACCACTTTTCCCTTTACGGTAATAGCTGCAAAAACAGTCTGAGCAAAACAAATGAGAGTCAACAATATAGCCAATCGAGTTTTCATAAAAAAATAAAATTTGCCGTTTTCAAAATTAAATGGCAAAGGTATGAAATTTTGGATAATAAAATGTAAGAAAATATGAAAACTACATAGGATCGACGTCTATCTGGATTTGCACCGATTTGTACTCGACATTTTGCTGGAAAAGATGTATCTGCTGCGCGATGATTTCCTTCACCTGCTGCGCATTATATTCACGCCTGAATTTCACCAGCATTTGCTTGATATACAAATTTTTGACTCTCGATACTACTGGATATTCGGGACCTAACAAGTCTTGCTTGAAAATCGGGCGAAGCATTGATGCCAATTCCGCCGCTGCTGGATTAAGTTGCTGATAGTCCTTGTGCTTCAAACGGATGAGAATCAATCGGTAAAATGGAGGATAGCCAAACTGATTGCGAATGACCATCTGCTTGTCGTACAGGCCTTTGAAATCGTTGCGCAAGACATCTTGAAGCACGGGATGCGCCGGTTCGTAAGTCTGGATGATAACCCTGCCCTGTTTGCCTTTCCTGCCCGCACGACCTGCCACCTGCGACATCAGCTGGAAACTGCGTTCGTGGGCGCGAAAATCGGGGTAGGAAAGCATGTTGTCGGCATTCAGGATTCCCACAACTTTCACAGAATCAAAGTCCAAGCCTTTGGTAACCATCTGCGTTCCGACCAAAATGTTGGTTTCCTTGTCCTGGAAATGTTCCAAAATGCTTTGGTAGTCGTTGCGCGAACGCGTGGTGTCCAAATCGAGGCGCGCGACCTTGGCATCGGGCATCACCAATTGCAAGTCTTCCTCGATTTTTTCGGTACCAAAACCGTGCATTTTTATGTTGGCACTGTGGCAGTTAGGGCATTCCGTCGGGACTTCTGCCGTGTAGCCGCAATAGTGGCAACGCAAATTGTTTTGCTGCTTGTGATAAATCAGACTCACATCGCAATTGATGCACTGCGGCACATAATGGCAGTCGTCGCACTCCAAACGCAGCGAGAATCCACGACGGTTCTGGAACAGAATGACCTGATTCTTTTCCTCCAAAGTCTCTTTCATGGCATCAACGAGCGTACCGCCAAAATCAGCCTGCATGGTCTTGCGTTTGCGTTCAACGCGCATGTCGGAAAGGATGATTTCCGGCATCTGCACACCCCCGAAACGTTCCGTGATTTCGACCAACTTAAATCGGTTGTTCAACGCGTTGAAATAACTCTCGTAAGAAGGTGTCGCCGAGCCGAGCAAAATCTTTGCCTTGTGCATGGCAGCCAGCACGATGGCGGCATCGCGAGCATTGTAACGCGGTGCAGGGTCAATCTGCTTGAACGAGCTGTCGTGCTCTTCGTCAACAATGATGAGACCTATATCAGAATAAGGCAAGAAGATGGCCGAGCGCGAACCTATAATGATCTGATGGCGGTTTGATTTCGTCTTGGCAAAATCGCGCACCTGTTCCAAAACCTCCACCCTTTCGTTAATTCCATAACGCGAATGATAAACGCCCAACCTTTCGCCAAAATATTGTTTCAGACGATTGATAATCTGTGCAGTAAGTGCAATTTCAGGCAACAGATAAAGTACTTGTTTACCTTGGTCGATGGCTTCCTTAATCAGTTTGATATAGATTTCGGTCTTGCCCGACGAAGTCACGCCATGCAGCAAAACGGGTTTGTTTTCCTCAAAACCTTGCTTGATTTGGTCGAAGGCATTCTGTTGGGCTTCAGTCAGTTGAATGGTCGAGACATCGGTCTGAACCTTGTATTCCTTTAGTCGGCTGACTTTCTTCTCGCAAACTTCGAAGATGCTTTTTTCGGCCATGGTCTTCAAAATCGACGAATTGGCATTGGCTTTCTTTAGCAATTCGGTGGCCAGCACGTCATTATCGCAATCGCCACCCAATGTGAAATAGGCCAACAAAACCTCCAGTTGCTTGAAAGCCCTTTTGGTGAGTGCGTCCATCAGTTCCGAAAGCTTCTGCTCATCGCGATAGTCGGCCGTCAACCGCACGAAACGCTCATACTTGGCCTTATATTTCTCATTCAGTTCCTCTTCAATCACCAAAATTCCTTTTTCCATCATGCTGTGAATCAACGGCATGACTTTCTTGAAGCCGATGATTTTGCTGACTTCGTTGATGGCGATTTTCGGTTTCACCTGCAAAGCCTCGACAATCATGTATTCGAAATCGTTCAAGGCCTGCGTATCCATCACGAAATCAGGCGACAAGGCAATCGTAGTTTCGCTGCTCAGCTTCAAGGCCGAAGGCAGAGCCGCCTGCATCACCTCGCCAAGATGGCACATGTAATACGTCTTGACCCAATCCCAGAACTTCAGTTGAATATCGTTCACAAGCGGTTCATTGTCAAGGATATCCATCAGAAATTTCACTTCGACCGATGGAACTTGTTCCGTTAGGCTGACGATAAGTCCCGACATGATTTTGGTCTTGCCGAACTGCACCACAGCCCTTTGCCCGACGCGCACCAAATCGTTCAACGCGAAAGGCACGCGATAGGTGAAGGTACCTGGCACAGGAATAGGCAGCAGGACCTCAGCAAATAGCGTTATGCGTTCTGTGGACATATTGACAATTAGACTTTTGGACAATTAGACTTTTGGACGATTAGACTTATGAACTGAAGGATTTAACTTTCCACTTTCCACTCTCCACTTTAACACTTTCCACTTTCAATGTGAATTAACGACAGAATAGCCAATCAGCTCATCATAGCCTTTGATGGCGTTAAAGTAGTAGAAATAAAGGTGATACACGTTGTTGGTCTCCCAAAAGTTGCCATCTGTTAGCTCGGTACTCACTTCGTAGCTGTTTCGGTCGAGCGTCGTCACCATGAAATTATAATAGCCTTGCTTCAGCAAGAGCGAAACGAAATAGCCACGATAACGTGGGTCATATTCCATTCGGCTGCGTTCGTTGAATTGCCAATCGTTGAAGGCGCCCATGAGATAGACATCCTCATCGAGATAAGGCGACTCGCATTGGTAGAAGAAATTGACACGCGCATAATCGGCTTCGGTTGATGGGTCTTCGCCAGTCTTTTCCACATAGATAACCTTCTCACCGTGAATGTCCTGGTAAGTGCTGTATGCCTTATGGCGACGCGGTTCCAAAGTCGCTATGTCAATCTCAAAATAGTCGTCCGTCTGACGTATATGGGCGAGATTTTCCGACTGGAAATAGAAATTGCAAATGTTGAAACGGAGAAATTGGTTGATACCCGGGAAAACCGTCAACGGCTCGTGCTCATACGAGAGATAATCGGGATAGACGAAAGAAGGTTTCAGGCCTTCAACCATGTTATCCCAACGTCCGTTCTGCTTGATAGTCAAGTTGGTATATTGCTGCACATTGCCCGATGAGATGTTACCCATCGCGACACGCACATCGAGTTGCTGGTGCGTATCGGTGAGCGTCAAATCGTCAGGGTAGCGCGGCACAGAAGCTCCCACATGGGCTTTTTCGTCCAAGACCATGAAACGGCGTGTCAGGTAGATGTTTTCCTCGCTCATGTCATCGCCATAGACAATCAGAAGATAATTGCCCGAAATGAGCGGCACGAGGTCTTCGCGCGGGAAAACGAGTTGATAGTTGACGTAATCGACCAAGGTGTTTCGTGAAAAGGCGAAATCGTCAACCCTGTCGGATTCGAAGCCTGACGCATACTGAACACGCTGAATGTCGGTAGGATACCAGTCGTTGGTGCAATGGATGAAGGTATAATTCAGCACATCGCCTTGACCATTGAGGACATCAAATGATAGCGTGAGTCGGCCCATCATGTCGTCCAATGGAATAATCGGTTCGTTCAGCTGGTCGCCATCGGCATAAAGCAAAACCGTCTGAACCTCAGGCTTGTAGTTGATATTTCCGCAGGGCAAGTCGAAGTCTTGGGCAAAAAGTCCGAGGCTGATGAACGCCCATTGAAGCAGCAGCAATGTCTTTTTCATGGCCTGTCGATGTTATTTCAACGATTCCAAGAATTTCACCACATCGCCAACCGTAGTAAAAGTGGCCAATTCCTCTTCGGGAATCTGGATATCATAGTCGTCTTCGATGCGAAGCAAAAGTTGGAGGATATCCAACGAGTCGGCGTTCAAGTCTCTCTTAATCTGAGTGTCCATCTGAATCTTATCAGCGCTGACTCTCAGCTGCTTGGCCATGATTTTCTGTACTTCTTCAAAAACATTTTTAGGCATCTTCATAGTGTTCGTATTTTAGGATTTCTGTTTCTATTTTTTCGCCCAACTCGCTCACTTTCATGCGATAGGCTTGTTCGATACATTTTTCGATAGCGACTGCCTTGCTGCTTCCGTGGCCTTTCACAACGACTTTCGAGGTACCCAAAAGAACGCTGCCACCATAGTTTTGGTAGTTCATGAATTCCTTCTCCTCGGCGAACATGCGCTTCATCAACAACGCACCTATTTTATAAATAGAACGCGAGAAGATGTCTTTCTTGATTTTCTTCAGCAGTTCAAGCGCGGTGCCTTCGGTGGTCTTCACGAGCACATTGCCCGAAAAGCCGTCGCAAACCACTGCATCGTAATTGCCCGAAAGCAAGTCGCGGCTTTCCATGTTACCGACAAAGTTGATATTCTCGGTGGTTTCAAGCAACTTATATGCCTCTTTACGCAGATCGTCACCTTTTTCGGCTTCCTTGCCTACATTAAGCAACGCAATACGCGGATTCTTAACATTATAGACGTTTTCCAGATAAAGGCTCGACATGATGGCGAACTGACGCAAATGGTCAGGAGTGACCTCAACATTGGCACCGCTGTCGCAAATGCCGACGATGCCACCGGCCATGGTTGGCAAAATGGGGCAAAAAGCAGGACGGATGACACCCTTCAGACGGCCAATGCGCACCAAGGCGGCGGTCACCAAAGCACCTGTCGAGCCGACACTCACCATGCCGGCTATTTCGTCTTCGTCACGCAACAAGCGGATGCCTTTCACCATCGAGCTTTCCTTCTTCAAGCGGATGACGTCGGTAGGTTTCTCGTCGCAGCCAATGACTTCAGGGGCATGCACGATTTCCAAACGCGCATGGTCGTAGTCGCGGTCTTCCAGCTTGGCTTTCAAGATGGCTTCGTCACCCGTGAGGATGAGATATAAATCGGGCATCTTGGCCAAAGCCGACAAACTGCCATCGATATTGGCATCAGGGCTGTGGTCGCCACCAAAACAGTCAACGACAATCTTTATCATTTCGAGAAACGGTCTTTCGAGTGGAAACAAACACCCATACCATTGGGGCCACAGTGACTGCCCGCCGTAGGATTGACGACGACGGTTTCTATATTCAAGTCGGCTCCATACTTGGCTTTCATCATTTCAGCAAATTGCTGAGCCAACTCAGGTGCATCGGTATGACCAATGACAATGAGGTGATTCTTAACGTCATCGCCCATCTCATCAACATACTTCAGCAAGCGTTCCATAGCCTTCGTGCGGCCTTTTTCGGTTCCGATACTTTCCATACGGCCTTGCTTGCTCATCGTGATGATAGGGCGCAAGCCAATCAAGCCGCCCATCGTGGCAGCCAGACCGCTCACACGACCGCTGCGGCGGAAGAACTTCAAGTCGTCGGCAAAGAAATACATGGCGTAGTGATCCACTTCGGTCTTGCTCCATTCCACGATTTCCTCGCCCGTCTTGCCTGCCTTATAAAGCTCGGCGATGGCACGCACCACGATGTAAGCCATTGTCGTAATTCCCTTGGCGTCAACCTCGTAGAATTTCCTTTCGGGATATTTCTCTTTCAGTCTGGCCAAAGCCTTGTCCATGACATCGAAAGTAACGGTCATCTCGCGCGAGAAATGAGCATAAAGGATGTCGTTACCGGCAGCGAATTCAGGCTCAAAGTAATTGATGTAATCCTGCTCGCCGATGGCGGAAGTGGTTGGCAACACGCCCGAGCGAAGCATGTCGTAGAATCCGTGGCTGTCAAATTCTTTGAAATCAACATACGGGAAAATGGTCTTCCCATCGTAGCTATACGGCATACTAATCAGTTTGCAACCGTATTTTTCGACCTCTCTTGGGCCGAAATCAGTATCTGTATCAGTGAAAAAAGTTAACATAACACAATGATATAATGATAAATAGGCTGACCACCGTCAGTCATGATGAATTCTGTTCTTGGGTAGAGTTTTTGCAGACGTCCAACGAGTTGTTCCGCCTCGTCCATTGCCGAGTCTTCGCCCTTGAAAATGAGCGTCACATCGTGGTCGGCCACATCTATCTTTTCGCAAAGCTGGATGACAGCCTCTTCGGGATTAGGCGCATCGCAAAGAATGTCGCCATGGCAGATGCCGAGACTATCGTTCTTATGGATATTGACACCATCAAGCGAAGTGTCGCGCGTGGCACGCGTCACCAAGCCACAAACAACGCCTTGCATGGTCTCGTTGGCCGAGGCGACAATGGCCTCCGTATCCTTTATCGACAAATCCATCGAGGCAATGGCCACATAACCAGCGCCCATCGTCTTGGAAGGCAGCACGATGACCTTCGACTTGTCGTACAGTTCGGCGGCTTGCTGTGCTGTTAGAATGATATTTGAATTGTTCGGGAACACGAAAATCGTGTCGGCCGAAACCACATCGAAAGCCTCAACAAAGCTTTGTGCCGAAGGGTTCATGGTTTGACCGCCTTCGATGACGAAATCGGCGCCAGCCTCCTTGAAGGCATCCACCAGTCCTTGACCCGAAGCAACCGTCACGATACCGTAAGCCTTGTGCGGCTTCGAGAAAGCATTGCGGATGTTCGTCTCATGATGTTGCAGCGTCATGTTCTCGATTTTCAGGGTCAGGAACTCGCCCCAACGCTGGCAATGCGAGAGAATATCGCCAGGGGTCTTTGTGTGCACATGCACCTTTACGATGCTACCATCTCTGAAACAAACCACCGAATCGCCAGCAGCATTCAGATAATCAATGATTTCCTGCACATCAAACGTATCAAGATTCACCTTCGAACGTTGCAAGCGGAGCAAGAACTCGGTGCAATAGCCAAACAGCAATTCACTATCGGCAGTGAACGCGTCCAAGTTGACTTGAGGCTTCTGCGTTTCTTTCTCTCCCGATTCCGTTTCGTCGCTCAACGTTTTGCCATTCAAGGCATTGTCCATACCACGGAAAATGCAGAGCAATCCGGCACCGCCGCTATCGACGACACCGGCTTCCTTCAGCACGGGAAGCAAGTCGGGCGTGCGTTCCAACGAGGCATCCATCTCAGTCAACAAAGCGCCGAAATAGTTTTCCAACGAATCGGTTTTCAGCAAATTGGCCTTGTTTACAGCATCTTTCAAAACGGTAAGTATCGTGCCCTCTACAGGAACACTCACAGAACCGTAGGCTTCTTCAACACCACAACTCATCGCATGAGCGAAATCAGCAACCGTAAGTTCATCAACGTCTTTCAGTCCGCGTGCGATGCCAGCGAAGATGCGCGAAAGGATCACGCCCGAATTGCCGCGGGCACCGAGCAGCATCCCTTTCGACAAGGCTTCGGCCACCTGACCCACAGGAGCCGACTGCGACACGACCTCCTTCGCCTGCACACAACCCGAATTGATGGTCATGAATATATTGTCGCCCGTGTCACCATCAGGGATAGGAAAGACATTCAAATCATTGATTATATCTTTGTTAGCCTTCAGTTCGAAAGCTCCATTTTGGACTAATGTAAAGAATTCGCTTCCTTTCATACCTTAAAATAAAGTCAGCAAAGGTAGGGAAAAAAACATTACCAATGTTGATTATGTATTATCCTAAAAAAAGATGACTCATAAAGCAAGAAACAAATTCCAAAAACGCCGTGAACATTAATAATGAAGAAAGTCAAGCAACATGAAATGCAGTTGCTCGCCACAAAAATTAATAATGATAGATATGATCTATTCCTGTATAAATCGGATCGGTTTGTATGGCATTACTTTCATGGAGGGCTCGGTCGAGGATACGAACCTCAAACTTCACCGTATCAGTGGGAGAAAACGGATTCTGCACCTGCATCTTATACTCAATTGTGCCCGAAATGGGTTTAACTTCATCATTGAAAACCAATCGTTTAAACCTTGAATTAAACGAAACCGTGTCATATTGCTGCGTCTGCTGGTTCCAAAACACCAAAGGCATTTTCACAAACTGCCCGTTCACCGACTTGAAATAATCAACCACCATATTATAATAATGCGGTTGGTTGACTCCAAAAGGATAAAGCGTATCGGCATCGTCGAGGCCCAAGTCGCCATCGCCATCGGTATAGCTGAACGAGAGTATGCCTTCGCCGCTGAAAGTGCTGTCGGCATTGAAAATATAGGTGAACCCGTTGTAAGTGATATGCGGCTCGACAGGATATTCCACCTCCTGACGGCACGAAACCATCATCATGAGCATCGTCAATGTCGCCATCAAAGCTATCCTTTTCATTGCATCAGAATTGAGCGGTAAAAGTACAATATTTCTTCAAGATGAAGGCATAGGGCAGAAAGTTTTATCTTTGCGGCGCAATCACGACAAAAAGAAAGACAGAAAATGAAACATCACGTCCTACCTCTTTTGCTAATTATGGCGATAATGCCACAGCTCAACGCACAAACCGACCAACAGCCCGAAACCGACCCCGTCATCACCAACCGCATCAGCCAATGGCAAGACCTCAAGTTCGGCTTTATGATGCACTGGGGCATCTATTCGCAATGGGGTGTTGTGGAGTCGTGGTCGATCTGCAACGAGCCATGGATTAACCGCAACGGCGCCGATTACTACGAATACAAGCACGCCTACCAAAACTTGAACACCACCTTCAATCCCGTCAACTTCAACCCCGAACTTTGGGCCGACCTGGCCAAGGAAGCCGGCATGAGATACGTCGTGTTCACCACCAAGCACCACGATGGCTTCTGCATGTTCGACACCAAGGAGACCTCCTACTCCATCACCGACCCGAGCTGTCCGTTCTCGAACAACGAGCGAGCCGACATCACAGGCGAAATCGTGAAAGCCTTCCGTGAAAAAGGCTTTTGGACAGGCCTCTATTTCTCGAAACCCGACTGGCACTGCGACGACTATTGGGCACACGAATGGGCTACCCCCGACCGTAATGTCAACTACGACCCACAAGAATATCCCGAGCGTTTCCAGAAATACAAAGACTTTACCTACAATCAGATACGCGAACTCACCCACAATTATGGCGACATCGACATCTTGTGGCTCGACGGCGGATGGGTGCGACCCGAGTGGAGCGTCAACGAAGAAACCCGTCCGTGGTTAGGTTGCCAAGGCTGGATTCAGGATGTAGATATGCCCAAGATAGCCACCATGGCACGCGCCGACAATCCCGACCTCATCATCGTCGATCGTTCGGTAGGTGGAAAATACGAAAACTACCAGACCCCCGAACAGCAAGTGCCCGACACACTTCTCCCCTACCCGTGGGAAACCTGCATGTCGATGGGCAATTCCTGGTCGTATGTCGAGACCGACGAATACAAGAGCACCAACCGCATCATCCACCTCTTGTGCGACATCGTGGCCAAAGGTGGCAACTACCTGCTGAATGTCGGTCCAAGTCCCGATGGGAGTCTGCCCCCGACTGCCGTGGAACGCATGCACGAAATCGGCGAGTGGATGAAGGTAAACGGCGAAGCCATCTATGGCACACGGCCCGTTTATCCCTACGCCTACGGTCGTTTCCGCTTCACGCAAAAAGACGGAAAAATTTACGGCATCTATCTGTTGGATGAAACCGAGACACCAGTTCCCAACGAGTATTACATCGATGCCTCGTTGATACAGCTTAAGACAGGAAAAATCAAGGTATTAGGGACAAAAGCAAAGGCACGTCTCACCGAAAAAGACGGACAATACACCATCACGATGGATGCGCCAGCGCAACTGCCACACGCCATCGTTTTCGAAATGAAAGGCAAGTAAGAATCAGTTCGTCTTGAACTTATACTTCACTTCTTTCAACTCGGCATTGGCTTTCGTGATCTTGTTTTTCAGGCTTTCCTTATAGTTTTCCACCTTGGCAGCCACAACGGCATCACCTAAAGCGAGCATCTCGGCAGCAAGGATGGCAGCATTGAGCGAAGCATTCACGCCCACGGTGGCGACAGGAATTCCAGGAGGCATTTGTATGATGCTCAGCATGGCATCCATGCCGTCGAGCATACCCTTCACCGGCACACCGATGACAGGCAATGTTGTGTTGGCGGCAATGACGCCAGGCAAGGCAGCAGCCATTCCCGCAGCAGCGATGATGACCTTAATGCCACGGCCTTTGGCCTCGCGGGCAAACTGTTCCACCTCATGAGGCGTGCGGTGCGCACTCAAGGCGTTCATTTCGAAAGGAATCTCAAGGTCGTCGAAAAACTGGGCGGCTTTCTCAAGAACGGGAAGGTCGGATGTGCTTCCCATGATTATGCTTACTATTGGAGTCATTTTTTCTCGTTTAGAATTTAAGGGTTAGTTGTAGAGACGTCGATTTATCGCGTCTCATTATTTAATTGTGTAGAGACGTCGATTTATCGCGTCTCATTATTTAATTGTGTAGAGACGTCGATTTATCGCATCTCATAAGGTTTAATGAGGCAAAAATAGTTTTTTTTCTTTTTCGGGTCAACCAGTGTTTTCAATTTGTATCTTTGTGACGCGATGACAACCTATCGCAAAAGCATATAAACATCTGACAATGAAAACGGTAAAGGTATTAGACAAGGAATTTTCCATTTACATTCCACAAGAAGAAATAGAAAAAAAGATACAACCCATCGCTGAGCAGATCAGCAACGACATGAGAGGAAAGAACCCGCTGTTTCTCGTGATACTCAATGGGGCCTTCATGTTTGCTTCCGAATTGTTCAAGAAAATAACCATTCCTTGCGAGATTTCCTTCGTGAAACTATCATCCTATAGCGGCACGACCTCGACCAACGTAGTCAGGGAACTCATCGGATTGGACCATTCCTTGGAAGGCCGCAACGTGATTATCGTGGAAGACATCATCGAAACCGGACAAACCATCAACTACACCATTCACAAACTCAGCGATTTAGGAGCTGCTGACGTGCGTGTCGCCACACTGTTCTTCAAGCCACAGCTGTTCAAATGCGATTTCCCGATTCAATATAAAGTCATGGACATCGACAATGAGTTCATCGTCGGCTTCGGCCTCGACTATAACGAACAGGGACGCAATTTGCCCGACATCTATAAAATAATTGAGAATTAAGAATTAAGAATTGAGAAATCCGAAGGATTCAACGAAAGTTAATTGAGAAACGGTATAAATCAAAAAAGTCCAAAAATCAATGCTTCGGCTCCCCTTCGACTTGCTTCGGCTCCGCTCAGCATCCCAATATCCCAAAGTCTAATTGTCCCAAAGTCAAATAGTCTATTCGTCCCAAAGTCTAATAAACAATTCAAGGAATCAACAACAAACAACTCAACATATTATGCTTAACATCATTCTTTTTGGCCCTCCAGGAGCCGGCAAGGGAACACAATCGCAGTTCCTTCGCGAAAAATACCAACTCACCTACATCTCGACAGGCGAAATCCTGCGTGAAGAGATTGCAGCCGAAACCGAACTCGGACTGCAGGTAAAGGAAATCATCAGCCAAGGCAACCTCGTCAGCGACGAAATCGTGGCTAAGATCATCGAGAAGCGTCTCTCCGAAAACCTGACTTCGGCTGGTTTCCTCTTCGACGGCTATCCACGCACCGTGAAGCAAGCCGAGATTCTCGACGAGATGATGAAGAAATACGACATGAACCTCACAGGCGTTTTGAGTCTTGAAGTGCCTGAAAACCTGCTTATCAAACGTATGCTTGAACGTGGCAAGACCAGTGGCCGTGCCGACGACAACATCGACTCCATCAAGCACCGCTTTGTGGAATACGAAGCTAAGACCCGTCCTGTGCTCGACTACTACGTCGGCAAGGGCAACCTGCATCCAGTGAACGGTGTCGGCGAGATTCCACAGATTTTCGAAAACCTCTGCAAGGTCATCGACGGAATCAGATAATGCAGAGAGCGCATGCCGCTCTTATTAAACGAATTGTCTCCACGTATCGCGCGTATCTTTTTCTCAAGATACAGGTAATACGTGGAGACTTATTTTGCGTTTATATCAAGCTAACTCGCTTTCCAGAAGCGCCTTGCAACCTTCCTCGACATCTTGCCACGTGGCTTCGAAATCGCCCGTGTACCAAGGGTCGGCCACATCACCTGGACGATAGGTGAAATCCATCAGCAGACTGATTTTATGCTCGGTATCATCACCAAACATCCGTTTCAGGTTACGGAGGTTGTTGTGGTCCATGGCAACGATTCGGTCGTAATAATCGTAATCCTGTTGCGTCATTTGTCGGGCAGTCTTGCCCACACAGCCTATGCCATGTTCGGCAAGTTTGCGGCGTGCTGGCGGATAGACCGGATTGCCGATTTCCTCAGTCGAAGTGGCTGCCGAGGCAATCTCGAACTGCGACTCAAGACCAGCATCGTTCACCATTTGCTTCATCACAAATTCAGCCATTGGACTGCGGCAGATGTTGCCGTGACAAACAAAAAGTATCTTGTGCATCTTAAGGTAGCCTCATTTGATTTTCGTCCAATAAGCCTTATCGCTGATGCCAAGCACACTGCCTTTCAGCATCAGTTTGCCATCGGGTTGGAACTCACAAGTGACCTTAGCACGGATGCCACGCTGCGGGTCGTAGATTTTCGTTCCATCCCACACTTTCTTTTCCGCATTGTACTTCAATACATCGAACAGCACGATTTGTGTGCAAGGCAGTTTGCGCAGGCTCTTGTCGGGGTTCTTTTCATCAAGCAGCACCTTACCATTTTCGTCCTTGTCAATCTCCATCCAGTAAATCTGGCCTTTAAACGACCCATCGCGATTTTGAGTAATATGGACTTTAAAGTGGTCCTTCCCCTTAATCGATTCATAATCTCCTATAATACTGTTTCCTAATGAATTATCTCCTTTTGTCTGAGCAAAAGAAATGACAGCCAAAACAAAGGCCAAAACTGTGAAAAGTGCTTTTTTCATTTACATTGATATTAAAATACGCTGCAAAAATATAAGATTTTTGGCATACTGCCCAAAATCTTATCGCTTTTCACAATTGCAGAAAGCCATCAGCGAGACGAAATGTTCCTGCGTGCCCTTGAATCCAAGGAACTTGACTGATTATCCAGAATAATCCTTGAAATAATGTATCTTTGTGCCCCGAAAACTTTAAGGAAATTTCAACAGCATAAAAACCGGAAGACATGGTATCAGTAAAAATCGAAGATAGGATTTGCTTCATTGAGATGCAGAATGCAGAGCATTTCAACACATTGAGCGAACAGATGTGCAACGAGATTTCTGACGCATTAATGGAAGCCTACGAAAAGGAATGCGTCGGCATCGTCATCAAGGCAGAATGTCGTCATGGCGTTTGGAGTGCCGGACACGACATCCGCGAATTGCCTTTAGACGGTAACGACCCGTTGGAATATGACGTTCCGATGGAACGTCTGCTGCGCAATGTCCAAGATGTGCCAATTCCGGTCATCGCCTGTGCCAGCGGTACCGTTTGGGGAGGAGCCTGCGACCTTTGCGTGAGCTGCGACATGATTGTGGCTTCCGACACCGCCACATTCGCCATCACGCCTGCCAAAATCGGCATTCCTTACAACGCTTCTGGCATCATGCACTTTATCAATCAGTTAGGCATCAACAAGGCTCGTGAGATGTTCTTTACGGCCACCCCGATTACGGCACAAGACGCCATGAATGTGGGATTCGTCAACCAGATTGCCCCCACCGATGAACTCGACAAGATGCTAGAAGAGAAATTCTTGACACCCATCCGCAGAAATTCGGTAGTCAGCATGTCGGCCATCAAGCGCCAATTCAGGATTCTGAGCCGTGCGGCCACTGTGATTTCGTCGGAAAGCTTTGAAAGAATCAATGCCTACAGGAGAAAGGTCTATCAAGGAAACGATTATAAAGAAGGCATAGCCTCGTTCTTGGAAAAGCGAAACCCCGAATACAAAGGTAAGGCTTCGGATTTGGATTGATAGCGTTTTTATTTTGCGAACAGAAGTAGCGAAAAAGTCCTATTTTTGCAGCCCAATTGAAAACAATGTACGAAGAGAAATACAACGAAGCCGTGTTGCCCAATGGCATCAGGCTGATACACAAGCAGAAGGCGGGCGAGATAGCCCACCTCGTCCTCATGGTTGAGACAGGTTCGCGCGACGAACTGGAACACCAAAACGGCATGGCTCACTTCATCGAGCATACCATCTTCAAAGGCACGCAGAACCGCAAGGCCTACCATATCCTGAGTTGCCTCGACAATGTAGGTGGCGACCTTAACGCCTTCACCACCAAAGAAGAGACTTGCCTTCAGGCTTCGTTCCTGAAGCAGCACTACCGCCGCGCCATGGACCTCTTCTCCGACCTCGCCTTCCGCGCCACCTTCCCCGAAAACGAGCTCACCAAAGAGAAGGAAGTCATCTTGGACGAAATCAACTCCTACCTCGATGCACCATCAGAGGAGATTTATGACGTGTTCGAAGAAATGATGTTCAAAGGCCATCCGCTCAGCAGGAACATATTGGGAACCTGCAATTTGGTGAAAGGATTTACGCCAAACGACGTGCGCGAATTCATGGCCCAGAACTACGACACCTCGAACATCATTGTAGCCACCATCGGCGACATCAACTTCCACGAGTTCGAGAAACTCGCCATGACCTATTTCGGCGAACATCCAAGCCACTCGCCTAACCATATCCGCCAGCCTTTCGTCAACTACCAGCCTCAAGAGCAAACCGCAGAGCGCCGCAACCACCTCAGCCATTGCATGATAGGTGGAATCGCACCTCATTTCAACAGTCCGCAGAAGATGCCTATCGTGCTGCTGAACAACATCCTGGGCGGTCCGGCCATGAGTTCGAGACTCAACCTGAACATCCGCGAAAAATATGGCTTCGCCTACACCATCGAGTCGCAATACAACGCCTACTCCGACACGGGCCTCATCAGCGTGTATATGGGTGTTGACCCCGACTCGCTAGAGAAAGCCATCGCATTGGTATATAAGGAATTAGACAAGCTCTGCACACAAAGTCTCGGCACCTTGCAACTCAACCACGCCAAACAACAAATCATCGGACAACTCGCCTTGAGCTACGAATCGGGAATGAACGAACTGCTCTCCATCACCCGTTCAGTCCTTCTCGACGAACCTCTCGAATACATGCCCGAAATCATCAGGAAGGTAGAAGCCGTGAGTGCCAACGACATTCTCGACATTGCCAACCAAGTGTTCGACCGCAACAAGCTCAGCTGCCTGATTTTCAAAGGAACAGAATAAACCATGACCAGTGACTATGACCATGACCGCTTTATTGTTGGTAGAAACAGGCAAAAAGCGGTCATAGTCACTGGTCATAGTCATAGTTAAAAAATATGAATAACGAACAACACCTTCTCGACGAATACATCGAAGCCCACACAACGAATGACGATGCAGTGCTAGCGGAGCTTTACCGCACGACGCACCTTCATGTGATGAATCCGCGCATGGCTTCGGGACCCGTTCAAGGCCAGTTCTTGCAGTTCATCGTACAGATGCTGAAGCCCAAACGCATTTTGGAGATTGGCACCTTCACGGGCTATTCATCCATCTGCCTTGCCAAGGCCTTGCCCGAAGGCGGCCTGTTGACCACCATCGAAGCCAATGTGGAATACGAAGAAATCATCCAAAAGTACTTTGATAAGGCACAAGTAACCAACAAGATAGACTTGATTTTTGGCGACGCCAAGCAAGTGATTCCGAACTTGCCCGATGGATTCGACCTCGTCTTCATCGATGCCGACAAAATCAGTTATCCCACTTACTATGATTTGGTTATCGACAAAGTCAATGCTGGAGGCTTCATCTTGGCCGACAATGTGATTTGGGAAGGCAAGGTCTTGAATGCCAATACCAAAGAACGCGACACGCAGGCCATCATTACCTTTAATAATAAGGTGCAGGACGACCCGCGTGTCGAGAATGTATTGCTGCCCATCCGCGACGGGCTGATGATGGTGCGGAAAATCCGTTAGGGCTTATCCGACCACGATATTCACGATTTTCTTCGGAACATAAATCACTTTACGAATCTGCTTGCCTTCAAGCCACTTGGCCGATTCGGGAGCAGCCTGAACAGCAGCCTGAACCTCGTCGGCAGTCAAGCCAATAGGCAGTTCCATGCTGAAACGCATCTTTCCGTTGAACGAAATCGGATAATTGAAGCTGTTTTCCACCGTCTTCGACTCATCATAAACCGGGAACGAAGCTTCGACCACCGAATTGTAGTGACCTAAGAGATGCCAGAGTTCTTCAGCGATGTGTGGTGCGTAAGGCGAAATCATAATGCACAATGGGTCAAGGATTTCGCGCTTGTTGCATTTCAGGTCGGAGAGTTCGTTGACGCAAATCATGAAGGCCGAAACAACCGTGTTGAACGAAATGCTTTCGATGGCATCTTCTTCCTTCTTAATCAGTTTGTGGAGGCATTTCAGTTCGGCAGCAGTGGCTGGTTCGTCCGACACGCTAAATTGGTTGAATTCATCGTGATACAAACGCCAGAACTTACGCACGAAACGGAATGTGCCTTCGATACCTTGCGTGTCCCAAGGCTTCGACTGTTCAAGCGGTCCCAAGAACATCTCGTAGAGGCGCAACGTGTCGGCACCATATTTTTCGACAAGGTCGTCAGGATTCTGCACGTTGTATTTCGATTTCGACATCTTTTCGACTTCCGAGCCGCACACGAAAATGTTGTTGCCGTCCTTATCCTTTTCATAAATGAAGATGGCTTCCTTCAGGTCATCTCTCCATTCGCGGAAAGCATCGATATCAAGGATGTCGTTGTGGACCATGTTGATATCGACGTGAATCGGGTCGCTATATTCGTCACGGCCAGCATAATTCTTGGAGACGAAAAGCGGGATTTTCTTGTGGGCAGGTCTATCAACGAAAGCAGGAACATCCTTGCCAGCAATCATATCCTTAATCCTTTGCTCAGCGAAATTGGTGCCATTGATGCAGTCGTCCATGATTTCGCCATTCGGAATCATCAAGATTTTCAGGCCTTTACTTTCGGCGTATTCTTCCCATGGTTCGGCAAGTTTTTCGAGGTTTCCGACACGCTTCACTTCCAAGATAATGCCTTTCTCGGGGCAGAAGAAATCGAATTGGCGGCGACCGTCCTTATAGTTCTTGACAAATTCGACACCCATTTTCTTGTCCTTAATCATGTTCCAAACGGCATATTCGCACAACTTTTCGATGTTGACGCGATAGGCGAAACTCGAACGGCCCTGAATCATGCCTTGGTTAATCATGCGCTGGAAAGGCTCAGCCTTGCACGACAGACCCAAATCGTAGAGGAACTTGCACCAGAAACGGCTGTAAATCAAGTGACCGGTAGCATGTTCGGCACCACCGATATAAAGGTCAACGTTCTGCCAATAGTCGTTGGCTTCGCGGCTGAAATATTCCTTGTCGTTGTGCGGATCTTGATAGCGCAGGTAGTAACCGCTTGAACCGGCAAAACCAGGCATGGTGTTGGTTTCAATCGGGTAGC
>CALBNP010000214.1 GCA_937896505.1 uncultured Bacteroidales bacterium | reverse complement strand
GGGCGATGGTCTTCACCATGTCTTCGGCGAGTTGCTTCTTCATGTCGCCATAGCGGATGGAACAGTCATTCCATTTCTCGTCGAAATACTTCACCGTTTCGGGTTCGCTGACAATGCTCATCATCGTGAAGAGGTTCTGTATCACCTCTGGCTTGGGGCTGTTAGGTTCGGTTGGGCCGCTGTCGGTGACGGCGCGCATCACCTTCTTGCGCATGGTCTTCTCGTCTTCGAAAAGATAGATACAGTTGCCATCGCTCTTACCCATCTTGCCGCTGCCATCCAAGCCCGGCACCTTGATGGCGTCGCCGCCGAAATAGTAGTTTTGCGGTTCGGCAAAGAATTCCACGTTATATATGTTGTTGAAACGGCGGGCGCATTTGCGGGCCATCTCCATATTCTGTTCCTGGTCCTTGCCTACCGGCACCCATTTGGCGCGGTGTTGCAGGATGTCGGCAGCCATCAAAGTAGGATAAGTATAAAGTCCAGCATTCACATTGTCAGGCTGTTGACGGGCCTTTTCCTTGAAAGTAGTCACACGGCCCAATTCGCCGATGTAGGCATTCATGTTGAAATAAAGATACAGTTCCAAAGTCTCCGGCACATCGCTTTGGATATAGATTGTGGCCTTTTCGGGGTCGATGCCGCAGGCGAGATATTCGGCCAAGATGGTGCGGGCCGACTTCTGTATGTTTTCAGGCGTAGGGTGCGTGGTCAGCGAATGCCAGTCGGCAATGAAGAAATAGCAGTTGTAGTCTTCCTGCATCTTCACGAAGCTGCGCACAGCGCCATAATAATTGCCAAGATGCAGATTTCCAGTGGGACGGATGCCACTCAAAACGATTTCGTTCTTCATATTTGTTCTAAGATATTTGGGGGCAAAGGTACAAAAATTCAAACAATGTGAATTGCAGGAACGTAATAATGCCTCAAAAAAAAGAGGCCCGCGAATGCGAGCCTCTTGGAAAAGTTGACACAAAAGCCAACAGAAAACAGTCCTAAATTATTAACCCGTCAACTTGGACCAGTCGTATGACACAACTGTGACAACCAAAATCAGCAAAACACAGAGTGCTTTGCCCTATGGCATCGTTGGGACAACTAGGGGACAAGGCCACACTTTCTTCGCTGTTTCTTCGGGGTTTCTTCGGTAAATCACCAAAGCAACACCGAACGAACCCCGAGTGAACCATGAACAAACCTACTAGTTGGTGCGGAGGAAAACACTAGTTGTCCGCAGCCTGGAGGCGGGCATTTGCCAACAAAAAAGCCCGTCCTTTTGGGGACAGGCTTTCGAGTTTCAATTTGGCAGCACTTCCTGCTAGATCTGTATGTCGTCGCCGTTGGCGTTGAGGAAGTTATACTGCAGCATGTGGAAATCGGACATGGACTGCACCTTGAAGGATTTTCCATATTTCTTCATCCACTTGCGGCGAACCGAAAACAGGCCTTTCGTAAGGTAGGCATAGATGAAAGGATGCACCTGCAGCGTGATGTGGTTCTCGTTCTGGTCGAGGAGCAGGTATTTGAGGTTGTTTTCGATTTCGTCGATGAAAAGGATAGCCGGACGTATCTTGCCTTCGCCGTCGCAGACGGGGCATTTCTCCTGGACTTGCACTTCTGTTTCGGGGCGGACGCGCTGCCTGGTGATTTGGATGAGGCCAAACTTGGTGGCAGGCAAGATGGTGTGCTTGGCACGGTCGCGCGACATTTCTTCGCAAAGCTTTTCATAAAGCTCCTTGCGGTTCTTCGATTCGTGCAAGTCAATGAAATCGACGATGATGATTCCGCCCATATCGCGCAAGCGCAGCTGGCGAGCTATCTCCTTGGCGGCGTCGAGGTTGACTTGAAGTGCGTTTTCTTCCGGCGTGTTTTCTTTGTTAAGACGATGGCCGCTGTTGACGTCGATGACGTGCATGGCCTCGGTGTGTTCGATGACGAGGTAAACACCGTTTCTGATGGTGACCACTCGACCGAAAAAGCCTTTGATTTGTTTCGAGACATTGTAATAGTCAAAGATTGGGTCTTTGCCTTTGTAGTACTCTACAATGCCGACTTTTTGCGGGGCGATGGTCTGGATGTAACTCCGAATTTCTTCATAAAGCTTTTCGTCGTCAACATGTACGTTGTTGAACGACTCGTTCAGCAAATCGCGAAGCATGACAGAGGTCTGGTCCATTTCGCTGACCATCTTGCCGAAGTCATTCATCTTGGCCATGGCCTCGGTGCAGCGATCCCATTTCTCGATGAGCGACTTGAGGTCGGCATCGAGGTCGGCAACTTTCTTGCCTTCGGCCACCGTGCGGATGATGACGCCAAAGTTGTTGGGCTTGATGCTTTGGATCAGCCGGCGCAAGCGGTTGCGCTCTGCGTTGCTACGGATTTTCTGTGATACCGATATGCGGTTGGAGAAGGGAACGAGGACGAGATAGCGTCCGGCAAACGATATTTCGGCCGACACTCTCGGTCCTTTGGTGTGGATGGGTTCCTTGGCAATCTGGACGGGCAGGAAATCGCCGACATTGAGGAAATCGGCAATCTTGCCATTCTTCGGCGCGTCGGCTTCAAGCTGGAAAGTGTCGAAATTGGCCGTGCCGGCCTTGACCATGGCTTGATACTTGAGCAAAGACTTTGCCTGCAATCCCAGGTCGAGATAATGCAGGAAAGCCTCCTTAGGATAGCCCACATCGACGAAAGCGGCATTCAGTCCGGGCAAGATTTTCTTCACTCGGCCAAGATACACGTCGCCAACTGCAAATTGGTTGTTAGTCTTCTCTTTGTGAAGTTCGACAAGTATATTGTCCTCCAACAGAGCAATGTCAACCTCCGAAGCGTGCGAGCTGATGACCAGGTCGCGCACCACAGTCTTCTGTTCTTCTGTTTGTTGTAGTTCTTCAGACATAGTGATTTGCTTGGGGATTAACGATTCATTTCTAAAAACAATAACACAACATTGTATTTGTGTCAATGCTGTGTTATCGTTCAATTGACTTCAGAAAGAAGAAAGGTTATTTCTTCTTGTGTCTGTCCTTTCTCAAGCGTTTTTTGCGCTTGTGAGTTGACATCTTGTGTCTTTTGTGTTTTTTACCGTTTGGCATAGTATGATAAATTTAAAGATTTTCCGAATTATTTGACCATGTTCATGAAGGTCTTAGCTGGCTTGAAGGCAGGGATGTTGTGTTCTGGAATGTCAATCTTCACATTCTTGGAGATGTTACGGCCAGTCTTAGCCTTTCTTGTCTTGATGATGAAGCTGCCGAAGCCTCTCAGATAGACGTTTTCGCCGTTGGCCATAGCTGCCTTAACGGTTTCCATGAAGTTTTCAACAACACTTTGGACAGCACCTTTTTCGATGCCAGTCTTGTCAGCGATCTTCGCTACGATTTCTGCTTTTGTCATTTTCTTTATTATTTAATGGTTAGTTTACTTGTTTGTTGTAAATTTGCGGCAAAGGTATAAACAATTTCGATACGCAGGTTCATTTTTTTCAAATTTTTTATTCTAATAGGCTATAAATAAACAAATTCGCCAAAAACATGACTCAAATACAATCCATACTGCTTCAATGGTACAATGAGAACAAACGCGACTTGCCTTGGCGCGACTCGCCCAGTCCCTATCAGGTTTGGATTTCGGAAATCATTTTGCAGCAAACGCGTGTCAGCCAAGGCTACGATTATTACGTGCGTTTCACACAGAAATGGCCAACCATCGCCGACCTCGCGCAAGCCTCCGAAGAGGAAGTGCTCAAGATGTGGCAAGGATTGGGCTATTATTCGAGGGCACGCAACCTGCACCGCTGCGCCAAACAAGTCGTGGAACAACACAATGGGCAGTTTCCTGCCGATTTCAATGCGCTAAAGAAACTGCAAGGCATAGGCGACTACACTGCCGCCGCCATCGCCTCAATAGCCTTCAACCAGCCTTGCGCCGTTGTCGATGGCAACGTATATAGGGTGCTGTCGCGCCTTTTCGACATCGATACACCTATTAATATTAATGAAGGCCAGCAACTCTTTGCCGAATTGGCCGACACGATGCTCAACCGTGAGCAACCTGGAACCCATAACCAAGCTATGATGGAGTTTGGGGCGTTGCATTGCGTCCCCAAGAATCCCGACTGCCTGAGTTGCGTGCTCCAAGCCCAATGTTTGGCAGCTGCACATGGCACCGTCGCCGAACGACCTGTCAAGATTGACAAGGTGAAAGTCACAGTCAGACACTTCAACTACCTCGTCATCAGAACGGGAGATGGCCTCTACCTGCACAAGCGCAGCGGCAACGACATCTGGAAAAACCTCTACGACTTCCCGATGATAGAAAGCGAGGAAGCACTAAATGTAGAGCAAGTAATCAACTCCGATGAATTCAAGCAAATCATTGGCGGACAAGACTTCACGATTGTGAAAGTCTCGCCCTCCTACACCCATAAACTCACCCACCGGACCATCATCGCACAATTCATCGAAATAAAACTTTCGGAAGAAACGTGCGACATTCAAACAAAAAACATATTTTTGGCACGTGAAAAGGATGTGAGCAACTATCCCATCCCCCGTCTTATTGATTTATACTTAAACAACTAAAAAACATCACATTATGGCAAGCTTAAACAAAGTCATCCTCATCGGTCGCTTCGGAAAAGACCCTGAAGTCACCACTTTTGAAAACGGCAACAAGAAAGTGTCGGTAACATTAGCCACTTCAGAACGCTATCGCGACCGCGAAGGCAACTGGATTGAGCAAACCGATTGGCACAACATCGTAGTCTTTGGCAACCTCGCCCTCGACATCGCCGATCACAAGCGCAACTACTCGAAAGGCGACCTCATGTATGTCGAAGGCAAGTTGAGAAACCGCCAATACACCGACCAGCAAGGTCAGATTCGCTATATCACCGAGGTGAATGCCGACAAGATGATGCAGATGGCTCCCGCACGTCCGCCTCAACAATCGTCGTACGGAACACCATACGAACAACACGACATCGACAGCAACGACGCACTAAGTGGACAGAACTTAGGCAGCAACGACCTGCCATTCTGATTTTTTTACTACTTTTGCGGCCTAATTCAAAAATTCTATCGTTTTGGAAACACCAGACCCTGACCCTGAGCCTTATACGGAACTCCTATCCGTAATCCTAAATCCATTTTTCACAGGATTTACAGTTAACGCCATCATTGGGCTTGGCGTATTATGCCTTCTCCTCGTCGCCTCGGCACTCGTCTCGGGTAGCGAGACGGCATTTTTCTCCTTGCAACCAGCCGACATCAACGACTTGCGGTCGCGAAACGACGCAAAGAGCAACCTTGTTCTACAACTTCGCGAAAAGCCCAAGACCTTGTTGGCTACCATTTTGATTTGCAATAATTTCGTAAACGTCACTATCACCTTGCTCTCGACTTACATCATGAGCGAGATGTTCGACATGAAGAACCATCCAGCGGCAGCCTTCATCCTGGAAGTAGTCATCGTCACCTCGTTGATTTTGATTTGCGGCGAAATCACTCCAAAAATCTGGGCCAGCAAACGCCCAGGCTCAACAGCCCGACGCATGGCCCGTCCGTTGGCAGTGCTCATACCCGTTTTCAGGCCGTTGA
The DNA here is from genome assembly GCA_937896505.1 of uncultured Bacteroidales bacterium. Classification (GTDB taxonomy): domain Bacteria; phylum Bacteroidota; class Bacteroidia; order Bacteroidales; family F082; genus Limimorpha. The sequence goes on along the minus strand of CALBNP010000214.1, from coordinate 15,591 downwards.
GCAAACTGCTGGTCAACTCGTCCTCGTTTATGGACAAGCATCTGGATATAAAGAAAGGCGACATCTCGATGGACGACCTCAACACCGCCGTAGAGATAGCCACCGAGAAATCGACACCCAACGATGAGAAACTGATGCTTAAAGGCATTGCCTCGTTCACCGAAAAGGAAGTGAGCGGCGTGATGATACCCCGTATCGACATTGTGGGCATCGAGCACAGCATGGAATTTAGCGACATGCTCGCAACCGTCATAACAAGCGGATTCTCAAGGATTCCCGTCTATGAAGGCACCATGGACAACGTGTGCGGCATTCTTTACGAAAAAGACCTGCTCCCCTATTTGGACGCCGAATCATACGAATGGCAGAAACTCATCCGACCCGCTTTTTTCGTGCCCGAAAACCGCAAAATCAACGACCTCTTCCGCGATTTCAGGGAAAAGAAAATCCACATCGCCATCGTAGTTGACGAATATGGTGGCACCTCAGGACTCATCACCATGGAAGACGTCATCGAAGAAATTGTTGGCGAAATCAACGACGAATTTGACGAAGAGACACAAGAGCAGCACTATACCAAGTTGGATGACAACACCTTCCTATTCAAGGCCCAGACCAGCCTTGTCGATTTCTGCAAAGTGTTTGGCTTGGACGAAGACTATTTCGAGCCTATGCAAGGCGAAGCCGACACCCTTTCGGGCCTGATTTTAGAAATCGAAGGACGCATTCCAGAAGTAGGTTTCAAGTTCAGTTTTGAACGCTTCACCCTCGAAATCACCGAAGCCGACTCTCGTAAAATCATAGAAGTAAAAGTAACATTCAATGAACAAGAGTAATGCTATCATATTGATTGCCATTATAATATGCGCTTTCACTTTCGTTTCGTGCAATGACGAAAACGCCTACATGCCTAAGCCGAGAGGCTATTTCCGCATTGACCTTCCAGAGAAGAGCTATACGCCCATCGACACCATCGAACGCTATCGTTTCGAATGCCCAAGCTATGCCTTCACCACCAACGACCCCTATTCGCCAAACGAAAAAAACTGGATTAACATAGAGATGCCCGACTTCAAGAGTTCCATCCACTTCACCCACAAACCCATCAACGGAAATTTGGGCGAATATCTCGAAGACATCCACACCATGCTAACCAAGCATCTCCAAAAAGCAAATGGCATTCGCGACAGCCTGATTGTCAACGACGAACATCACGTTTATGGCATGTTCATCGAAATGGACGGCAAGGCGGTCGCCACACCGATACAATTCTACCTCACCGACAGTACCGACAACTTCGTCAGGGGCGCACTCTATTTCAACTTCAAGCCCAACAACGACTCGCTGCAACCTGTCATCAACTACATCAAGGAAGACATCAACCACATCATCAACACCTTTGAATGGAAATGATTTTTCGGTGATGTAACACATTGATACTATTCCCATTATTACCATCTCAGTCTGCAATCGAAAAAAATAACACCCAGTTTTTATAAACTGCGTGAAAATCATTATCTTTGTGCAGTCAAAAATTTAGTAAAGCAATGAACAAATTCTTACTCGTCGTGCTGTGCTCCTTGTTGGCAGTCAGCGGTTTCTCTCAAGAAGAACAGAAGAAGGCTAAAAAAGAAAAGACCTACAACGAAAAAGGTGAAATCATCAAGAAAGGCTGGAATTTCGGTCCGTTGCCCGTGGTCGGGTTCGATGCCGACTTGGGTTTCCAATATGGTTTGTGCTGCGACATTTTCAATTATGGCGACGGCACGCGCTATCCGAAATACAACTACAAGTTCAACGTGGAGGCTTCGCGCTACACCAAAGGCTCGGGTGTGTTCCGTTTCTATTCCGACATGCCATACGTCGTAAAAGACACCAAGCTGTTTTTCGATGTCACTTATTTCTATGCCAAGAAATATGAGTTTTTCGGTTTCAATGGTTTCGAGTCGAACCATTTCGACCCTGTCGGTTATGAAAAATCGGCTTATAACTTCGTGAATCGCAACCAGTTCCGTTTTGTCGGAAGCATGCAGCGTCCGTTCTTCAATGTTCCTAACTTGTATTGGAGCGCAGGTTTGGCCTACTATAATACTAAGGTAGGCCGCATCAACCTTCCGGGCTACGAAGAACAAAACACCATGTATGAGCGTTATTTGGAAAAAGGCCTCATCCGCGACAACGAAAAGAACGGCGGCAACACCACACAAATCCGTCTCGGCATGGTTTATGACAGCCGCGACCTCACCAGCGACCCTACGCGTGGCATCTATGCTGAGGCTACCCTCGTTGGTGCCCCCGATTTCATCGACAAAAAAGGCTACAGCAACCTCTCACTCACGTTCCTGTGGCGCCACTATGTGCCCATCTATCGCGACAAACTCACTTTCTGCTATCGTCTTGGCACCCAAAACCTGCTTGCCGGCGAAATGCCTTGGTATATGATCAACAACCTGAATACCATGTTTTTCCAAAAGATGTACACCGAAGGTTTGGGCGGCTCGGTAACGATGCGCGGCGTGAACCGTAACGGCGTTATCGGCGAAGGCTTCACCTTTGCCAATGCCGAATTGCGCTGGCGCGTGGTGGGCTTCCAGTTCATCAACCAGAATTGGCTTGTGGCCTTGAATCCTTTCTTCGATGCAGGTCTCGTAACCCAAACTTTCCGCGAGGAAGAACTGAAGAATGCCGATGAGCCAATGAGTGAACAATTTGCCCTCTATAGCGGTAAAAAGGAAGGCATCCACATGAGTGCTGGCTGCGGCGTGAAGCTCATCATGAACCGCAACCTCGTCGTCTCAGCCGACTTTGGCCGTGCTTTCAACGAATTTGACGGAAAGAAACTGAAGTCCTTCATCGGGTTCAATTATGTATTCTGATTGGACGCCTTTTAATTAATACGTCAAATATTGTTTTTGAAGGCGCTGCCATAGGGTGGCGCCTTTCTTCTTTTTGCGGAGATTTTTCCCAAAACACCCTTTTATTTTCAAAATATGTTTAATTTTGCAATCCGTAATTTCAGTTTTTAATCTATGAAATACGGTTTCGATAACGAAAAATATCTCAAGATACAATCAGAACGTATCAAGGAACGCATCGCCCATTTTGGCGACAAGCTTTATCTGGAATTTGGTGGCAAGCTCTTCGACGACTTTCATGCCAGTCGCGTGTTGCCCGGATTTGCTCCCGACAGCAAACTCAAGATGCTCTATCAGTTGGCCGACTGCGCCGAAATCATCATCGTCATCAGCGCTCTCGACATCGAGAAGAACAAGGTGCGTGGCGATTTGGGCATCACCTACGACATGGACGTCTTGCGCCTGCGCGACGAGTTCATGAACCGTGGATTCATGGTGAGTTCGGTCGTCATCACCCACTACAACAGACAGATGAGTGCCGACATGTATCGCCAGCGCCTCGAACGCATGGGCATCAAGGTGTATTATCACTACACCATCGAAGGCTATCCGAACAACATCGCCCTGATTGATTCCGACCAAGGCTTTGGCCGTAACGACTATGTGGAAACCGTGCGTCCGCTCGTCGTGGTGACGGCACCCGGACCTGGCAGCGGAAAGATGGCCGTATGCCTTAGTCAATTATATCAGGAACACAAGCGTGGCATCAAGGCAGGTTACGCCAAGTTCGAGACTTTCCCTATCTGGAATCTTCAGCTCAAGCACCCGCTGAATGTCGCCTACGAAGCAGCCACTGCCGACCTCAACGATGTCAACATGATTGACCCGTTCCATTTGGAGGCCTACGGCAAGACCGCTGTCAACTACAACCGCGACATCGAGATCTTCCCCGTGCTGAATGCCATATTTGAAGCCATCTATGGCGAAAATCCCTACAAGTCGCCGACCGACATGGGCGTCAACATGATTGGCTACTGCATGAGCGATGAGGAAGTGTGCTGCCAAGCTTCGAAAGACGAAATCATCCGGCGCTATTATACCGCGCTTTGCGATTTTGCGAGAGGCAAATGCACTGAAAACGAAGTGAATAAGATTGATTTGCTGATGAAGCAGATGAAGATTACGACCGCCGATCGCCGTACGACACTCGCTGCCAAGGAAAGAAAAGAACAAACGGGCGTAGCAGCAGCAGCCATCGAACTGGCCGACGGGACCATCATCACTGCCAAGACCACCTCTCTGCTTGGACCTAGCGCAGCTCTCATCCTCAATGCGACGAAACATCTCGCCGGCATCGACCACGATGTGAAACTCATCCCGCAAAACATGATTGAGCCAATCCAACGCACCAAGGTGAACATCTTGCACGGCAAGAACCCGCGCCTCCACACCGATGAAGTGCTGGTCGCCCTCTCTATGCTCAGCCTCAACGACGAAAACTGCCGCAAAGCACTTGAATGCTTGCCTCAACTCAATGGCTGCCAAGTGCATTCCACCGTCATGCTCAGCGAAGTTGACCATAAGATTTTCAAGAAGCTCGGCATCGGGCTTACTTGCGATCCAGTGGGTAAGAAAAACTGATAATCGATAACAATCAAATTGTTGTGATGAAAAAAGAATTAAGTAAAGAAGAAAAGACCTATCTGCGGTTGCGCAACCTCTGCGGACTGTTGGGCGTGCTGCTTCCGTGGCTTGCCCTTTTCTCGGCAGGCATTGCCGAACGACCCAGCGACGAATGGTGGTGGAGCATCTCGGCCACCTATTATCAGTCGCCGGCCTTGGTTGGCGTTCTGGTTCCAGCCTGCTTGTTGTTGATTTGCTATGTGGGTTACAACGACACCGACAATGTGATTACGACCACGAGCGGCATCATGGGGCTTGGCATCGTCCTTTTCCCATGCAGCGTAAGTTGGCTGCCCGAAGGCTCTCTTGTGGGTTTCTTCCAGATTCCTATGGAAGTGTCGAGTGTCGTTCACGGGATTTGTGCCGGCTGCTTCTTCCTACTCATCGCCTTGAACAGCATCCTGATGTTCACCAAATCAGATGGCGAGATGACTGATAGAAAGAAGATTCGTAATCGTATCTACCGCATCTGTGGCTATGGAATGATAGCCGTTGAAGCCGCATTCCTGCTCACTCGCATCATCCAAGGCGAGACCTATCTCACCATGATTTACGAAATCATCCTCTTGATTCTTTTCGGTTTCGCATGGCTCGTCAAGGGCGAGGCCTTCCCGTTCCTGAACGACATTGAAGAAGAGGAAATTGAAGAAACTGAAAATCAAACACTTTAATTCATAACTTTATGAAAAGATTGTATCTCGTCGCCTTGTTAGGTCTCGTGCTCTGTGTTTCATGCACGAATAAGGAAACCGACCCCGAAATCATCGCCATGCAAGGTTTGCTGAATCGCGTTGTGCCAGAATATGCCGACAAATTCAAGTTGGAACGCATTGAAAACGATAGCGTTGACTGCTTTGAATTGGAATCGGTCGGACGGAAAATCGTCATTCGCGGCAACAATGCCAACTCAATGGCAGTGGGCTTGAATCATTACCTGAAATACTATTGCAAGGCACAATATTCGTGGTTTGAGGCCGACGAACTGGAAATGCCTGCCGAACTTCCAACTATTCCTGGAAAAGTGAGCGAACAGGCAAGAGTTCCTGAACGTTTCTTCCTGAATTACTGCACTTACGGTTACACCATGCCTTGGTGGAGTTGGGACGAATGGGAACATTTCATCGACTGGATGGCGTTGAATGGCATCAATCTGCCTTTGGCCATTACGGGACAGGAAGCCGTGTGGTACAAAGTCTGGAGCGACCTCGGCCTAACCGATGAGGAAATCCGCAGTTATTTCACCGGTCCGGCGCATTTGCCTTGGCACCGTATGCAGAACATCGACCATTGGGGCAGCCCGCTGCCGATGTCGTGGCTCGAAAATCAGGAAGCTTTGCAAAAACAGATTGTCGCCCGCGAGCGCGAACTCAACATGAAACCCGTGCTACCTGGCTTTGCAGGTCATGTGCCGGCTTGCATCACAAGGATTTACCCCGATGCACCTTTGGCATCGTTGGGCGACTGGTGCGGTTTCGACAGCATCTGTTGGTGCAAGTTCCTCGACCCGATGTCACCTTTATATACCGAAATCCAGAAGAAGTTTATTGCTGAGGAAACCGCTTTGTTTGGTACCGACCACATCTATGGCATCGACATTTTCAACGAGATGATTCCGCCGAGTTGGGAACCTGAGTATTTGGGTCGTGTGAGCCGTCAGGTGTACGAGTCGCTCGAAGCCGCCGACCCCGATGCACGTTGGTTGCAGATGACTTGGCTCTTCTGGAACGAACGCTATTATTGGGAAGTGGATAACCGCATTGAAGCTTACATCACCTCTTTCCTGAAGGAAAAGCAGCTTCTTCTCGATTATTATTGCGACCGCCAACCGGTTTGGGAACGCACAAATACTTACTATGGTGTGCCTTACATTTGGTGCTATTTAGGCAATTTCGGTGGCAATTCCATGCTCGTCGGCAGTCTCGACACCGTCAATGCTCGTATTGAGCGCGCCTTTGAGCGTGGTGGCGAAAACTTCGTTGGCATCGGCTCCACTTTGGAAGGCTTCGACTGCAATCCGTTCATGTATGAATACGTCTTCGAAAAGGCTTGGACAGGCGATTTGCACACCGACAAGGAAACCTGGATTGAAAAACTCGCCGACCAGCGTGCCGGAAAGGAAGACCCGAACATGCGGGAGGCCTGGAAACTCTTGGCCGACAGCATCTATAACTGGCCTTCGACGCCGGGACAGTGCGTGATGGTCAATGCGCGGCCTACTATGGGCGCGTATCATCAGTATTACGTCAATCCGCGCTACAGATACAACAATCTTGAGTTGCTGAACGTCTTGGACAAACTGCTTGCCGTTGATAGCGATAGCCGTGCTTTGCATTTCGATGTGGTGAACGTCACCCGCCAGATGTTGGGCAACTATTTCAGCGATTTGCAAAAGGAATATGTGACGGCCTACAAGGATGGCGATTACGATAAACTACATGAGAACGAAGCCATTATGACTGAAATCCTTGATGATTTGGATACCTTGCTAAACACCGAGAGTGCATTTTTAGTCGGCAAATGGATTGCCGATGCGCGCGCCATCGGCATCACCGATGAGGATAAGGATTATTTTGAGAGCAATGCCCGCAACCTTATCACTACTTGGGGTGTGGAAGATGGTTTGCTCAACGAATACGGCAGTCGCTCATGGGCCGGTTTGACCAAGACTTATTATGCCTGCCGTTGGAAGGAATTCTTCAAGGATGTGAATGCCGCCATCGAAGCCAACGTGCCGTTTGACGAAGAGGCTTACCACAAGCGCATTTGCGAATACGAAGGCCAATGGTGGCGCGAGCGTCTTTATGAATTCAATGCTGAACCTGTTGGCGACGGAAAGGCTATTGCCAGCGAAATTGCTGAAAGATACAGAGATAGACTTTCTGCAAAATACGGGAAATAAACTTACACAAACCACTCCACCACGGCGCGGCGCTGATAGTTTTTCTCCAGTTCCGTCTTGTGATAGTTGTAGTTTGGGTCGTCGAAATGCTTGGCATGGGTCGGGCATTTCTTGACGCAGGCTCCGCACTTGATGCAAATGCCCGTCACTTCCGCCACGTTTTCCGGATTGATAGAACCCATCGGGCAGACCTTCACGCACAAGCCACATTTCACGCAAGCCTCTGAGGTCAAAGGCTTTACCTTGCGCATGTCGAAATTGTTCTGCTGGGCATCTTTCGGCTGGTAATGTTGCCGATATGGATAGGGCACGCCTTTGATTTGAGGTTTCAAAATGTCGTTTCGCTTGATTTTTTCAGCAACCAATTCGGCAAATTCCGCAGCCTTCTGCAAGTCATCGGCATCGGGACGGCCTGCCGCCAAAGTGGTCGAGAACGAATGTTCGCCAACGAAAGCGCCGCCAGCAATGACTTTCATGCCGCTGTTTTCCAAAATGTCGGTGGCTTCCATCACAGCGTCATCGAAATCGCGGTTGCCGTAAACGTCTATGGATAAAGCTGTTGCGCCATTGCCTTGCATCGTGTTCAGATATTTCACCAACACATTCGGCACACGACCGGCATAGACCGGAACGCCAAAAACGACAAAATCCGTGGCCTCAAAAGCCATCGGTTCCTGACGGTTTTGCAGAAGCGTGAAGTCAATCTCCTCTGATGGAACATTCAGTTCGTTGGATAAGGTCGCAACAATTTGACGGACAATTTTTTGCGTTGTCCCCGTAGCGCTGAAATAAACGGCTTTTATTTTATTGATGGTCATTTTCCTTGTTTTTATTGGCTTCTGGCTGTTGGCTTTTGGCTTTTGGCCTGATTGTTCATTATCAAAAGTCTTACATGTGTGTTAAGGACTTGTTGAGCCAAAAGCTAAAAGCCAGATGCTAAAAGCTATTATTGTCTATTGTTGATTTCGGCAGCTGTGAACACTTTCCTTTGGGTCATGAGCAGTAAGAAGGCGAGGATAGCTCCCAAGGTGTCGGCTATCGTCATTGATGACCAAACGCCTGTCAGTCCTGAACGACCAAGGTTGATGAAAATATTCGGAACGATATAGATTAGTGGTATCAGGAACAAGACCTGGCGCGATAGGCTGGTCACAATGGCAATCCAAGGCTTGTCGATAGACTGGAAGAACTGTGAATTTGTAATGGTGAAACCGACCAATGGGAACATCACCATCATGAAACGCATGGCCGGAATTCCGATTTCAATAAGGTCGGCCTCATTGGTGAAAGCGCGCAGCAAAATATGCGGAATGGAAAGCGCCATGATGGAACCCACTAGACCTACCAACATATTGGCAATCATGGTTAACTTATACACTTCCTTCAACCGGCTCGAATGGCCTGCTCCGTAGTTATAACCAGCAATCGGCTGCATACCTTGGCAAAGGCCAATCATCAGCAGGATGCAGATGCTGCCGAATGAATTGACGATGCCGTAGGCACCCACGGCAAGGTCGCCGCCAAAACGGATGAGCTGGCTGTTGAGCAAAGCCACCACTGCCGAAGCAGCCAAATTCATCGAGAACGGGCTGATGCCAATCATCAGAATGTTGCGAAAAATGTATAGTTTAGGTGCCCAAGCATGTCGCTTGAAACGAATAAAGGATGTCTTTTGGAAGAAATGCCAAACGGAAAACACTGACGAACAAGCCATTGAGATGGTGGTTGCCCAGGCAGCACCCGCAATACCCATGTTGAGGCCATAGATGAAAATGCCATCAAGGATGATATTCAGGATGGCGCCACCAGCCAAGATGAACATGGACTTGGTAGGATAGCCCGAAGCACGAATCAAGCCAGTGAGGTTGAAAGTGACCGTGGTGAGGAACATGCCCGGAATGACGATAACCATGTATTCGCGAGCGTAGGCTATGGTTTCGGACGTCGCACCGAACATGGTAAGTATCTTGTCCATGAAAGCATACGAGAAAGAGGTGAACAGGATGCCGAAGAAAAAAGTCAACAAAAGGCTGTTACCCAATATCTTTTCGGCCCATTTTACATCTTTCTGTCCCAAGACGATTGACATTCGTGCCGAAGAACCCGCACCGACCAATGAGCCGAAAGCATGGATGATGTTCATGATCGGCATGGTGATGGCCAAACCTGCGATGGCCAACGACCCGACACATTGCCCCAGAAACACGCGGTCAACAATGTTATAGACCGATGCAATCACCTGACTGATGATGGCAGGCAATGCATATATCCACAATAATCGCTTTATACTCCTGGTTTCCAGTTCCTTAGTCTTGTCAATCTGTTCCATCTCTCCTAAAATTTTCGCGGGTGCAAAAGTAGGGAAAAATTTAGTATTTTTGCCACTCATTTTGCCCAAGGTTCAGACCGATGACGTGCCTGAGTTTTTCGCAAAGATATGGTAATGAAAGTCAGGGATTTAACGATATTGTTGATTGGTTTCTTTTGTCTGTCGGCCAACAATTGTTGCGTGTCGTCGGATGCTAATGCCATTTCCAAACAGCTTGACAAATTGGAAAAGACGATTTCGCTGCCCTATCACGAATCGCTTCAGCATGGAATCGCTGAATATGAATCCAAAACCATGTCTGGCTCATTTATAAAAAACGAGACAATGATTGAGACCGAGTTGCAGCGTCGCAACATGCCTGTGGAACTGAAATATCTTCCCGTTGCGCTGACTGACATGCAATCCGACTACATTTCAGGCGACTGCCGCGGTGCTTGGGCTTTGCCCACTTTGGTAGCTTTGCGCTATGGTCTCGATGTCAGCGAAAACAACGACGAGCGTCTCTCGATTGAGGCTTCCACAAAGGCTGCATTGGATTACCTTTCGGAACTTTATCAGCAATATGGCGACTGGTGGATGAGCATCTTGGCCTTTTCCGACAGTCCGAACGCATTGCAACGTGCCATCGTCAAAAGCGACAATTTCCTTGAACTTTGGAATTTCTATGAGCAGGACTTATTGCCTAATTCGCACGTTATCAAAGATTTCATAGCTTGCGATTACGTTTATAGCTCCTATACGCCAGAACAGAAGAGCGAAGCATTAGCCCAATTCGAAAAGAGCGAAGCCAAGCGATTGGCCGATGAAGCCAAGAAAGCCCAAGAGCAACAAACCGTTAAGGCCGAGCCAGCGCCAAGTCCAAAGCCAACGCCAGCCAAGCCAAAGGAAAACTATTCGACATATATCATCAAGAAAGGCGACAATTTAGGGAAAATCGCAAAGAAATATCACGTATCGGTCGATAGCTTGATGAAATGGAACAATCTGAAAAGTGATTTTATCCGCGAAGGACAAAAGTTGAAAATAAAGAAATGAAATCAATACGCATCTTCCTTTTTATTATTAGTGTATTTCTCCTGCTCGGTGTAGCATGGTATTTCTTCCCCGCCAAGGGCATCAAGATTGGCCCGATTAACTTACGTTTCCCATCGTTGGCCCAAGCTTCTGAAAACGATGAGGAGATGGTCGATGTGGATGCCGTTTTAGACAACGTGAACAAGAGTTTCGAGATGACCTATTCGGAAACCGTTCTCGATAGCATCAGGTTTTTCCGCGACTACCTTCAAACCAACCCCAACCGCATCTATTTGCCTAACGACAACTATCTTTATTTCGACGACCTTTTCGCCCAGTTTGAGAAGGCGCAGGAAGAAGGCAAGGTATATCGCATTATGCACTATGGCGATTCGCAAATCGAAATGGACCGCATCTCTTCAGTTTTGCGTCAGCAGCTGCAAGAGTTTTTCGGTGGTTCAGGCCCAAGCATGATTCCGGCCATCCAAACTGTGCCGACTATCTCCGTGTCGCAACAATATTCCAACATTGAGCGTCATTCGCTCATCGGCGATGCTTCGCTGCGCATTTCAAATGGCCATTATGGTGTGATGACCCAGATGGGCAGCGTGGCGGGCGAAGGTTCCATCTCTTTCAGCCAGTCGAATCACACACATGCCCTTGAAAAGTCGAAACAGATTTCGAAAGTTTCGGTGCTTTTGGGTCACAATAGCCAAGGTTTCAGTGCTTCGCTTCGTTGCGACACCATCAAGACGGAACCGAAAACCCTCGCCTCATGCGATAGCATCTCCATCATTTCGTGGCAGTTGCCAGCCAATGTGAAACGCGGCACCATTCACTTCAGCGGTAACGCCGAAATCTATGGCGTGATGCTTGACGGCAATTCGGGCATCGCCTTGGATAACATTGCCTTGCGCGGCTGCTCGGGCACTGTCTTTACTCGCGTCGAAGAAAGCCTTCTGCGCCAGTCGTATGAAATGCTTGGTGTTAAGATGATCATCCTACAATTTGGCGGCAACCGCATGCCTAGCATCACTTCAACCAAGCAAATTGGCGCTTACATGAATGAACTCGAAAACCAAATCCATTTCCTGAAACGCATCGTGCCGCAAACCACACTGTTGTTCATCGGACCTTCCGATATGGGCAAGAGCTACAACGGAAAGATGGGAACGTGGCAAGGCCTTCCCGAACTCAACGATTCGCTGAAAGCCATGACGCTGCGCAATGGTGTGGCCTATTGGGACATGTTCCACGTGATGGGCGGCGAAGGCTCGATGGCACAATGGGTGAAACACCAACCCCCTTTGGCCGGTCCCGATTACATCCACTTCACGTTTTCCGGTGCTCAGGAAATCGGAACGCAATTGGCCAAGTCGTTTACTACCTACTACGACTTCTATCAGATGCGCAAACATGTGCCGAGCGACCAAGTCATCGAGTTCATCAACTCCGATAGGACCATCGATTCTCTTCGCGTGCTTTATCGCACTCAACCACCTACTTACCAACCTTATAAATCCTTTAGGAAATGATGAAACGTGGGCTGTTTTTCATTGGTTTGACCTTGGCTTGCCTGATGACATTCGGGCAAACCACACCATTGCTACGCCCGGTTCCTGATTTTGGCTTTGCCAATTTCGATGATAACGAATTGCAATATCCTTCGGGCGAAAGTCCGATGATGGAACGTTTTTTCAACAAACTCGATTCGGTGGTCTTCTTTGGCAAGAACAATGTGAATATCATGCACATCGGTGGCTCGCATGTCCAGGCTGGCACTTTTACCCAACGTTTCCGCGACAACTTGATGAACGTCAGTCCCGATTTGATAGGCGGGCAAAATTTCGTCTTCCCTTTTTCGGCCGGTAAGACCAACAATCCTTCGCATTTCATGGTGAAATATACAGGCGAATGGGACTATTGCCGCAATGCCGTGGTGCGCGATTACGACAAGACGATGGGCTTGGCCGGAGCCGCTGTCTGGACTTCCGACCCTGAAGCCAGCATCAGCATCATCACCCGTGCCCGGTCGGCTTCTTCCATCACGCCTGAATTTGTGTTCAATAAAGTTACCGTGCTGGGCTATTCCGAAACCGATGATGTGATTCCTGTCGTAGAACATGATGGCTTGACCATCGACGGCGAATACAATGCCGACCAAGAATCGTTTGTGTTTCGCCTACCTTCTTTCACCGATTCAATCTGTATCAAGGTCAACGCTGCCGATGATGAGTTTGTGCTGACAGGCATCTTGCTCGAAAACGGCATGACGGGCATCAACGTGCATGGCGTTGGAGTGAATGGTGCTAGTGTGCCGTCCTATCTGCGTTGCGACAACTTCGAGCGCGACCTTCAGCTCATCAAGCCCGACCTCGTCATCTTCGGCATCGGCATCAACGATGCGGCTGAGAAGGAATTCGACAAGGAGATTTTCAAGAAAAACTACGAACAACTCATTGCGATGATAAGACGCGTCAATCCCGATTGCGCTTTCGTGTTCATCACCAACAACGACAGCTATCGTCGCGTCAGCCGAAAGAAATATGAAGCCAACCCTAATGGAAAGGTCGTGGAACAAGCCATGATGGAGTTGGCCGAGAAATACAATGCCGCCTTATGGGACCAGTTCCACATCATGGGTGGCTTCAAGTCGATGAAGGATTGGGAGAATGCGAAGCTCTCCCAAAAAGACAAGGTCCATTTCACCGCAGATGGATACAACCTATTGGGCGACTTACTCTATGATGCCTTCGTTGAAGCATACGTGGAACATATAAAGCAGAATGTCAGAAAGTAACATGTTTCAGGAAATTCCCAACATAGCGTTAGACTTCTTCGAGAAGCTTTTCTCGTTCGACCAAGCTCACCCCTTGCTGTTTACGCAGTTTTATTTCTGGGCTTTCTTTGCCATCGTGTTTGCGTTTTTCTGCATCTTCAAGAACAAGTGCCTGCTTCGTAACACCTACCTGTTTTTTGTCAGTCTGTTTTTCTATTACAAGACCAGCGGATTATTTACCTTAATACTGATTTTCATTACTTTATATAATTTCATTGCAGGTAAATGGCTCTATTCGCGCAAGAAAAACGGCAGTAGGAATTTCGTCATTGCACTAAGTGTCATCGTCAACCTTTCCACTTTGTGCTATTTCAAATATGCCTATTTCCTCACTGATGTGGTCAATAACCTTTTGGGTACGGAATTCCGCGTGTTTGACGTGTTCTCGTGGATTGGCAACGAACTGACGGGGAGCAACCGTTTCAGTGTCGATAATATCCTCTTGCCTGTGGGTATCTCGTTCTATACCTTCCAGGCCATCAGCTACATCATGGATGTGTATCGCCATCGCATCGAGCCTGTACGCAACATCTTCGACTTCGGCTTCTATGTGAGTTTCTTCCCTCAACTGGTGGCCGGACCTATCGTAAGAGCCAACGAGTTCATCCCGCAACTTCACAAGAAATACTTCCTCAGCCGCAAGCAATTCGGCATTGCCATGTTCTGGATTCTGAATGGCTTAATCAAGAAAATCGTGTTGAGCGACTATATCGCTGTGAATTTCGTGGACCGCGTTTTCGACAATCCGTTGCTTTATTCGGGCTTCGAGAACCTTTGCGCCCTATTCGGATATTCGCTGCAAGTGTATGCCGACTTTTCGGGTTATACTGACATCGCCATCGGTGTGGCCATGCTGATGGGTTTCTATTTGCCTCAGAACTTCAATTCGCCGTATAAGGCCAAGAACCCGGGCGAGTTCTGGAAACGTTGGCACATCTCGCTGTCGCGTTGGCTGCAAGATTATCTCTACATTCCGTTGGGTGGCAACCGCAATGCTACTTTCGGCTCGTTCTGCATCATCATCGTCATTGCCGGCATCGCCTCCTTCCTATCGGGAAGCTGGTGGGTGGCTCTGGGCGTTGCTGTGGTGGCGCTCATCGTGGGTTTGGTGGCTATCTTCAAGCCCGAAAAGCGCAGGAAGATTACGACCAACATCAACTCAATGGATACCATGCTGCTTGGCGGATTGTGGCACGGCGCTTCATGGAACTTCATGATTTGGGGCGGATTGAATGGCATCGGCATGATTTTCTACAAGTTCTGGCGCGATTGGTCGGTTCAGGTGCGCACTTGGTTCATGTTCCTTGTGACATTGGTTTTGGCAACCCTGACTTACTACTATCCACTGCCCGTGTTCAACATGCTCTTCGTGTGGTGCCTCATCGTTTTCGCAGGTAACTTCATCCGCTTGAGTTACAATCTGTTGGGAGGAAAACGACCTTGGCAATGGCTGCAAGATGCTTGGGCTATCTTCCAGACCTTTACCTTCATCACCTTCACGCGACTCTTCTTCCGCAGCGGTTCGAACCTCGACCCCGTTGAAGCCAACGAAACCGCTTGGAATACGGCAAAGAACATGGTTAACCGAATTGGTGGCAAATGGGATTTGAGTGTGATACCCGACATCGCCTTGAACTATTGGAAAGTGTTCGCACTCATCATCATCGGTCTCGTCATCCATTGGTTGCCCGAAAACTTCAAGCGCCGCTATCGCATTTGGTTTGCCAAGATGCCGCTTCCGCTGATGGTTTTGGCTACGGCTTTGGTCGTGTTCATCGTCTATCAATTCATTACCGCCGACCTACAGGCATTCATTTATTTCCAATTCTGATGCAAAACCTCAACATCGCCTACATACAGACCGACCTCCGCTGGGAGGACAAGGCCGCAAACCTTGAAAACTTCTCTCATCTGCTCGACAAAGTGCAGCCAGGCACCGACCTGATTCTGCTGCCTGAGACCTTCACCACGG
>CALBNP010000213.1 GCA_937896505.1 uncultured Bacteroidales bacterium | reverse complement strand
GAAACATATCAGCAAGCAATTCGACGGCAACGTCGTTTTCAAGGATTTCGACATTACCTTCCAGGAAGGCGTGATTTCCTGCATCCTCGGTCCCTCGGGTTGCGGAAAGACCACCTTGCTCAACATGATAGGCGGTCTCATAAAACCCGACAGCGGGCAGATGGAAGGCTTCGATGGCAAACGCTTCTCCTACGTCTTTCAAGAGACGCGACTCCTGCCTTGGAAGACCGTGGAAGGCAACCTTGATTTCGTCCTCGACCACAGCCTGCCGAAAGAAGAACGCAAAGCACTGACCGACAACCTATTGAAGATGGTTAAGATGGAAGCCTTTGCCAACTATTATCCTTCGCAACTCAGTGGCGGCATGGCCCAACGCGTTTCCATTGCCCGTGCCTTTGCCGTGCCTTCCGACATCATCCTGATGGATGAGCCTTTCTCGGGCATCGACATCAACCTGAAACAGGCCATGCTGCAGCACTTCCTCGAAATCTGGAAAAACGACCGCCGCACCATCCTCTACGTCACCCACGACGTCGATGAAGCCTTAACTATTGGCAATGAAATTATTGTGTTAGGCAAGGCTCCAGTCAAAATTGTGCTGCAAACTCATGTTGACGAAAGCAACCGTAAGGAAGTCAAGGATTTGGTTTTAGATGCGTTGGAGTGATTACCAACCATCATTTCCCAACCACAAATTTCACCATTTGGCGACCAACTTTTATGAAATACATGCCATCGGAAAGGCCGTCTAAACTGATTTGCTTTTCCACATTCAACGAACCTGAAAGGACAGTCTGACCCATGATGTTCAAGATTTCATAATCGACGTTTTCTTCTTCCGTTTCAACATTGATGCAGCCTTTGGCAGGATTCGGATAGATTTGGAACAAATGATTATCAAGTTCTTCCACTCCTGAATGTAATTCTATGTAAACCTCATCGCAATCCTTGTCGCCGTATTTGAAGACCAATTCTCCATCTTTCCAGTAACAGCGCATTCCTTCCACACGATAGTTTTTGCTCATCAGTCTTTCGGGGAAGAAACTCGTCAGGTGGCCAATGCCGCAGACAATGATTCCGCCGAAAACATCGTTTTCGTCGCTGACTTGCAGCATTTTGTAAGTCCTGCCTTCGTAATCGTAAACATCCACGGCATCAACATGAACGGTTATGGTTTCCGTGCCGACCTTGATTTGCCATTCGTCGCCCTCATCGGCATTCAGATTGTAAAGCACGGTGAACTCATTCAAAGTCTTGTTCCACCAATACACGATGCCGTTTTCCTCATAAACGTATTCGTGCGTGA
>CALBNP010000212.1 GCA_937896505.1 uncultured Bacteroidales bacterium | reverse complement strand
GATGCCGTTTATTATGCCGGCGACTGCAATGCCAACAGCAAGACCATTGCCATCAACCTGCCTAACGACGAACGCGTTCAATTGGCCAAAGGTACCCGCAAACTCCAACTCAAGAACTCGATGCAAGCCAAGTTCGACAAGATTTTGCTTCCTATCTCCGAAGTGCTGATGACCCCTGAATCGATGGAACACATCAAGTTCGATGCTTTCTTCTCCAATGTGATGTTCCACGAAACCGCTCACGGCATGGGCATCAAGAACACCTTGACAGGCAAAGGCACCGTCCGTTCTGCTTTGGGCAACCAATACAGCGCCATCGAAGAAGCCAAGGCCGACGTTTTGGGTCTCTACCTCATCACCAAACTCTATGAAATGGGCGAATACACTACCACCGAACTCGAAGACAACTATGTGACCTTCATCGCTGGTATCTTCCGTTCTGTCCGCTTCGGTGCTGCTAGCGCTCATGGCAAGGCCAACATGTTGACCTTCAACTACCTCCAACGCGAAGGTGCTTTCACCCGCAACGAAGAAGGCAAATATGCCGTCAACTTCGAAGCCATGAAAGCTGCTGTTGAAAAGCTGGCTGGCGACATTCTCGTCCACCAAGGCGATGGCGACTACGACAGCGTGAAAACTTGGATTGACGAAGACAGCGTCATCAAAGACGAACTGCAAGCCGACCTCAACCGCGTTGGCGAAGCAGGCATCCCTGTTGACATCTACTTCAACATGGGCGCTGATGTGCTTCTCAATCAATAAGAATCATTGCTAATTATAGGAAAAGGCGGCTTTCGGGTCGCCTTTTTTCGTTTATAGTCCCCTACCCGGCAAAGCCGCAATCAGCTTTTTGGTGTAGGCGTTTTGTGGATTCCCGAAAAGTTCGTCCGCATCATTCATCTCGACGGGCTTGCCGTTATACATCACCACAACGCGGTCGCTCATGTAACGCACCACGCCAAGGTCGTGAGAGATGAAGATATAAGTCAGATGACGTTCTTCCTTCAACCGGTTGAGCAGGTTAAGCACCTGCGCTTGCACCGACACATCCAAGGCCGACACCGACTCGTCGCAAATCACCAAACGAGGGTTGACTGCCAAGGCACGCGCAATGCAAATCCTTTGCCTTTGTCCGCCCGAAAGTTCATGCGGATAACGTTCATAATGAGCCGCTTGCAAACCCACTTGCTCCAACAAGTCGCAAACCGCCATTCGGCATTTTTTCTTGTCGGTTTCGATGCCATGCACACACATCGGTTCGGCAATGGCCTCACCTATCGAAAGACGTGGATTGAGCGATGAATAAGGATCTTGAAATACAATCTGCGCCTGTTTCCTGAAATCACGCAAATGGTTGCCTTTCAAATTGGTGACATCGATGCCATCGAAAATCACCTTGCCACCAGTCGGCTCAGCCAAGCGCAAGATGCTACGACCGAGTGTAGTCTTGCCACATCCCGACTCGCCAACCAAGCCCAAAGTCTCACCTTCATATACTTCGATGCTCACATCATCGACGGCTTTCACATAATCATAGACACGACCAAACACACCTTTGCGCAAAGGATACCAAGTCTTCAAGTGCTCAACTTTCAGTATGGGTTCCTGCGAATAAAGTTTTTCAAGACGCATTTTCCTTTTTTCATCAGTAATCAGCAATTCGTTGATTATCTGTTGTTTGCCACCTTCCCATTGACCATCAAGAAATTCCTTCACCACGGGAAGGCGTTTCAAACGTACATTCATCGGTGGACGGCAAGCCAAGAGGCCTTGCGTGTAAGGATGCTGTGGATTGTGCAAGATTTGACTCACTGAACCACGTTCGAGAATTTCGCCATTGTGCATCACCGCCACATCGTCAGCAATCTCTGCCACGACACCCAAATCGTGAGTGATGAAAATCATGCCCATGCCCGTCTCACTTTGCAGTTGGCGCAGCAACTTCAAGATTTCAAGTTGCACGGTGACATCCAAAGCCGTCGTAGGCTCGTCGGCAATCAGGATTTGCGGATGGCAAGCAATGGCCATGGCAATCATAACACGCTGTTTTTGTCCGCCCGAAAGCTCATGCGGATAACTGTCGAAGATGGCTTCCGGACGCGGCAGCATCACCTGCTTGAACAAGGCAATGACCCTTTCGCGCGCTTCTTTTCGACTCACATTCTCGTGTTGGAGAATCATCTCGGTGACTTGGAAACCACATTTATAGACAGGATTCAGCGAAGTCATCGGTTCCTGGAAAATCATGGCGATGCGCTTGCCTCGGATATCGGCCATTTGCTTTTCGTTGAAACGGCTTATTTCTGTGTCTTCCAATAAAATAGAATCGGCAGCGAAACGGCTTTGCCTCTCGTTGAGCAAGTGCATCACCGCCAGCGAGCTGACCGACTTGCCCGAACCCGACTCGCCCACAATGCCTAAAGTTCGCCCCGCAAAGACATCCAAATCGATGCCATGCACCGCTTCGTTCCATTCGCCATCGCGACGGAACGAGACCTTCAGGTTACGGATACTCAGAATTGGGGTTGACATCGTATATTAGATTTGCTGCAAAAGTAAGAAAAAAAGTGAGCCGCTCTTTCGGGCGGCTCACTTCATGATTCATTCACCAGAAAATCATTCAAAAGACTTGATAGCAGCCTTGATGATTTCGATAGCTTCGCGGAGTTGTTCTTCGGTGATGACCAAAGGTGGAGCAAAGCGGATGATGTGTTGGTGAGTTGGCTTAGCCAGCAGACCGAGGTCACGCATCTTCAGGCAGACGTCCCAAGCTTCCTTGCCATCCTTAGGCTTGATGATGACAGCGTTGAGCAAGCCCTTACCGCGGACCTTCTCAATCATTGGGCTCTTGATCTTGCCGATTTCCTCACGGAAAATCTTACCAAGGCGTTCAGCATTTTCCATCAGATGTTCGTCTTTGATGACTTGCAGGGCAGCGATGGAAACGCGAGCAGCGATTGGGTTACCGCCGAAGGTCGAACCATGTTCGCCTGGCTTGATGTTCAGCATGATTTCGTCGTCAGCGAGGACTGCCGATACTGGCACCACGCCACCGCCGAGGGCCTTACCCAGAATCAGGATGTCAGGACGCACACCTTCGTGGTCGCAAGCCAACATCTTACCTGTACGGGCGATACCGCACTGCACTTCGTCGGCCATGAACAGCACGTTGTGCTTCTTGCAGAT
>CALBNP010000211.1 GCA_937896505.1 uncultured Bacteroidales bacterium | reverse complement strand
TTTTACGATATTTTTCATCAGCTGAACAACACGCCACGACCATCACATCACGAAGAGCGCTTGGCCGATTACCTTTGCAATTTTGCCGAAAGTCACGGTTTGCGATACCGCCGCGATGCGCAGAATTGCGTCGTGATTGAGAAAGACGCCACGCCAGGCCACGAAAATGCCGAACCCGTCGTGATTCTCAATCACATGGACATGGTTTGTGTGGCAAAAGACGGTTATCTGCGTGACGGTCATCCGTTTGACCCGCTCAATGATGAAATCAGACCTTATATCGAAATCGTCAAAAATCCAGACGGAACGGAAAGCCGCTGGATGAAAGCCGAAGGCACTTCGCTTGGCGCCGACAACGGCATGGGTCTTTCCATGGCCTTGGCCATTTTGGCCGACGACAGCATCGTCCACGGTCCGTTGGAAGTGCTGACCACCACCAACGAAGAAGACGGCATGAGTGGTGCCGAGGCTCTCAGCACCGATTTCATCCGTGGCCGCAAAGTCATCAACCTCGATTCGGAAGCCTACGATGAAATCACAGTGGGTGCCGCTGGCGCTTATCTGCAAATCGCTCATTTCGAGGCTGATTGGAAGCCCATTCCCGAAGGTTATGTCTTCCGTCGCATCGTGATAGATGGCGGATTGGGTGGTCATTCGGGTGTCGATATCAACAAAGGCCGTTGCCACGCCAACAAGGAAATTTGTCATTTCATCAATGATTTGGCTGACAAAGATATATTGATTTGCGCTATCAATGGCGGCACGGCGAATGCCTCCATTTCTTCGGTGGCCGAGGTCGTGCTTGCCATAAAACCCGAAAATGCTTTGGCAAATGCCGCTGTCGAATACGATGCCATGCTGCAAAAGAAATATGCGCAGACCGATGCCGCCATCAATATGCGCTGCGAAGAAACTGAGCCTCGCAAACAGTATTTGTGCAATGCCGGCGATATCATGCAAGCCGTCGAGGAGCTGCCTGTCGGCATGATTGCCATGCGCGAAGACATGCCTGGCACGGTGATGACGAGCAACAACGCAGGCCGCATCTGCACCGATGCAAACGAAGTGACCATTTCGTGCCACTCGCGCAGTTTCAGCAATGAGGAGATGCGCAAACTTGGGCAGGGTATTACGGCAACCTTCAAGAAACACGGCGCAACAAACATCCAACTCCTGATGGACACGCCCGCTTGGGTAGAGCGCCCCGACTCGCCGCTATTGGCACTTACCTGCCAGACTTTCAAGGATGTGCTTGGATTTGAACCGAAGAAAGTCGCCATGCACTTTGTGCTGGAAGCCGCTTATTATGTGCAGAAATACCCAGGTGTGGAAATCGCCTCCATCGGCCCGCTCATCATCGAACCTCACTCCACTTCCGAGCGCGTCAACCTCGACACCGCCGACAACAT
>CALBNP010000210.1 GCA_937896505.1 uncultured Bacteroidales bacterium | reverse complement strand
AACGTATCGGGCCGTTATGCCGGTGAAGGCTACACCGAAGGCACTTTCTATCAGGCTTACAGCTATTTCCTCTCCGTGGAGAAGAAAATCAACAGCAAGCACAGCCTCAACCTCACCGTTTTTGGCGCACCGTCGCAGCGTGGCGGCTCGGCCCCTGTGGTGCAGGAAGCCTACGACTTGGTCGGCTCCAATTTTTACAATCCGAACTGGGGCTATCAGACCATGCCAGATGGCACACGCGAAAAGCGCAATGCGCGCGTCAGCACCTATCATCAGCCTATGGCGCAGCTGACTTGGTATTGGGACCCGAATCCGAAGACTTCGTTCAACACTACATTCTATTATTTTGGCGGCAAGGCTGGCCAGACGACCCTCGAATGGGGCGAAGCCAATGACCCGCGTCCGGACTACTACCGCAACCTGCCAAGTTATTTCTTCGGGAACTCACATAGCCAAGCGGAATATGAGGCACAGCTGCAAGCCTGGAAGAACCGCGACCCGAATGTCTGCCAAATCAATTGGGACGAATTGTATATGGCCAACCGCAACCACTTGGCAACCGTGCATAATGCCAATGGCGGCACGCAGGATGTGACGGGCAAATTCTCGAAATATATCCTTGCCGAACGCCATTACGACAAGTTCCAGGCCGGTAATGCCACCTATTTCAAGCATGAAATCAATCCTAATTTCCACTTGACGGGTGGTTTCGCCATCAGCTCTTCAAGAACGCATTATTATGAAAATGTGAATGATTTGCTTGGCGGCGATTACTATTACGACATCAACAAATACGCCGAAAACATGGAATCCGACGAATGCCAGGTGGATTTGAACAATCCTAACCATGTGGCACGTGTCGGCGACATCATCAATTATAACTATTACGCCAACCGCGATTACGGCCGCATCTGGAACCAATGGAATTACCTGGTCGGTAACTTCGACATTTATTGGGGTGCGCAGATTTCCTTCACGCAGATTTGGCGCGAAGGTCTTTTCAAGAATGGCGCTTTTGCTGACGATTCATACGGACGCGACAAGATGCACAACTTCGTTGACCCGGGTTTCAAGGGCGGTGTCACCTACGCCATCAATGGTCGTAATTATCTCGTACTCAATGATTGCTTCGTTTTCCAGGCACCTCAATTCCGCGACATTTACGTTTCGCCACGTACCCGCAACACCATGGTGGCCGACAAGATGCGCAGCGAAAGAATCAATGCCATCGACTTGAGCTATCAGTATCGCTCGCCTAATTTCAAGTTGCGTCTGACGGGTTATTACTACACCTATATTAATTTGATTTGGAACCGCAGCTTCTATTGCGAAAACGTGCTGACGGGTTCGAGCGATGCCGGCAACTCCTACAAGAGCGAGTTCGTGAATTTCATCATGACCAACATCAACCAGCAAAGTGTTGGTGCTGAACTAGGCATCGAATACAACGTTTCGCCAACCGTGACTTTGCAGGCTGCCGCTGCCAATGGCTCGCATACCTACATGAACCGCCCGACTTTCTCGGTTTACGACGATAACAACGCCGTGGCTTACATCGAAAACGAGACGGCTTACCTGAAAGGCTATCACGTTTCGTCAGGCCCTGAAACCGTGGCTTCATTGGGTGTCAAATACAATGCGCCTAAGAACTGGTGGGTCAGCCTCAATGGTAACTATATGGCTAACATGTATTTCGACGTGAATCCTTACAACCATACCGAAGCCGGCATGTCGCACTATGCAGTTGGCGACATTCGCATCGAGGACGTGCTGAACCAAAAGCCGATGAAGCCGGCCTTCACCCTCGATTTCTATGGTGGTATCTCGAGACGCATCAAAGGCCACACTTTGCTGCTGAACGTGAGCGTCAACAATATCTTGAACAACAAGAGCATCGTGCTCTACGGCTACGACCAGTTGCGCTTCAACGCCAGCGACCCCGACATGTTCCCCTCAAAGTATAGCTACATGTACGGCATCAATTATTACATTAGCTTGACAATTCGTAGGTAAGTGGAAAGTGGGAAAGTGGAAAGTGGGAAAGTGGAAAGTGAAAAGTTGAGAGTGGAAAGATGAAAGTGGTGCTTCGACTCCGCTCAGCAACCACACAGTCAACAAACCACACAGTCACATAGTCAACAAACCACACAGTCACATAGTCAACAAACCACACAGTCACACAGTCAACAAACCACACAGTCACACAGCCAACAAACCACACAGTCACATAGTCAATAAACCACACAGTCACATAGTCAATAAACCACACAGTCACATAGTCAATAAAATACATAGTCACGTAGCCCACAAACAATTCAACGATTAAACAATTAAACAACTCTACAATATGAAAAACAGATTTTTAAACCGCAGTTTCATGCTTCTTGCCTTGATGGGAGTGCTGTTCACTTCGTGCAAGAAGGATCATTATGACGAGCCTCCGATTCAGGATTTGCCT
>CALBNP010000209.1 GCA_937896505.1 uncultured Bacteroidales bacterium | reverse complement strand
CGATGTTGGTCCAGCCGTCCAAGCCATTGTCGAAGCTGTAAGCCCATTCGTCGCCAGTTGGTGGAACAGGAGTATCATCGCCCCATGAGATGAGAGCGCCAAATTCGTCACCTTCGTGCCACTGGTATTCGCCGCGGATGTCAGCGCCGGCAGCGCAAGTGTTTTCACCGATTACGATGCATTCTGGGCAGCTCATCGAGTAGTAGATGTTTTCTTCAGGCAGGTTGTTGGTGCCATCATAGACAACACGCACGCAGTATTCGTGTGTTCCGAATTCATCGTAGTCGATGTATTCGCTGTCGGTGGTGAAGGCAAGCCATTCGCCATCGCGGAAGATCATAGCACCGAGGATGTCGCCTTCTGGTGTTGGAGGAACTGGGCTGCCGCTTTCAAGGTATGCACGGATCATCCATGTGTATGGCAGAGCGTAATCGAGTGCATGTTCCCAAGTGGTGCCATCGAGTGACAGCAGGTCTGAATTAGGTTCGCCGACATAGTCGCAACCGCACATCGGGTAGCCGATGCCAGTGGTGTTGAAGACGAACCAGATGTTCTGTGTACCGTCAATTTCGACTGCTTCGCTCAGGTCGATGTCATGCCAAGCGTCGTCGCCGGTGATATACAGTGAACCTGAAGCCACGAGTGTGCCAGGAGCTGTTGAGCCGCCAACATAAACATCAACGTTGTATGTGCCGTCGTAGTTGTTGCCGTAAATATCAGGAGCTGAAACCCACTGACCGACCTTGGTGATGTTCTGGCCAACATAAGCTGCAAGAGATGTTGCTGGGTACATGTTTGCCCACCAAACTTGGCCGCCACCAGTGCCGATTGCGCCAGAATAGGTTTCGGTGCAGTATTGGAGGTAACCGTCGCGGTTGCCCTTAGCGTCAAGGATAGCCAATTCAGCATCGTCAACGTTCAGGTAGAACATATCTGAGCAGTTGAAGTGACGGATAGCGATATAGACTTGCTGTCCAGCGTAAGCGCTGAGGTCAACGCTCTTCTGGTACCAGGTGCCTTCGCGTGTGCCCTTGCCGTTCTTCGACATGTAAGCGCCAGCTTGGGCAGCATCCTTAGCAGTCATTGTCCATTCAGCGATGGTTGTGAATGCATCTGCGGTTGGGGTTGTCGTTGAGATGGCAACGCCGTAGTGTTCGGCAGCATAACTTGGATCTTGAGCGCAAGCCCAGAAGCTGAAGTTCGAACCGTTGGTGATAGCGACCTGTGGTGTAACGAGGTAATTGTCTGGGTAGAGAGCAGCACCTGCATAGCTTTGAGATGAGATGCAGTCAACACCGCCGTGAGCTGGGATGATGTAACCAGCCATCAGCACAGAAGCTGGTGTCCAGTTGTGACCGTCGCCGTCAGCGTCGATGGTTGTCCAACCGGCTGGGATTGAACCGCTTTCGAAGCCTTCAGTGAATTCGTCGCCAGTTGGAGGCACTGGGCCAGGCTGACCTGGGTAGGTCCAGCTGAAGTGGTTGCCGTTGGTGCCGTCTTCTTCGCCGACGCCATCAACGGTGCCAGCGTAGTTGTCGCAAGGGATGTAAGCCCATTCGCATTCTCTCCAATCGCTCATGCCGGTGCTGTAGATGGAAGCGACCTTGCATTTGTAGTGTTCGCCTTCGACGAGTTCATCGGTGTTGAGTTGGCAGAATGGGTATTGGGTATCAGCATTGAAGATAGGTTCGCCATCGATTGAGGTGCACATTACCTTGTAGCCTTCGAGGTGACGGTCGCCGCTGCGGTCAGTGATGATTTCGACAGCGTCAAGGCCGAGGCCGCGGCCCCAGTGACCATAGAACTTGAAGCCAATCTGGTAGTTGGAAGCCATGCCTTCCAATTCGACTGACTTGGCAGCCCAACTTGAGTTTTCAGCAGTGAAGCTTTCGAGGGTTGTCCAAGCGCCACCGGCAACGCGGTAGCAAACATGGAGTTCGTCGATGTCGCCAATGAAATTGCGGTTCAACATCGAGAAGTTCAAGGTAGCAGCATCGATGCCGCTCATGTCGAGCATAGGAGTGACGAGGTATGAAGTCACATCACTTTGTGAGATATAAATCAAGGCGTTGTAGTTGCCTTCGGCAGCGCCAGATGCGGTTGACATGTCGCCAGTGCCGACAGTCCAGTTTTCATCGCCTTCGCAGGTCCAGCCTTCTGGCATGACACCGCCTTCGAAGCCTTCTGAGAACTCGAAGCCGCCAGACTGCTGGTTGTCGTCAGCCCACATTGCCCAGCCAGTGCTCGAAACGTAGAGGTCCTTAACGCCGTAGATGATTTCGGTCATCACGTAGCGGAGGTCGGTAGCTTCCCAGATGCTGACTTCTTCTTCGATGTCGTAGTAGCCTTCGTGTTGGATCTTGAGGTTGTAGTCGCCTCTACGGAAGCTGTCGAATGCGTAGAAACCGCTTTCGTCGAGGATGATAGGTTCGATAGGATAGAGTTCCTGTTCGGTTTCGTTGAGGTTGGTGAAGGTAACGGTGGTGCCTTCTGGGCTGTCAGCGCTGTTGAGCAGGACGTTGACGGTGACATCGCCTTCGAGGTACATATCCTTGTCGATGCAGTTAGACCAGACGATTTCTGATTCGCGTGGTTCTTGCAGTTCGTCGCGGTTGCCGCTATAGACGGTGCCGACGCCATACTTGTAGATGCCTGGGCTCAGGGTGTCCCATTCAACGTCGATGTAGAGGGTGTCTTGCAGTTCGCAAGCCAGGACTCTCGTGTTTTCGAGGGTGTAAGGACCATCGTTGTAGCATTTGGTGCGATACACTCTGTAGTGCGAGAAGGCACGGCTGTTGTCAGCTGCTCTGCCAGGTTCGCCGATGGTGATGTCGTCAACATTGAGGACGAACTGGTCGGTGCAGTCATAGTGACGGATAGCCACATAGCCCATGCCGCTGTATTCGCTCAGGTCAACGGTGTATTCATACCAAGAACCTTGTCTGGTATTGCGGTTGTCTCTCAGTGACGAGCGCTTTGGTCTGAAGCCATCCTTCTTAGCTGACATCGTCCATGTTTGGATGGTGGTGAAGTCGGCTGGGTTGGTGTTGCCAGTGGTCGAAACGGCCAAAGCAAACTTTTCAGCTGCATAGCTTTCGTCCTGAGCGCAAGCGTAGAACTTCACGATGCCACCGAGTTCCACTTGTGGAGAAACGAGGTAGTTGTCAGGATGGAGAGCTGTATAGGTAGGATTGTCGTAGCTCTGTGAGCTCACCATGTCGGCCGAAGCGTTGTGACCCAAACCAGAACCCGTGAAGAGTGAGGAACCAAGCACCCAGTTGTAACCGTCGCCGTCAGCGTCGATGGTGGTCCAGCCCTGCATGGTGCTGTTGTCGAAGTCGTAGGTCATGCCCGGTACTGGAGGTGGGGTTGGTCTGAAGAAGGTGATGTAGTCGACATAGACGCAGTCGTCGCCGCTGGCCATGCTGACATCCTTAGTGTATGACCATCTGAAGGTATGGTCACCAGCAGTGACAGGATAGACCTTCTCGGTCCATGAGCCAGTGCCTGTGTAGGTGCCCATTTCGGTGCCGTCGATGTAGAAGTGGCCCTTGTCGTAGCTTTGTTCGCAGCTAGGCTTGCAGAAGAAGCTGATTTCGCCGTCGTTAGGGATGGTGACGGTGACGCTCATGTTGCTTTCCACGTAATCCACGCCGGCACCGCCGCTCTTCATGCAGTAGTCGCCTTCGTATGGGTTGTTGGTAGTGATGGTCCATGGATAGGTGCCGTCAAGCTGCCAGTCGAAGCTGGTGAAGTCGCCAGTCTCGAAGTCTTCGATGATGTCGCCACCAGGCAGGCCGCAGCCCCAGTAAACCTTAACGTAGTCGTCGGCTGGGTTCAGGCTGTCAGGATAGTATTGTGCAACGACTTGGCAAACAGGAGTAAAGTTCTCGTCCATGACGAAGTCGACACCTGAGGTGTTCTCGTCGAATTCAACCATAACCGGGACACCGCAGGTAGGTTCGGTGACGGTCTGGTAGCCTTCGCAGCTGGCAACAGCCGAAGTGTAGACGCCGGCCAAGATTGCGCCGCCGTAAGCACCGGTACCGTCGGTGATGAAGCTGATGGTCTGTTCGTCGCCGAACTCGTCAATGCCGTTGAAGGTAACGGTAGCATTGGCGATGCCGGTGATGCCGTCTATTTCATAGACGTGGCCAGCAACGTTGCCCTCGCCAGAGACCTTAACCTTGACTATGTTTGAAGGACCTGATTCGCCTTCGTCATAGACAGCGGTGACATAGAATAAGTAACCACCCATGTTGTATTCCAGGCCTTCAACGGTGTAGGTGGTGACGACCTGGTTGGCAGGAGTCGAATAGATGAGTTCATCGTCCTGGTAGACGTTGTAGTAACGGTAGGTACGGTCTTGGATAGCGGTCCAGCTCAGCACTACGCTTTCGCCTTCGAAGAGAGCGTAGTCATCAGCGGTGAGGTTGCGAGGAACGTTGAGGTGTGTGGTGAAGCCCCACACTTCGCCGAGGGTCTCGCAGTTGCTGTTGCGCTCGTCAACACGCCAGAAGTAGTTGGTGTTGTTGTAGAGGCCGCGGACGGTGAAGCTCTGAGCGAGGTTGGTGGTCCAGTCGACGAGGATGTCTTCGCAGTAGTAGGTGCTACCAAACACGAGACGGTATTCGGTGGTGTTTTCGCCAAGTTCCCATGACAGGTTCACAGCTGCCGGTTCGAGTTCGTCGGCGTCGTCAGCTGGTGTAGGTTGTGAAGCCTTCTCTGGGCAAGGCAGTTCGCTGGCATTGAGAACCACATCCCATTCGTCTTGGGTTGAAGAAGCGGCGATGTAGTAGGTGCCAGGAACCATGGTGATGTTTTCGACGATGTATTCGATTTCAGGTTCTGGAGCAGGAGTGCCAGCTTCGTAGGTGAAGGTGGTCTCTGGGATGAAACTGACTGGGCCTGAGCCACCCATATAAATTTCATCATGTGTGTCGTAATAACCAGCATTTCCAGAAGTGTTGGTGCCATAGAATTGTGTGGAGACATAGTCTGCCGTTGTAGTGACATCGAAGCCAATCAGCAGGTTGCCGCCATTGTAGGTGTAAGGTGTAGCGAAGTCAACAATCATGCGGGTTTGTTCTTGATTGGTAACAACCTGGTAGTTAGCATTGACCACTGTAGCACCCGATTCGTCGTCGAGGCTGCTCATTGTAGTGTAGCCGACTTCCTTGACATAGACCTTCCATCTTGCAGCAGCAAGTTTTGTATAATTACCACAACTTGAAATGTGGAATTCCATGCTGGAGATTTCGCCGCCGTTCATTGCAGCCAAGTCAGAAGCAGGAATCACGAACTGGCTTTGGCAACCTTGTGTATCTTGATACATGCTATAGAATGGCAATTTGTCTTTAGTATCGCTGCCAGCATAGACAGTCAGTTGTTGAGCATCGCGGTTGCGGTTGGCACGGTTGATAGACAGTTCGGCATCGTCGAGGCACATCAGGAACTCGTCTGAGCAGTTGAAGTGACGGACAGCAATCCAAACGTTTTGGCCAGCGTATTCG
>CALBNP010000208.1 GCA_937896505.1 uncultured Bacteroidales bacterium | reverse complement strand
ACTCCAACGGAACGCTTGTGTTGGCACGGATTTCCTTGATTTGCTCAAGCGAAAGCTCGCGACCCAAAACGACTTGCGAAAAACCGACTTTTTCCAAAAACTGCACTTTCTCTAAACTCAGGTTGTTGCATTGCGTGCTGGCGTGCAGCGGAATGGGTGGCAAATCCATCATGAGCAGCGACATATCCTGCACGATCATGGCATCGACACCAGCGTTCCAACAGTCGTAAACGATTTTACGGGCGCGTTCCAATTCGTTGTCGCGGAGCAATGTGTTGAGCGTCACATAAACCTTCGCATCGTATAGTGCGGCATGACGGCATAGTATTTCAATGTCTTCAATGGAATTTGACACTTTTTCGCGTGCGCCGAAATCGGGGCCGCCGATATAAACCGCATCGGCACCATGGTTGATGGCGGCCATGCCCACTTCGAGGTCTTTGGCCGGGGAGAGTAATTCGATAATTTTCATGGTGCAAAAATACGAACAATAAATTTTGTATTTTTGCCAATTCTACTAAAAATGAATTAATCAAGACGTGTTGCCATTATCAGATTTGAAATGATATGAAAAAGAAGCGGTTTTTCATTGTCCAGACTACCATAATTGCCGTAGTGTTCGTCTTGATTCTTGCGCAGGGTTTCACGCATTTCATTCCAATGCGGCCTTTGGGAGGCTTTACCGGCAAAGCCAAACCTGTTAAATTGACATTTTCAAATTATTATAAGGGTGCATATCAGGAATATCTGAATGAAAGGGCAAAAGAAACCGGCGGCTTCCGCGAAATATTCATCCGTTGTTACAATCAGTTGCTTTATAGTGGCTTCAACATTGTCTCAAACGAACACATCGTGGAAGGCTTGAATAAGGAGTATTACTTGTTGTGGTATTTGTGTGAATCGAAAGGAGAAATACTTTCGGGTACATTCCCGACCATCGACAGCGCGAAAAACGTAGCAAGGAGAAATGTGGAAAAGACACTTGTGATGGTCGATTCCTTGAAAAATCACGGAGCGGATTTCCTGTTTGTATTTGCGCCGACAAAACCTGCTGTTTATCCTGAATTCATGCCCGATGGATACCGCGATTCCATTTCACCTTTTTCAATGGAAGAATATTATATTGAATTGTTCAAGGAAAATGGCATTAATCACATCGATTTCTTTTCCTATTTCAAATCCATCAAAGACAGTTTCCCGTATCCGCTTTATCCCCGTTATGGAACGCATTGGGCCGAATCGACCGTCCCTATGGTCGCTGATTCAATCATGCGCAAAATCGAATCCATAACCGGCTTCGATTTGCCTACGGTGGAATGTGCCGACTGGAACATCACCGATCAGTATTCAAGACAGGATGGTGAATTGGAAAATTCGATGAATCTGCTTTTCCCCGTCAAGAAGCCCATGTTGCCGTGCCCAATCACAACTCTGTCCGACACTATTGGCAAGGACAAGCCTGATATTCTGATAGTTGGCGACAGTTATTTTGTCCAGATACAAGGTTCAAGTTTTGTGGATGCATTCGAAAATTGGGACTATTGGAGTTACAATCGTGACATCTATTCATCGAATCCTAAGTATAATTGGAGAAAGGTTGAAAATCTCGAAGATGTCTTTGATGTGATTTGTAATGCCGACATTGTGCTGTCAATCTTCACCGCCCCGAATTTCTACGAGTATATGTTTGGCTTTTGCGACATGACCTTGGAGATGATGCGTAACGGCGGCCTCAGCATGGAAAAGCAAATCGAACTGATGATTAATCAAATCAAGGGGAACTCTAAATGGTTTGATGCCGTCAAAAAGCAGGCGGAAGAACGCAACATCACTTTGGAGGAAGCATTGCACAACAATGCCGTTTACCAGATAAAAACAATTAGAGCAAAACAATAAAAAACGACAGAATCGACATGGTTTTCAGTAGTCATATATTCATTCTTTACTTCTTGCCTATCTTTTTGATAGCCTATTTCGCTACTCCAAAAAGGTACAGGAACTACACCTTGTTGCTTTTTTCGCTGGTGTTTTATGCCTATGGTGCGCCTGATTTCATCTTCCTGCTGGTTGGTTCTTGCATCGTGAATTTCTTTTTGGTCAAGTGGATGGCCTCGGTCGATGCCGGAAAGAAAAAGAAAATCATTTGCGCTGTCTCCATTTTCGTTTCGCTGTCGCTGCTGCTTTATTTCAAGTATGCGAATTTCTTTGTCGAAAACATCAATGCGCTTCTAGGCCTTGCCCATCGTGAACCTATTCCATGGATGAAAGTGGCTTTGCCAATCGGCATATCGTTTTTTACCTTCCAGTCAATAACTTATACCATCGATGTGTATCGCGGGACTTCGTTGCCGAGCAAGAAACTGACCGATTACGTGCTGTATATCATGATGTTCCCTCAGCTTATTGCAGGCCCGATTGTCAAATACAACAGTGTGGCGCAGCAGCTTGTCGAAAGGAAAGTCACCACGGAGGATTTTGTCACGGGTTTCTACAGATTCGTCATCGGTTTGGCCAAAAAAGTGCTTATAGCCAATACGTTGGCCGAAAATGCCGATGCCATTTTCGGCATGAACTACGCCGATTTATCGTCGGGAACGGCTTGGATTGGCATACTTTCCTATACCTTGCAGATTTATTTCGATTTCTCGGGCTATTCCGACATGGCCATCGGTTTGGGAAAGATGATGGGCTTCCGTTTCCCGGAAAACTTCAACGACCCGTATATCAGCCGGAGCATCACTGAGTTTTGGCGCCGTTGGCACATGACTTTGGGTGGCTTCATGAAAGAGTACCTTTACATTCCGCTGGGCGGCAACCGCTGCTCGAAGGCAAGAATGTATCTGAATCTGGGTAT
The DNA here is from genome assembly GCA_937896505.1 of uncultured Bacteroidales bacterium. Classification (GTDB taxonomy): domain Bacteria; phylum Bacteroidota; class Bacteroidia; order Bacteroidales; family F082; genus Limimorpha. The sequence continues at coordinate 12,741 of CALBNP010000208.1, read as the reverse complement.
CGTTTTCCTATGCTCTGGATTCTGGCATGGTGCCGCTTGGAATTTTGTCCTTTGGGGCGTGTTTCACGGTTTCTTCATCATCATGGACAGGATTTTCCTGCTCGATGTGCTGAAAAAAATCGGCAGGATTCCTTCTGTGATTCTAACGTTTTTTGTCGTCAATCTGGGCTGGGTGCTATTCCGTGTCGAGGATTTGGGTTCGCTCGGTTCCTATTACCAAGCCCTGTTTGCCTTCAGGGATGGTGCAACGCTGAGTTGTGATGCACATTTCTGGGTGGTGTTTGCGCTTGCTCTCGTGTTTTCGTTCATCACTTTGCTTGCAAAAGGGCAGAAACTCCAGGATTTGGTGTTTGCCGACAATTACACGGTGAAACGTTCGGCAATCATGTTTGTCGTTGTCACTGTACTTTTCATCCTTTCCATGGGAGCATTGTTCGTCTCGGGTTTCAATCCGTTCATTTATTTCAGGTTCTGAGGTCTTGAAGAAAGATAGGAAATGTCATATTGTCTTGTTCTCCGTTTTGGCACTGCTGATGTTTTTGCCGATGTTTCAGCAGGTGACGGGCGTTTTTCGTTTCAATGGACTCGAAGGCGTTTTCGATAAGACGGAAAAACCGGAATTGACGTTTGATGGTTATGTGACCGGCGAATATCAAAAGCAGCTTGAGGCCTATACGGGCGAAAACTTCGGTTTCCGTGAGCCGGTCATCAGGCTTTATAACCAGTATTTGTGGGATTTCTATCGGAAGACCTTTGCACAAGATGTGGTTTGCGGCAAAAACAACTGGCTTTTCTATCCGCAGAATGTGAGCGATTATTACGGAACGGAAATCTACCGCTGGATTGATTCTACGGCCGATGCGTCAGAAGTTTTCGGTCGGGAAATTGATGAAATGTGCCTCTTGCGCGAGACGCTGAAACCTTTCGGCATCGATTTCTTGATGTTCATGGCGCCCGAAAAGGGTTTCCTTTATTCCGAATATCTCCCTGAACATGAGCGTGATACAACGACAATAAATGCCCGCGAGTTTTTTGCCGATGGTCTTGAAGAGAAGCACTTCCCCTACATTGAAATGACGCGGTGGTTCCAGCAAATCAAGGACACGGTTTCTTATCCTTTGATTCCGCAGACCGGCGCGCATTGGAATTTTTCCTGTGTTTTTGCAGCCGATTCGCTTTTCAGGCTGATGGAACAGGTGAAGGGAATCGGTTTGGCTGATTTGAAAATAGGTTCGATCCGTTCGGTTCCACGAAACTCCGAATCCGACCGCGATTTGGAAAATTTGCTGAATTTGCAACGCTGGATTCGTCTTTCAAACGGCTTGGCTCCCGAAACCGATGTCGAAATTCTGGCCGACAGCGCAACGGTGAAACCCAAGGTGCTGTTTATCGGCAATTCCTATTTGTGGCGCATCAATCATTATGTTCCGCTGAATCAGGTGTTTGATGAGGTAGAGTTTTGGTATTACAATTCAACGGCTTACTATGGCCCCGATTTGAATGAAATCTGTGAGGTCAAGGAATATGATTTGTTGGAAAAAATGTTCGATTTCGACTATATCGTCTGGTTTACCACTGGTAATCAGATGTATAAGCCGAAACCTTTTGTCAAGAAGGCGTTAAGAGTGCTGTATGCCGACAGTGTTTTTACGGAACTGAATCCCAACGTGCCATACGTCAGGATTGCAAAGGAAATCCGCAAGGATTCGGTCTGGATGTCGTTGCTGGAAAAACAGGCACTGCTTCGTTACAGGACGACGCGGAAAATGTTGTATGCCGAAGCCAGAAATGTTGCCAATGGCGATGATTTGCTGAAAGACCAGCTGGTGGAATTGGATTTGCCGGAATTCATCGATGTCATGGCGCAACGCACGGAATCGATTATCAGGAGTAATCCGCAATGGCTTCAGTCAGTTGAAAGACAAGCTGTTGAAAGAAATGTCGAAGTTGATGAAATGATAAGCAGGAATGCAAGATGGTCGGTGAAAAAACGCTATGGACTTCTCGAAATCGGGGAGAACGACCGTGTCACTTCCGCTGTTTTGCTTGGTGAATTCTATAAGTGGAAAGTTGAGGTTACGGAGGCGGCGCTAAAAAACGATTCCGCCCTGATGGCAAAAATCAGTGAAAATGCAGTAAAAAAAGGGAAAACCATGGCTCAGGCCTTACACGATGAGGCGGTGAGAGAAGTTGCCGAACGCTATGGTTTGCCGGATTTAAAATGATGTTTGGGTATGGTATTCAGTAGCAATGTATTCTTATTATATTTCATGCCGATTTTCTTCCTCGTCTATTTCCTGATGCCGAAGAAAACCCGCAATTATGCCTTGCTGTTTGCATCGCTGCTGTTTTATGCCTATGGTGCGCCCGAATTCATCATTCAGCTGGTTCTTTCGACCATTGCAAACTTTTTCCTTGTCAGATGGATGTTCAGGACCGAAAAAACAGGCCTGAAAAAACTGATTTGCGGCGTTTCCATCGCCATCAGCATTGGACTGCTGTTCTATTTCAAGTACGGCAATTTCACCATGCAGAACCTGAATGTCATTCTCGGATGGTGCCATAAGGAACCGCTGCAATGGACAAAGATTTTGCTGCCTATCGGCATTTCGTTCTTCTCGTTCCAAAGCGTGACATATACGCTCGATACCTATCGCGGCATCAACAAGCCTATGGACAAACTGAGCGATTATATGCTGTATATCACCATGTTCCCACAACTGATTGCCGGCCCAATCATCCGCTATTGCGACATTGCCGACCAAATCCGCAACCGCGAATCGCTGTTTTCTGACCGTCTGCATGGTTTCTACCGTTTCGTTTTGGGCCTGTGCAAGAAAATCCTGATTGCCGATGTCATTGGCTTTCAAGTCGATCAGGTTCTGGGACCGTCGAATTACGATGTGCTGACTTCGGCGCAACTGGCCGACATTGCCTCGAAAATCGCAGCCTTGGATTCGACAACGGCCTGGATTACGATTCTTGCCTTCACCTTCCAGATTTATTTCGACTTTGCCGGCTATTCCGACATGGCCATCGGCTTGGGTCGCATGATGGGCTTCCGTTTTCCCGAAAACTTCGACAATCCGTATGTTTCGACCACCATTTCGGAGTTTTGGAGAAGATGGCATCAGACGTTCAGCGTTTTCATCAAGAATTATCTTTATTTCCCGTTGGGCGGCAGCCGTGTGAAGACCGAATTTAGGAAATATTTCAACCTCTGGTTCTGTTTTCTGGTCTCGGGTTTGTGGCACGGAGCGGCATGGAACTTCGTGGTTTACGGTGCCTTGCAAGGCATTTTCATTTGTGCCGACAAACTGTTTCTGAAGAAGTTCAACCAAAGAATCGGCACGATTCCGTCAGTTTTCTTTACGTTCATCATTATCGTGCTGACGCGCTGTTTCTTCCGCATCGAGCGCATCGATTTGTCGTGGATGTTCATAAAAAGGCTGTTTGCCTTTGAGTTTACGTCATTCCATTTCGGCGCCAATCCGCATTTGTATGTCACTATGCTTGTGGCGGCGTTTTTCTCGTTCTTCACGCTGTCGAAGTTCGGACGGAAGGTCCAGGAAAAGGTTTATTTCACCGAATACAATCAGAAGCAACACATCATAGCGTTCTGCATCAGCATATTCGCCTTTGTTTTCTGCCTTGGCGCTTTGAATGCGACAGGTTTTAGTCCATTCATTTATTTCAGGTTTTAAGGCAAGGATGGAAGTATGATTTGATTGTTGGCGGGAATGGATATTTTACCTATTTTTGTTGCACATAATTAAAAGCAAATCATGGTATTCAGCAGCAGCATATTCCTTTTGTATTTTCTCCCCATATTCTTGGTGGCATATTTCCTTGTTGATACCAAATACAAGAATCGTGTGGCGTTGTTGGCGAGTCTGGTGTTCTATGGTTTCGGTTCGCCGAAATTCCTCGTGACGCTTTTGGTGGCCATTATCATCGACTTTTTCATTGTCCGTGAGATTGACAGGAGCGAGGCACCCAAACGCCGCAAACTGTTCCTTGTCTTTTCCATCATCTTGAATTTGGGTCTTCTGGCTTATTTCAAGTATGCCAATTTCTTCATCGATAACATCAATGCCCTGCTGTCGGCCTTTGGAGGCAATCCTATCAAGTGGACAAGAGTCATTCTTCCAATCGGCATTTCGTTCTTCACTTTCCAGAAGCTGAGCTATAGCGTTGACGTGTATCGGAAGACTTCGGTTCCGTTGAAAAGCATTTTCGATTACGCCTTGTTCATCATGCTGTTTCCCCAGCTCATTGCCGGACCTATTGTCAGGTATAATGAAATTGCAACCCAAATAACAGACCGTCGCGCCAATGAAAACATTGACAACAAGATACTTGGATTCTACCGTTTCATCATTGGCTTGAGCAAGAAGGTCCTTATTGCTAACATTCTCGCCGAATATGTCGACAAGGTGTTTGCAATGCCTGCAACCGAAATTGGTTTTGCGGCATCGTGGTTAGGCATAATCGCCTACACGTTCCAGATTTATTTCGATTTTTCGGGCTATTCCGACATGGCCATAGGCATTGGGCGGATGATTGGTTTCAAGTTTCCGGAGAATTTCAACAATCCGTATATCAGTCAGAATGTGTCGGAATTCTGGAAACGCTGGCACATGACTTTGGGCAATTGGATGATGGATTACCTTTACATTCCGCTGGGCGGCAACCGTAAAGGGAAAAAAAGGACTTACTTCAACTTGTGGATTGTCTTTTTCCTCTCGGGTTTGTGGCATGGCGCAGCCTGGAATTTTGTGGCGTGGGGCGCCTACCATGGGATTTTCATCGTTTTCGACAAGATGTTTTGGATTAAGGCGAGTAAAAGAATCGGCAAGTGGCCGCGTGTCATCATCACATTTGTCATTGTCGCCATTGGCTGGGTGCTGTTCCGGGCCGACAACCTGAATTATGCCATGCAATACATTGGCAGCATGTTTTGCCTGCATGGCAATGCTCCTGTTGCTTTCTGCGACACGCAGTTTGTCGTCTTGATGCTGGTTGCCTTGTTCTTCTCGTTCTTTGGGCTTACGAAATTGGGACAGAAGGCCTTGGATTTCTTTTTCAACCGCAAGTCGTATAATGTCGGGCAATATGTCGGTGTCGGTCTGCTGATGATTGTCATGTTTGTCCTGTCGCTTTCTTTCATTCTCAAAGGCAGTTTCAATCCGTTCATTTATTTCAGGTTCTGATGGAAAAGTTCAAGAAAATATGGTTTGTCATTCTTATGGCTTTGCTTTTTGCGCCGATGCTTCAAGCCCGTTTCCACATTTTTGAGGAGCGTCCTTTGGATGGCGCTTTTGTCGAAATGCCAAAGCCTGTCGTCAGTCTTTCTTCGTTGATAAATGAGACCGTCCAGGATTCCTTGTCGACTTATTGCACCGAGCAGTCTGGTTTCAGAAAGCCACTGATCAGGCTGAACAACCAGTTGCTTTATTCGGCATTTGGAAAGATTTCGGCCATCGGGCCTGTAAAAGGGAAGGACAACAGGATTTTTTTCGAGGAATCTTACATCATCAGTTATACGGGTGAAACGTATCTTGGAAAGGAAACCATTGATGAAAACACGAGGCAGCTGAAACTCATTAAGGCGATGCTGAAAACCAAAGGAACGGAATTGCTGCCGGTTTTCGTTTTAGGCAAGGCTTCCTATTATCCTGAACTTGTTCCAGACAAATATATTGCGAAACGCAACGTTACGAACAACTATCAGGAATACAAGACTTCTTTTGCCGAACAAGATATTGATTACTTGGATTTCAACGATTATTTCTGCAACCGTAAAGGCGGGTTTGACCATGCCATATATTGTGATTTAAGCGCACATTGGACCGTGTATGCCGCTACGCTTGCCGTTGATTCCATTGTCAATTATATGGAAACGATGACCCATCAGCAGCAGGCTCATCCCGTGATTGATGGTTTTGATTCGAGTTATTTGATGAGCCAAGACGACGATTTGTACCGCATGATGAACATTTTGGCGCCATTGCCGCGCAACTCCATCGACCAGCCGGTGTTGAGTTTTACCGAGGGTTACAAGCCGAAGGTGCTTTCCATTTCCGATTCCTATTGGTGGACGGTTTGGGCATGGAATGTAGCCATTCCGCAGAATGTCTTTTCCGATGGCGGATTCTGGTTCTATAACAGGACGGTTTATCCTGAACGCGACGGTGTCGTTGACGTTACTTCTCTCGATTACAAGCAGGAAATTGAAAATCAGGATTTTGTCCTGTTGGTTTGCACTGAGGCGACCAATCATCTTTGGCCATACGGTTTCTGCGAACGTTATCTGAGTGCTTACGATAATGTTTTCAAATGGAAGCAAGCCGCTGATTATGATGCCGCCGACAGCATTTATGCTGGTTATAGGAACGCAGAAATCGAAGCTATTTGCCGCCAGATTGAGGCAAATCCCGAATGGCTGGAAAGCATAAGAAGCCAGGCCGAGGAAAGGGGTGTCGGTTTGGAGCAGATGATTCTTGACAATGCCGATTACACTTATCGGACTAAGATTCAGCCTAAAGGCTTTTGCCATTAGTGGCGGAGGATGAATATCCTACCGTTTTTCGTAGAAGGCATCGACTTTCAGGTTGTCAAATTCCATAGTCGTGTGTTGGTTGTTGTAGAGGAACACTTTCAGAATGGCTCCGTTCATTTCGTTGCTCACCGGAATGGTAACCTTAGTATGGAAATGCTCCCATTTGCCGGTGTTCAGCAGATGGCCCGATTCGTCACTTAAAATGACGGAAGAGTTGTAGTTGTTCGACTGAAAGACGATGCTAGGCAGACCGTTTAGCGTGTCGTGGCAAATCAAATCCATCGACAGGTCAAACAGAATGGAGGCTGCATCATCCGGAATGTCAATGTTCTGGCAAAACGGACCGTATTCAACCTTGTTGTTGATTAAAACCGATATGTTGTCACCGTCCGTTTTGAGGAAATTGGAGAAAATTCCTATCGTATTGATTTTGAAATCAAGCGAATAATTCAGCAAAGGATATTTGTTTTCAATCTTTTTCACGAAATCGTGCTGGACCGTGAAATGGCTGATGACGGAATAGTCGCTAAGGTGGTTTTTCATCATTTTGATGATGGCATCATCGTCAACGGCTTCGGGTTCGAAGTCTTTGTCCAATTTGAAGACGCGGTTGTTCGTGAGCAGATAATCGCCTTCGTAATAATCCACCACATCGCGGTTGTTGAGCATGAATGCCAGTCTTTTGGTGTTTCTGAATTCGGAAACGGTATCGAGTGAGTTGCCAATCCAATGACAGTTTTCGTTTGTCTTAAAGCCATAATTTTCATGCAGATAAGCTTCAAGTGAAGGCGTAATGTCGAGATGCGATACGACTGCCGACATGCTCTTGTGCTCTTTCAGCAGCGGTGAAAACACAAGCAACGGTACGTTGACATTGCTGAGGAAGCAGCCGAAAGGCAGGTATCCCATTCTGTGATCGCCTGTGATGATGAAAATGGTGTTTTCGTATTCGGGCAAAGTCTTGTAGTAATTGATGAGTTTGCCGACACATTCATCGGCGTAGTTGAAGCAGCCAAAGATGTTCATGTTGCCTTTGATGTTAGCCAGTTCCTTTTCCGAAAGGCCGTTTTGCCTGCTGAGGAGTTCTTCAATGCGGCTTTCGTATTGCTCCACTTCGCCGAAGACAAACGGTTCGTGCGTGGTGAGCGTCATGTAGATGTCGATGTTTGGCCTTGTCGAAGGTTGGGCGTTTTTCCTATTCATGGCGTATTCAAAGACTTCATTGTCGTCGAGACCCCATCGGTGACTTTCGTTCAGCAGTTTGTAGGTCGCCGAATCGACGTTGTCGATTTGCGGGACAAAGATGAAATCGACATCATTGGCTTTGAGGAATCCGTCGTAGCGGTCGAAACTATGTACGCCACCGTAATAATAGGATGATTTATAACCGTTTAGCTTCATGTCCATGAGCAGCGAATTGTGCGATGGCATGGGTGTCCAGTTTTGCGAAAAGCCGGATTTGCCTTGAGGAACGGAAGCGAAAATGGCAGGCAGAACGCCGAAGGTGCGCGCCGTTGTCGAGAGGCAGTTTTCCCAATAAAGGCTTTCCTGCTTGAGCGAATCGATGAAAGGAGTAGGGGAGAACTGTGCATCGATGACGCCGCTGAGATTTTGCCCAAATCCTTCCATGATGATGAAAACGAAATTGGGCGGCAGGCTGTCGCTGGTCATGTTGAAGGACTTGCCCAGCACATCTCCGTCGTTTGCCTTGCGCCACAGAGGATATTCTGGATCAAGGTATTCGTTTTGGGAATTCAGGGCTTGGTAACGGGCGACTGCGTCCATAACTTCTTGGCTGACACCATTCTCATCGTCAAAGAGTTGCTTGTTCTTGTTGGAAAAGTAGTCGTAGATTTTTATTGCCGAATACGATGGCTGGTTTACCGCAAGGCAGAACGATTCATGGTCTTTGTAGTGTTTTTCCGTGCGAATCAGATTGCTGTAATTCACAATGATGGCAACCGCAAGGCAACCGGCGAGGAAAGGAATGGCGACAAATGCCGGTATCCTGATTTTTTTCCAAAGGATGGCGGCGATGACGACAACGGCCATGCTCAGGAAAAACCAAACGAAAGGTGCCGCCGTGACGTTTGCCGATGAGGTCAAGGTGCCTTTCACTTCTTCGGGAGAATAAACGAAAATCACATGGTCGAGGGGCATCATCAGGTTGCAGTAGTATTCGGTCAGCAGCGCACCGCAAACGGCATAGAAAATGGTCAAGCCGGTGTAGGTTTTCGATGTGCTTTTTGGCCAGAAATAATAGAACAGCAGAAACGGGATGAGCAGCCATGTGGCTATGTGGCAGACAAGATAAAGGTCGAAAACGAAGCCCGACATGATGTTGGCAAATTGTGCGGCATCGACTTCAATCCTGTAATGCACTTCCAGAAAGAAAAAGATTCTGATGATGAGCATACAGAGCAGCAACAGCAAATTGGCTTTTGCCCATTGGCATAGTCCGTCTTTTATTTTATTGATATTGGTGTTCATATAGTCAGTATTTTATGGAAATGTCAATGTTTTTCGCTTCCAAGGAGCTTTTCTTTGTGTTCCAGAAATATATTTTTAGGGTTTTGTCATCAATTTTTTGATTGAATGGTCTGTTGTACCGGTACGAGAACTGATATGTTTTACCTTCCGAAGTGTTGAAACTTTCGGGGATGACCAATCTGTCCCACAGCAGTCCTTTGATGTCAATCACGATGACAGGCAATTCGGCCAAGGTGTCGAGGCTGGCCAGGTCAAATGAACCATCGATTCTCAAAGATGAAATGTTTTCTTCAAAATCGAGCATGGCTAACCTTCCAAATTCATTGGTTGGTGTGACGACAACCTCGCTTGGCTTCGATTCAAAATCATCGAATTCCTTTTCAAATTTGTTGGTGTTTAGTCCTATGTAATAGCTGATTATGTATGCAAAGAACAATCCGAAAGCCGTTTGGAGCACGATGCCCACAATATGCGAAGCCTTCGATTCCCTGATTTTGATGAGGCCAAACATTTGTACTAAACCATCGTAAAGATGCTTTGCCGCCAAGCTGACGCCCCAAACCGTGATGAAAAACAGGACAAAAATAAGCGCATGGCCCCAAAAACCATCAAATGTAGGTGCCAAATCTAAAAATGCCTTTCGGAACAAACCGTGAACGGCAAAGAGTACCATCGAAATGTCGCCAAAATAAATCATGTCGTTGGCTATCCAGCCTTTCTTGTACGGCAGTTTTTTCGCGCCTTGGTAGGCAAATAAGACAATGATTGAAACTGCAAGGAAAGTGAAGGGATAGAAAACGGCATAGAAGTTTCCGAGGCAGAAAACGGCGACGGACAGAATGAGCCATGCCGGATGTATCTTTTCATTTTGATGTTGTGCCAGCAAAATGCCTAAGCAGAATTCGGGCAAATGCCCTGGAGCGTTCATCATGATGATTTCGCCATGATAGATGTTGAAGACATTTCTGAAAAGGAAAATGAGGGTGTAGGAAATCACGCAAACTGTGGCAAAGGCTTTCCAATCGTGCTTTCTGATGAAACGGAACAGCAAAGGAAACAGCAGATACAACTGGAAAATGAGTGCGAAAAACCACCATGGGCCGTTGAGACTTAACCATGAATCTGGAATCAAGGTGTGGATGAACAGCAGTTCCTGCCAGACTACGCTCCATTCGTTAGGTCGCAAAATCCTATGTTCGTTGACAATCACGAACAAAATGAAAACGATGATTGCGGTCAGCAGGAGAGGGTAGAGTTTTTTCAGCCTGTCAACGATGAATGTGGTCCAGTCTTTTTCGTGCCGAAGCATTGAAACGGCAAGTCCGTAACCGCTTAATAAGACGAAAATCTGAACGCCATAATGCCCCAAATAGCTGAAAATGATGTTGATGAACTCTGATGGTTGCTCGCCAAGCAAACGGAAGAAATTGTGGACACATTCCGGATAGAAGACAAATTCGTTTTCGCCTGGCGAGGGTGCCATCCAATGGAAAAAATTGTGGAAGACGATGCAAAGAATGGCAAAGCCTTTCAGTGCTGATGTGTCTTTTTTTGTCAATGCTTTGAAAATCATTTCAGTAAGAAATATTATTCTACTACGATTTCGTAAACTCTGCCTTCAATGTCGGTCTTGTTGTATGGAATCAGGCCTTGCTCCCAGACGATTGGCGGCCACCATTCGGAATAATGGTATTCCTGTGTGACGATGGCTTTCATCTGGTTGTTCGGGATGGCGGTGTGTTTGTCGTCCATGTAGCCGACCACTTCCATCTTGTCGGGACTTGGTCCTAAGCGCCAGATGATTTCGGTTGGGCGCCATTCGATTTCGTAATAGTAGTATTTTTCGGAGAAAACCTTGTTCGACATTGGCGTGCGTGTGGTCAAGGCCTTGTAGTTGGGATACCAGCGCATGGTCTCGAATTTTCGGTCTTTGCCATAAGGAATGGTGTCGATGTTGGCCTTGAAAAGTTCGGGTTCGGTCGTAGCCAAATCCCAGTTGGTGCAGCAGTACATCACATCGTCGTTCAGTGTTGCATCTTCAACGCAGGCGGTTTCGTAGTCGGAGCGTAGGTATTTGTAATAATCCAAGGGCCAGTGTTTCGAGGCTTTCACAATCTCGATGTCAATCTCGGAATAAGTGTTGTAAGGTGTTCTTACCGGATTATCCGAGTTATCGGATTTCGGAATGTAGCCTCCGCCTGCATAGCTTGGACGACGGTTGTTCCAAGCATGGTTGTCGCTGTAAATGAGCCAGAAGGCGTAGGTCAAGCCGTTCCAGATGTTCTCTTCGTTGAGCATGACGGGGAACTTGATTTTCCCTCTAAACTTGCCGTAGGTGAAGCCCACACGGGTGCGGATGCCTGTCGATTCCTTGCGTAGGTCGTTGATGTTGTCGTTGCCGGGATTGATGAGCGAGATGTATTCGCCATCTTCTGAGAGGCGGACGGTTTGGCAGGGTGTCTTGGTGGTCACGGGCCAGTTCATTTGCAATTCGGTGCTGTCGAAGCGGTTGCGGTTGGCTTCGTATTGCTCGCGTGTGTAAGGTTCGTCGCCTATAACATCTTGGATGACGGGAATGTTGCGCAAGGTGTATTGCCGGCTGATGCCGCTGAAAAACTGCTCGTAGAGGGCATTGCTATACAATGAGTCGTCGTTGCCGCAATTGCAGCTGGTAGTGTCGATATGATAGCCAACATGATTCACATTCGACTCGTCGATGAATATGCCTTTGTTGACGGCAATCACGGCTCGTGTCTTCAGCTTGCGTTTCGATTTGACGACCTTGATGTTTTTCGAAGGGTGGGTCTCAAACCATCCGTAAGGATTGACGAATTGTCCGTTCTCGTCGGTCTGCCCAATGTGTTGGATGTAATCGGGTATTTCGGCAAGGCCTTCATCGGTGCAAAGCACCAGCATGAAGCTGTATTCGCCAACGCGAGGATTGCGCTTCCAGCGGTGGTTGACATCGCCGTTGTTCTTGCTGTCGTTGATGACCCATAGGACATCTCTATACAATTGCTCATCTACGCTGTATCCGTTCCGTTTTGCTTTCTCGACAATGGAATTATACCAAGGTTCTTGTTTACGAATCGACTCGCACAAGTCATGGATGCGTTCTTCGCTGAAACTGTTTTCCGAGATGTCGGCACCATAATATATATGTTCGTCGCGTGGGTTGCCTACGATGCGGATGTAGTCTGTAAAACTCTTATTTTCGATGGGTTTGAAGCCAATGCTCACGTCTTCCCAACTACCGTAGAAGTTTTCGCCTGCGAGTGAGTCGGTGTCGCCAAACTTGTAGGTCTCGTTTTGATAGTAGATTTTGTAGTGCTTGAAGTCTTTCGACCGATTGGTGATGCGTACCTCGAATTGCCCCGATTCGCATTGCTTGGCGGAGGGAATGAAGATGCCCTCAAGCACGGCGTTGTCCAAGTCCATGTCGAGGCTGACGGTGTTGCCGCCTTCGAAGTTGGCCATGGGGCGGAAACACTCTTTCATATTTTGTGTGATGATGAGACTTGCGCCAACGATAACCAATGCGGCAACAGCAATCCAAACTATCTTTCGCTTCATGATGATTCAAATTTGCGACAAAGGTAAGGATTAATCCGTTTTGCTCTTGTTTTCATGCTCTAATCTTTCCAATCTTTCCTCTAATAGCTCAAGATAAGCCTTCTTCAAATCATCGG
>CALBNP010000207.1 GCA_937896505.1 uncultured Bacteroidales bacterium | reverse complement strand
ATCCGATGACGAGTCAGCCTCACGATGTTGATGTGAAGGCGTTATTGAGGCTAAGCGTGTTATACGACATTCCAACAGCCTGCAACCGTGCCTCGGCCGACTTCATGGTTTCATCTGGACTTTTCGGAGAAGAATACCAACCCGAAGTGATAGACTATTCAGACTATCTGAACAGGAGAATTTGAATCGATTCCGAACAATCGTTCTACTCTATCACAATCTTCTGGGTCTTGACTCTCGTGCCATCGTCAAGAAGAAGCACATACACTCCAGTTTTCATTCCGCCGACTGGAATAGAATTTCTTTCCCCTATATTCTCGTTTCTCACTACCCTACCAAGCATATCAACGATTTGAATGGTAGCATTCTCTCCTACTCCATTAAGAATCAGGTTACCGTTGGAGACAAATGCAAATGATGGCTCTGAACCATTTTCATCAACGCCTGTCTTATTGAACACCAATTTGAAACGCGACAGATAATCCGTTGTGCTTGCGCTAAAAGAATAACTTTGTGAGCCATTCAAGACATCGACGTCCATTCCCATAAGGTTATCGACGAGGTGCAAATAATACATTTCCATGTTCTCGACACTTATGTTAAGCGTATAGCTTGCATCTTCATAAGTCTTGAAATACAGTGGAAGGTTGCCTTCTTCGAGAGAAATAGAAACCGAAGCAAAATCAGTACCATCTTGACGAACATAAATCGTTGTGCTTTCATCATTTAGGATAATTTTATATAAGTTGTCTTTGTCATCGAAACGGACAACGACTTGGTCAATCAATGCACCATTTTCTTCAAGAAGACTAATCTTTATCAGTTCGGTTGCCATGGCCGACTTGCCAAATTCAACATTTTGTCCAGGTGCTGTTGCCACAACGAAAACCGATTCGCAAGGATTGATAGCACCAGCTTCGGCGATTAACGAAGTGCCTTCGGCATTCAATCGGTAATATGAATTTTCGACATAAGCATTGCAAGGATAAGGATTTCCAATAAGATTTACGGCAATGTTTCCTACATTTCCCTCATAATCCAGAGGCGTAGGATCGGTAGCAGCCGCAAGGGTTCCTTTGAAAGCCAACGTAGTTTCTTCGATGGTGGCATACATGTAGCCCTTTTTAAACTCGACGATAGGATTTTCACTTTGGTCAACCCATTGTGGTATGTTGTATGGGTCAAAGGTATAAAGGATATAATCGTGAAAATTAATGTTTTCGACAGAGTCGTTGTCGGTAACTGGTGAAGCAATCAACTGCATAAGTGGATTATCGGCATCAGGAGAGGAATTAATGTGCTTATGTACAGTGGCAAGCGCAGTGCCATCGTTGTGAACAAGTTGGCCATGGTCTTCAATAACCAGTTGGCTGACATCAGTTGTGGTAATGGTTTCGGTCACACACAATATCTTTCCACTTTTTATGGTGATGGTTTTCCCCTCATTCACCGAAAGCGAAGCCACCGTTGCATCTTGGTCGAGTTCGCATTCTCCATCGATAACCACATCATCAGTTGGGGTTGGCAAAGCACCAGTGCTCCAATTGCCTGGCGTTGACCACTTCACATCTATTGTAGAAGTGAAGACAATGGGATTAGATGCATAAACACTTGATGCACAAACTGATAGCAGCAGAAGAAGAAGCAACAATTTGCCCAATTTAGAGATTTGTAATTCTTTCGTTTTCATTTTATGAGTATTTAGTTGATATTATTTTTCCTTGGTTATAACATTTTGCGAAAATAGGAAAAAATAATAGATGTGAATAGGAAACACAAAAAAACTCCACTCTGAATAAGAGTGGAGTTTTTCATTGCCTATATAATAATAAGGTGTAATCCTAATTATTTGTATTCGGCGAGGACTTCCTTCACGCGGTCAGGAGTCATGCGGCCATAGACCTTGTCACCGACTTCGATGACAGGAGCCAAACCGCAAGCACCAACGCAACGGAGGACGGTCAGTGAGAACTTACCATCAGGGGTAACTTCACCGACTTCGATGCCGAGCTGACGCTTCAGTTCGTCGAGAACCTTTTCAGCACCACGCACGTAGCAAGCGGTACCCAAGCAAACGCTGATTGGGTATTCACCTTTAGGAGTCATGGTGAAGAATGAGTAGAACGAAACGATACCGTAAACTCTTGAAACAGGGATGTTCAGTTCGAGAGCAACAACTTCCTGGACTTCCTTTGGCAGATAGCCGAATTCGCCCTGAACTTTGTGCAGCACGTTGATGACTTCACCACCCTTGTTGCCAAAAGATTTGCAAACGTCTTTGATGAAGTTTATCTTTGATTCTGATAATTTAATAGTTGCCATATTTAATATCCTTTCTATTTATTTACAACATTATTCACCACAAGCTTCAACGTGTTGTGATTTGTCAAAGTAATGGGTGTGGAGCTGTTCGTGGCTTAGGTGGCCGCAAGGTTCACCGTAGTATTCCTTGTAGATAGCGATGATATCAGGATTTTCGTGTGACTTACGGATTGGTTTGCCAGCATCTTCACGATAGGTAGCTTCCATACGCTTGCGGATGATGTCGCTGTTGCCATGGTGGTAAGGTTGACCAGCACCGCCGATGCAACCGCCAGGGCAAGCCATGACTTCGATGAAGTGGAAGCCGCGTGGGTTACCGTTGCGGACTTCTTCCATCATCTTACGAGCATTGGCAAGGCCGTAGCAAACACCAACGTGAACTGGGAGACCGTTGAAGTCAACGGTAGCTTCCTTCATGCCTTCGAGGCCGCGGACCACTTCGAGGTCGATGTTAGCAAGAGGTTTGCCAGTATAGACTTCGTAAGCAGTACGGACAGCAGCTTCCATAACACCACCGGTAGCACCGAAGATGACAGCAGCACCTGTTGATTGGCCAAGTGGGCTATCGAAGTCAGCTTCTTCGAGGTTGTTAAGGTTGATGTTGCATTGTTTGATCATGTGAGCCAGTTCGCGAGTGGTCAGTGAGTAATCGACATCAGGATTGCCGTTTACCTTGAATTCGTCGCGAGCGCATTCGCTCTTCTTAGCCAAGCAAGGCATAATGGAGACGACAACCATGTCTTCTCTCTTCACGCCGATCTTCTGTGCGAAGTAGTTCTTGGCGACAGCACCAAACATTTGTTGAGGTGACTTAGCTGTTGAAGGATAGTCGAGCAGGTCTGGGAAGTTCTTTTCATAGAATGAAACCCAACCTGGGCAGCATGAAGTGAACAGAGGCAGAGCGGTCTTTTCGCCGTTCAAGAACTTCTTCACGCGACCGAGGAGCTCGGTACCTTCTTCCATGATGGTGAGGTCAGCACTCCAGTCGGTATCGAACACGTAGTCGAAGCCGAGTTGACGGAGAGCAGCAGCCATCTTACCAGTGACGATGGTGCCAGGTTCCATACCGAACTCTTCACCGAGGGCGACGCGGACTGCAGGAGCAGTTTGAACGACGACGGTCTTGGTAGGATCGTTGATAGCCTTCATCACGTCAGAGATGTTATCAACCAAAGTCAGGGCACCGACAGGGCAAACCTGGACGCACTGTCCGCAGTTGACGCAGCTCGATTCAGCGAGGTTCATTTCGAAAGCAGGAGCAACGACGGCATTGAAGCCACGGTTGATAGCTGACAGAGCACCAACGCTTTGGACGGTGTTGCACATGGTTTCGCAACGACGGCACATGACGCACTTGTCAACGTCACGCATGACTGACAAGGTTTGGTCCTTACGGTAGGTTGATTGAGCGCCCTTGAAAGGAATTTCGCGGATGCCGAGCTTCTGAGCCAGAGCTTGAAGTTCGCAGTCGCCACTCTTTTCGCACTGTAAGCAATCGTTCGGGTGGTCGCTGAGGATCAGTTCGACGACAGTCTTACGAGCGTTGATGACGCGTGGGCTGTGAGTCAGCACTTCCATGCCTTCGACGCAGTCGGTAGCGCAAGCTGGAGCAAGGTTACGACGTGGTTTGCCGTTGAAATCCTTCACCACTTCGACAACGCAAACGCGGCAGCCACCGGGTTTGTTTTCAAATTTCATTCCTGCCAATTCGAAATAGCAAAGGGTAGGAATATCAATACCAGCTTGACGAGCAGCCTTCAGAATGGTGGTACCTGGTTCAACCTGGATATGTTTGTTATCTATTGTTACATTAATCATTGTAATATCTCCTTTCAATTATTTGACAGAAATTGCGTTGAACTTACAGCCGCTGATGCAAGCGCCGCACTTGATGCACTTCGTAGGATCGATTTCCATTGAAGGCAGCTTGTGACCTTCAGCGATGTAGTTGGTCTTAGAGATAGCTTCAGCAGGGCAGTTCTTAGCGCACTTGCCGCAACCTATGCACTTATCCTTGTCGATTTCGTAGCGCATGAGCTTCTTGCAGACGCCAGCGCGGCATTTCTTATCGACAACGTGTTCAACGTATTCATCCCAGAAGTTGTCGAGGGTTGAAAGAACAGGGTTTGGTGAGGTTTGGCCCAGACCGCAAAGAGCAGCGTCCTTAATGACGGCAGCGAGGTTGCGGAGTTCCTGGAGGTCTTCCATCGTACCACGGCCATCGGTGATCTTGTCGAGGATTTCAAGCATGCGCTTGTTACCGATACGGCATGGTGAGCACTTACCGCAGCTTTCTTCGCAAGTGAATTCGAGGTAGAACTTAGCGATAGCAACCATGCAGGAGGTTTCGTCCATGACGACCATACCGCCAGAGCCCATCATTGAGCCAGCAGCGACGAGGCTATCGTAGTCGATTTGGGTATCGAGGTGCTTGGTTGTCAAGCAGCCGCCTGAAGGACCACCTGTTTGGACGGCCTTGAATTGACGGCCACCCTTAATACCACCACCGATTTCATAGATGATATCGCGAAGTGTGGTACCCATTGGGACTTCGATCAGACCGACGTTGTTGATTTGGCCAGCCAGAGCGAACACCTTGGTGCCCTTTGACTTTTCTGAACCGATGGTTTGGAACCAGTCAGCGCCCTTGGTAATGATAATCGGGACGTTGGCGAAGGTTTCAACGTTGTTCACGTTTGAAGGCTTCATCATGTAACCAGCGACGGCTGGGAACGGTGGCTTGAAGGTAGGTTCACCACGTTTGCCTTCCATTGAGTGGATCAGAGCGGTTTCTTCACCGCAGACGAATGCGCCAGCACCGTAGCGGAGTTCGATGTCGAAGTTGAAGCCGGTGCCCATGATGTCGTTACCGAGGAGGCCGTATTCGCGAGCCTGAGCGATAGCCACTTGCAGACGGTGGATAGCCAGAGGATATTCAGCACGGATATAGACTAGACCGTGAGTAGCGCCGATAGCGTAGCCGCAGATAGCCATAGCTTCGACGATGCTGTGTGGGTCGCCTTCCATGATGGAACGGTCCATGAACGCACCTGGGTCGCCTTCGTCAGCGTTGCAGATGACGTACATTTCGTCGCACTTGTTCTTTGCGCAGAGACCCCATTTCACGCCAGTTGGGAAACCAGCGCCGCCACGACCGCGGAGACCTGACTTGGTCACTTCGTCGATGACTTGTTGAGGAGTCATTTCGGTCAAGCACTTGCCGAGGCCTTCGTAGCCGCCGCGAGCGATGCATTCATCGATGTTTTCTGGATTGACGAAACCGCAGTTACGCAGGGCGATACGGAGTTGCTTACGATAGAAGCCCATGTGCTTCGAGTCGGAAACGTGCTCTTGGTTTTCTGGGTCAAGATAAAGAAGGTCAGTGACCTTACGACCCTTGATGATGTGTTCGTTGACGATCTTTTCGACATCTTCAGGCTTCACCTGAGTGTAGAAAGTGTTGTCAGGCATGATTTTGACGATAGGTCCCTTTTCGCAGAAGCCGAAGCAACCTGTTTGGACGACCTGGACTTCGTCTTGCAATCCCTTTTCGGCGAGGATTTGCTTGAAGTTCTCAATGATTTGAGCACTTGCGGAAGCGTGGCAACCGGTACCACCGCAGCACAGCACGTGCATCTTGATTTTTGACATATAAATTCCTCCAATTAAAAATTAACCAATTGTTTCGTAGTTTACAGGGATGATACCTTCAACCATTTCGTTGTTCATGACATACTTGGTGAGGATTTCATCAGCTCTGTTGTTGTCAACATGACCGAAGACGACAGGATCCTTGCCAGGCACCTTCACCTCGATGGTCGGTTCAGCGTGGCAGTAGCCCATGCAACCGGTCTGTGTGAAGACGACGGCGAGTTTCAGTTCGTCAGCCTTTTCCATCATGTGTTCCATAACTTGTTTTGCGCCAGCGGCGATACCGCAAGTGGCCATTGCAACCTTGACTTGGACGAGGGCTTCTGGATTGTCGCCACGTTCGCGAGTGTCAATGGTGTTCTGAAGCTTTTCTCTCATAGCTTTCAGTTCTGCTAAAGACTTAACTTTTACCATTTTTAATTCCTTTTAGGTTATTACTTGAGTTTGTTATTTCAATTATTTCGCATAGGTTTCCACCTATTTTCAAAATCGCTGCAAATATACAAAATAAATTGATGACTTTCCAAATAATGCAATAGGTTTTTATCGTTTTAGACCACAAAAATAAAAACCTGTCAATCAAACTCTTGCATCTGATTGACAGGCCTAAATCGTAAATTAGAATGATTCTAATTTAGAATCAATCACAATTCGTTGTTCATAAGCATTTCGAGTACTTTGAGGAAATTTTGTTTGCGGATTTCCTGATCGTCGCCGTCGGCTACCATAATGTCGCTGATGTCGGCCAAGAAAGCGGCTTTGTCTTCGTCGGTTTTCAGGAACTCATCCTTGTGTTCTTTGAAGAAACTGAGCCAAGCGGGACTTGTCATGCTCTTGAACTTTTCGAACACTTCGCAATAGATGTTCTCGTCGAATTGCATGAGGATACGTTCAAGTTCATTCATGGAGATGTTGCCGTCGATACCAGAAGCGCAGAGCATCATGAACACCTCAAATTTCTCTTTGGTAAGGTTTTCTTCCATAGTCGATAGTATTTAGAGTTATTGGCCACAAAGATAAAGAAATAATCGAGACAAGCAACAAAAATGTATTATTTTTTCAAAAAAATCGAAAAATCCGATATTAAATCTTCTTTTTCAGCCAATTAGCTCGCTTCAAATAGGCATAGGAAATCACGCCCATCAGGACATTGTAGAGCAGTTCGGCTGTCCACACACCTTCGATGGTCGATTTTTTCGTCATAATGTAGATATACACGAGGTAAATTACCAGAACGCCGAACTCGAGAATCATGGCGGCCGCCGTATTGCCCGTACCCGAAACCGCTTCGAAAAAGACCATGGCGACAGCCGAAACGATTGTCGCAATGCAGATTACATAAACTGACGGAACAGCGGCTTCGGTGAGCGCGATTTCGTCGGAATATATCTCAAGCACCAGACGCGGCATCACCATTGTTATTACGACCAATATCGAGGCGCAAATCAACGAATTGCGGATGACTTTCCAAAGCATTGGCATTACCTCGTTGCTCTTCCCCTCTCCTATCGTGCGGCTTGTCAGCGTGTTGGCCGTTGCCGAAAAAGCAAAGCCTGGAATGATGAGAATCATGTATGTGCTGCGTACCACCGACGAAACGCCAATGGCCATCTCCCCCATCTTTTCGATGAGAATGAAGAATGCGAACCATGCTCCGAACGAGAACAGACGTTGTATCATGCTCGGAAAAGCCACTTTCAGCATATCACCCAACAAGCCGGGTTGCAGTTCGTGCCAGCGGAACATTCCGAATTTCTCGTGCGGGATTTTAAGATAGGTGTAAATCCAAAAGAAACAGAAAGCTGTGACCTCCGCCATCAGCGAAGCCAAAGCTGCACCACCGATGCCCATTTGGGGCAAGCCGCAATGTCCGAAAATCAGGCACCAGTCGAAGAAGACATTCACTATCGCCATGATGATGGTGGAATAGGTGATGACTTTCGTGTCGGAGATGCCTACATAAAACGACCGGAAAAGATAGTTGAACACCACAAACAAGATTCCGAAACGGCGGAACCTAAGATATTCCATTCCAGCGCCATAGATATTTTCCGAGCTGATAATGACTCGCATTAGGCTATCGCTACAGAAATATAGCAGCAAGAAAAGCAAGATGCCCAAGCCAAAAACGAACAAGGCACCATGTTGGAACACCTGTCCTATCTTCTGGAAGTTGCCTTCGCCAAAGCGTCGCGCGATGAAAATCTGGATGCCGACGGCGAAGCCCATCGCCAAAGTGGTGAAAACATAATAGTATAGACCTGCCATCATGGAGGCACTCAACTCGATGGTGCCCAAATGGCCCAGAAAGGCGGTGTCGGTAAAAGTGATGATGGTTTGCGCCAGATTGCCCAACATGATTGGCGTGGCGATGCGCCAAATCTCACGATTCGAAACGGAAGTCTTTAACATTCAATTTACTTTTGAAGAAATGCTGGAACTGGCAGATGCATGCCTGCAATCAGCCAGTGATTGGTTTGGGCTTGTTCGAGCAACATCTTGCGTGCCGCAACAGCCTGTTCTTTATCTTGGTCAAAATTAGCACAATATTCTGGATGTTCCAATTGCAATGCGGCACCATGCAAGAAGTCGCCTGCAACCAACACCTTGCCGACAAGGAATGCAGTATGTCCAGGTGTATGTCCAACCGCTGCAATCGGTTTCACGCCACATGGCAATTCGTCGCCAAAGGCAAAACAATGGGGTTTGTAGGCCGCCACCACGGCTTGATACAATTCATTTTCAAGCCACGCTTCATGTTCGAGTTCAGAAATGAACAATTCGGCATTCGAATATCTTGCCTGTCCATTCATGAGCAAACCGCCGATATGGTCGCCATGAGCATGAGTGATAAAAATAAAATCTATATCATCTGCATGAATTCCAATGCTTTCCAAACGCTCAGCCGTTTTTCCGTTTGGAAGGCCTGCATCAAAAAGGAGTTTCTTCCCATCTTTTTCAACAAGAAATGTCGAGACACTTGCGGGCACACCATCCTGCAAATTCAGGGCTTGCATGAGAGAATCAGGCGCATCTGCAAACAGTTCACGAGGCATCAATCGAGGCTCGTCATTGTCTTGCAGCCAGGTGACTTTCATATCGTCAACTATCTTTGTTTCAACAAATTCAGTGGAATTCTTCTCGTGACAAGCCGTCATGGAAGCCAATACAATCATAGTTACAATCAGTCTTTTCATTGGTTTGATATTTTGCTGCAAAAATACAACAAAATAATCATTTCGATTTAATGGCAGCAAAAGCCTTCCCAAGATTTTCAGTAATATCGCTTGCCAACAAAGCCTCATAGCCCATGCTTTCAGCAGCAATGTCGCCGGCTAGACCGTGCAGATAAACGCCTAAAACTGCCGCCTCTTCAGGCGAATAACGTTGCGCGAGCAATGAAAGTATGATTCCCGTCAGCACGTCGCCACTGCCAGCCGTTGCCATGCCCGGATTGCCCGTCGTGTTGAAGAAACATGTGCCATTTGGAAAAGCAATCGAAGTGTGTGCGCCTTTAAGGACCACAATGGCATTGTTTTTTTCTGACAGTTCACGCTGTTTTTCAATACGTTCGAACGATGTGCTACACTTCCCTACCAAGCGTTCAAATTCCTTTGGGTGTGGCGTGAGGATAGTCTTCGCAGGCAAGAAAGCCAACCAAGTCGGATTTTCAGAAAGGATGTTCAAGGCATCGGCATCCATCACCATCGGCACTTGCGTCTCTTGAATCAAGCGTTTCAAGGCACATGCCGTTTCATCAGATTTTCCCAAACCAGGACCTACGCCAATGGCGGAATACGCTTCCAAATTTCCGAATGACGAGAAGCATCTATCCGATTCATCGACATCAACCATGGCTTCGGGAAGAGCCGTCAGCATGGGTAATTGGGCCAATTTAGGCAAATGCACGCTCAGCAAACCGACACCCGTTCTCAAACACGATTTCGCACCCAGCAACGCAGCTCCCGTCTTCCCTTCCGAACCTGCAATCAGCAAAGCATGACCATAAGTCCCCTTGTGCGAATACTTTGGACGACTATGAAGTATTGGCTTTATCATCTGCTTGACCGTGAGGAAATTGCGTGTTTCAACCTCGTCAATATATTTTGGATGCAAACCAATGTCCAGTATCTCGAAACGGCCAACATAGCCATCGTTTTCAGGGAAAAGGAAGGCCAATTTAGGGAACTGGAACGTCAATGTGTAGTCGGCCTTGAAGATGAAACCCAATGCTGAAGGCTGGTCGGCAAAAAGTCCCGAAGGCACATCGACGGCCACACGGATAGCGGGCGAAGCGTTGAGATAGGCAATCAAATCGGCAACAACGCCTTGTGGTGGACGATTCAGTCCGGAGCCGAAAATGGCATCCACAACCACGTCATCTGGACCAACATTCGGGAAATCGTCGTCGGTAAGGATGTCGAACATTGGCACCTTAGTCTCATTCACAAGACGCCAATAATTCACCTCGCAATCGTGGCTCATCCTATCGGCATGTCGCACGACAAACACTTGTGAAACAATATCTTGCTGATACAAAAGACGTGCAACAGCCAATCCGTCGCCACCATTGTTTCCCATGCCGCAAAAAATCTTTATCGTCTTGTCGCGCGGCACACGACGATAAATCCATTCATAGACCTTGGTGGCAGCGCGCTCCATCAAATCGACTGACTCGATGGGCTCGTTTTCGATGGTGTATTTGTCGGCTTCGCGAATTTGTTCAACGGAAAGGATTTTCATTTTACTTGGATTTTGGGGTTAAAACCTGAACGAAAGCATGGCAATCACGCGATTGAGCGAAACGATATGTTGCGAAGAGTCTTCAACCTTGTTTTGAATCAAGGAATAATCGACTTTGAGGTTGACATTCTTTATTGGCCAATAGTCAACGCCAAAGGTGAAATATGATTTGCTTGAAAACTCACTTTCGATGTTACCCGTAAACCGTTCATATCGAAGCAACGGCATCAGGCTTTGTTGCCTTCCCTCCTTCCCGAAACGGAAACGATAACCGGCAACGGCGTAATATCCTCGGCTGACGAAACAATGGGGAGATTCCGTCTTGCCTTCAATATACTCCGACCTGATAACCAAATCGTTATCGCTATACTCAGCGCCAAAACTGTAACGCATCACTCCATGATACTTGCCAAAATAGCCCGAACCCGTCAAAGTCAGGTTTTTCAACCAAGGATGGAACTTGACGCGACCGACAATGTCTTTTGCCATTGCATTGGCAGTGAGATCCGTTCCGCCACCATTGAAGATGCCAATGCTGTAGTTCAGCAGCGAGAAATCCTTGTCGTCCAAGCGGAAGAAGTCGCCAGAAAACATGATGCCGATGTCGCGTCCGCTTTTCCCAATGCCACACACATCACTATTATATCCAGCCAGGCCTTTCACGCTTTCGCCATAATCGGAAATCTCGAGATCGACAGGATTCATGGCTGTTTCCATCGTGAATGGTAGCTTGAACTGGCCTGCCTGAACGGCAAATTGCGGGCAAACGCTGTATTTCACGTAAGCATCCATCAGCATTGGCGATGTGAGCAAGTCGCCTTGAACCTTATAGGTCACTTTCCTACAGATGTTGCCATCGACCGACAAACGCACACGCTTCATCTTGAAGCTGCTGCCATGCTCATTCTCGCCTTCGTCAAGTTGGAAATAGCCTTGAACATAGCCCGAAACGTTAGGGATGTAGTCAACCTTTTCTTCTTGCGCGAATAGGAATATGGGAAAAACTATGGCAAGCAAAACGATTAGCAATATGTCTTTTATCCTTTTCATAATTGTAAATTCAGTTCTTCTTCAATTTGTTCTTTTGAAATGAACAGCATTCCACGAATGCCGACTTCGCAAGCAGCCTTGACGTTGTTTGGATTGTCGTCAATGAAAACCGTCTCTTCTGCCTTGATGCCAAAACGTTCGAGAGCAATCTCAAAGATGCGGCGATTAGGTTTCATCACCTTTTCGATGCCCGAAATCACCATGTCTTCGATAAGATTGAGGATGGGATAGACGGGCCGCACCATAGCAAAAGTCTCTTCCGACCAATTCGAAAGTCCAAAGATACGGAAACCTTTGTCTTTCAGTTCCTTGATAAAATCTTCCATACCTTCGATTTGTCCGCTAATCATTTTCATGAAACCGCTATAATACATTTCGATTTCCTTCTTCCATTCGGGATGTTCGGCCACAAGTTCTGCCGTGCCTTCCGCTACACGCCTTCCACAGTCGTGTTGGGTATTCCATTCGTAGGTGCAGATGTTTGTCAGGAACCATTCGGCCTTGTCTTTGTCGCCGAAATAAGGGTCGTATAAATAATGCGGATTCCAATCGAGCAAGACGCCGCCATAATCGAAGATGATGTTTTTAACCATAATATTGTTTTTTACAAATATGTCCGCCCCCAGAGACGCGATTATAATCGCGTCTCTACGGAACGGAACATAAATACAATTATTTTTCGACTTCTTTCTTCAGTCTTTCTGTCAACATTGGGACAATCTTGTGCAGGTCGCCAACGATGCCAAGGTCGGCAACGCTGAAGATTGGTGCAAACTTATCCTTGTTGATAGCGATGATGAAGTCAGATTCTTCCATACCTGCAAGGTGCTGGATGGCGCCGCTGATACCGTAAGCCATGTAGAGGTTTGGACGGACAGTCTTACCTGTCTGACCCACCTGACGCTCGTGAGGCATCACGCCGTTATCGACCATGGCACGGCTCGACGAAACCTGTCCGCCAATGACATCGGCCAAAGCCTGCAGTTTGTCGAAACCTTCCTTGTTGTGAACGCCACGGCCACCGGAAACCAAAATCTTAGCTTCTGAAATATCGACTGTTGCCTTTTCTTCCTTAATGGTTTCAATGACTTTCACTTTGAACTTGGAAGCATCGAACTTAGGAGCGAATTCGGTAACAATGCCCTGACGGCCAGCTTCGCGGACGCGCTTCTGCATGACGCCTGGACGCACGGTTGACATTTGTGGACGTGTGTTAGGGCAAAGAATGGTAGCCATCAGGTTGCCACCGAAAGCAGGACGTGTTGAGCGGAACTGCTTTTCGCCAGTTTCTTCAACTGTAGCGATTTCCAGTTTCGTGCAGTCTGCTGTCAGACCGGTCTTCAGACGTGAAGCCAAACGTGGAGCCAAGTCACGGCCAATGGTGGTAGCGCCATAAAGGACGATGCCAGGCTTGCGTTCGGTAATCATCTGATAGACAACCTGTGAATACTGTTCAGTAAGATAATCGTTGAGTTCTGGGCAATCAGCAACGAGGACTTCGTCAGCACCCATTTCGATGAGGCTCTGAGCCTGTGCCTTGACATTGTAACCAACCAACATGGCGACGACCTTTTCACCGAGTGCATCGGCCAAGTCGCGCGCCTTACCTAAAAGTTCGTAAGCTACGGACTGGATCATACCGCCGCGCTGTTCTGCGAACACATAAACGTTTTTATAATCTTTGATATCCATGGCTAAACTTTTAGATTATATGTTTCTCTTTCAACTTGTTAACAATAAGTTCAACGGCTTCTTCTTCGCTCACTTCGTGAACTTCGCCTGGAGCCTTCATAGCCTTCGGGAAGGATTGGAACACCTTTGTAGGCGAGCCTTTCAGACCGAGTCTTTCTTCATCGACATCGAGTTTGTCGGCACCCCACACTTCGACTTCCTTGTTATAAGCTTCAACGATACCGCTGACAGTCATATAACGAGGTTCGAATGCTGATGCGAGGACGGTGAGTACGCATTTGCCTTCAACTTCGAGGACTTGAATGCTGTCTTCGTTCTCTTTCTTCACGATGAGGTTGTCGCCTTTGCGTTCTGCGTCCATGACGTATGAAACCTGTGGAAGGCCAAGGTGTTCAGCCATTTCAGGACCGACTTGTGCGGTATCACCATCGATAGCCTGACGGCCAGCAATGATGAGGTCGTAGTCCATAGTCTTGATGGCACCTGCCAAAGCGTATGAGGTGGCAAGGGTATCAGCACCGGCGAATTTTCTATCGCTCAGCAAGATAGCTCTGTCAACGCCCATAGCGAAAGCTTCGCGCAAAATGACGTCAGCTTGCGGAGGACCCATTGAAATAACGGTAACGTTAGCGCCGTACTTGTCTTTGAAACGGAGAGCCAGTTCGAGGCCGCCCTTGTCGTCAGGGTTCATGATGCTCGGAACGCCTTCACGGATAAGGGTGTTCTTTACTGGATCGATTTTGATTTCGGTAGTATCCGGAACTTGTTTGATACAAACTATAATATTCATACTCTTCCCTCCTATTATTTAAACAATTGACCAGCGATAACCATTCTCTGGACTTCTGAAGTGCCTTCGTAGATTTCCGTAATCTTGGCGTCGCGCATCATGCGTTCAACCGGATATTCACGGGTGTACCCGTAACCGCCGTGGAATTGGACAGCCTTTGTGGTGACTTCCATTGCAGTTTCGGCAGCAAACAGCTTAGCCATGGCAGCATCAGCTGAATAAGGCAGTTTCATATCCTTCTTCCAAGCAGCACTGCGGACCAGCAGACGGGCAGCCTCGACCCTAGTCTTGAGGTCGGCCATCTGGAACTGCGTGTTCTGGAATTGAGAGATTGACTTACCGAATTGCTTACGTTCCTTGGTGTACTTAACTGTTTCGTCCATAGCACCTTGAGCGATACCCAAAGCCTGTGAAGCGATACCGATACGGCCACCATCCAAAGTCTTCATGGCAATGCCGAAGCCTTTGCCAAGCTGACCGAGAAGGTTTTCCTTCGGAACTTCGCAGTTTTCGAAAATCAATTCGCAAGTGGCTGAACCACGGATACCCATCTTCAGTTCCTTTTTACCGATTGAGAAACCAGGCATACCTTTTTCAACGATGAAAGCGGAAATGCCTTTGTTGCCCTTCGATTTGTCGGTCATTGCCATCACGATGAACACATTTGCGTAGGAAGCGTTGGTGATGAAAATTTTGGAACCATTGAGAATCCATTTGTCGCCAGCGTCAACAGCCGTTGTCTGCTGCATGGCGGCATCGGTACCGGCATTAGGCTCGGTCAGACCGAAAGCGCCAATCCATTCGCCAGAAGCGAGTTTCGGCAAATATTTCTGTTTCTGTTCTTCGGTGCCGTTTTCCAAGATAGGAGCCATACACAGTGAAGTATGGGCTGAAACGATGACACCTGTTGTTGCGCAAACGCGCGACAGTTCTTCAACTGCCATGATGTACATTTGTACTGTACCGCCTGCACCGCCGTATTCTTTCGGAATCGGAATGCCCATGATGCCCAACTTGCCCATCTTTTCGACGGTTTCCATTGGGAAGCGTTCCTGTTCGTCAACTTCAGCAGCCAAAGGCTTAACTTCATTCTCAGCAAATGAACGAATCATCTGCAAGAAGAGTTGTTCTGTCTTTGAATAACTAAAATCCATTATTTTTTTATTTCAATAAATTAATATTTGTAAAATCCTTCACCAGTTTTACGTCCGAGCAGACCAGCACGAACCATCTTTCTCAACAGTGGATGAGGACGATACTTAGGATCGCCAAATTCATTGTAGAGGACTTCCATGATAGCGAGGTTGACATCGTTACCGATAAGGTCGGCCA
>CALBNP010000206.1 GCA_937896505.1 uncultured Bacteroidales bacterium | reverse complement strand
TCACATCACCACCAGTTTCCGATACAGTTCCACGCCGTCTTCATCGACGCAGCGGAGTTCGTAAGTGCCTTTTTCAATGCTTCAGAATATCAGGCAAAAGCCACAATTCATATAAAGGCAAATTCAACAAGGAGCCATCCTTTCTGAAAGACTGCAAAGAAGTCCTGACGGCTATTTGAGGATCGTATTTTTTCATAAACACCTTCAGACTTTGGGCGTGAACATTCAACCCGGCTTTCGCTTCGACAGGGATGACATTGGCCCCATACGAAAACAGGAAATCGACCTCCGAAGTGTCACCTTCCGACCAATAATAGATGCTCTGTGCTATTCCCAAATTCTGAAGTTCCTGCAACACAAACTGTTCCGTAAGACTGCCATTGAATTCAGAAAAGATATTCGTCTTATTGAGTATCACCGAAGGCGCAATCTCGCACATAGCGCAAAGAAGACCTAAATCCAGATGATAAATCTTGAATGATTTCAAATCCTCGTAAGCTTTCAAAGGCAGACGGGCACCTTCAACAAGCCCCACATGCCGAATGACTCCACTATCTTTCAACCACAGCAAAGCATCTTCATACTCCCTGGCCCGTGCACCCTGCTTTGCCACGCCATAAATGAATTTTTTGTTGGCCTTCGCCAACTGGCTTGGGATGGAATTCCACACATGATGAATCTTCGGGACCGTGTTGTTAGGAGCATGCTTGGAAAAATCATTTTTATAGGACTCCAATATTTGCAATTGTATTTTTCTAACTGCCTCGAAATCGCCATTTTGCACCCATACGCTTACAGCTTGCGGCATTCCTCCGATAATGAA
This sequence comes from uncultured Bacteroidales bacterium, assembly GCA_937896505.1. Taxonomy (GTDB): domain Bacteria; phylum Bacteroidota; class Bacteroidia; order Bacteroidales; family F082; genus Limimorpha. Next base: position 35,262 of record CALBNP010000206.1, on the reverse strand, counting down.
ATACTTCTTCAGATAGTCTTGTAGCTTTTCTGTCAAAATTTCAGGGATAGACTCTTCATAATGTTTCGTCAGGTATTCCACTAACGAATCCTCGCCATTTGCAAACAGGAACTCGCAAAACGACATTGGCGAAACTTGCAGAAACTCGACCTTCCCGACAGGGAAAGAAGTCCCGCTATGAAGCGTAACGCCTAACAACGACCCGGCACAACACACTGCATATTCAGGGGCGTTTTCCGCAAAATATTTCAACGAAGTCAAGGCTCGGGGCACTTGCTGGACTTCATCGAAAATCAACAAGGTCGTCTGTTTCTCGATTTTTTTCCCATGCAAAATCCCCAAATATTCGATAATTCGGTCAACATTGATATTGCCTTCAAACAAATCCCGCAAATCACCAGGCTCTTCAAAGTTCACATAACAGACATCTGCAAAACAGGAACGGCCAAATTCTTTCATCAGCCATGTCTTGCCGACTTGTCTCGCACCAAGCAAAATGATGGGAAGCCTGTCTTTTTTCTCTTTCCACTCTTTAAGTTTTTCTATTACAGTCCTATACATGATGATTATCACATTTTACGAACCGCAAAAATAACAATTTATCACATTTTTCGAACCATAAAATCATAAAATCATCACATTTTTCGAACCTTGAAAGAAGAAATGCATCACATCACCACCAGTTTCCGATACAGTTCCACGCCGTCTTCATCGACGCAGCGGAGTTCGTAAGTGCCTTTTTCAACATCGATAGGCATTTGGTGGTTGAGGCGCGTCTCACCAATGAATTTGTCGTTCAGCGACCAGAAGACCGTCTTTTGCGGATTGCGGTGAGCGATTTCGAAAATCACCTGTTGGCGGTCGCCTTTTATGCCTATCGGGATGGTGACTTTGGCATCTGATTTCGGGTAAACGAAGGCCATTACATCGTCGGGATGCGATGCGCCACAGCCAGGATAAAAGGCTGGCAATGCATGATATAGAGAAGAATGTTTTTTATAGAACCATTCCATCACAGGGGGCAACACATAAAACACATCGTAGCATTTCTGGTTCACCGGATAGCAGTCGGGACTCACCTGAAACTGGCGCGTGCTATCTAGAAACACCTTCTTGTGGTAAGGGCAAACACCCGTCATGTTTTCCACGTTGGGCACCTTAACCCTTTTCGTTTCGGGGCAGCAGTCTGACTTGGGATAACCCGATTGGGCACACACTTCGATTTCGACACAACGCGAGGTATGGGCGGGATAGGTATAGCTGCCTTTCAGTTTGCCCACCACATCGAAGAGGACAGGCGCTGCCGAACCCACACCCGACAAGCCCGGGCGGCCTTCTCCATCGGAGTTACCCACCCAGACGCCGATGGCATAGCGGTCGGTCAAGCCCACTGCCCACGCATCGCGAAAACCGAAACTCGTCCCCGTCTTCCAAGCCACCCGCTTCGACGACGAAAAACCGCCCCATCCCGTTTGCGAGCCAGGACGTGTCAAGCCCGTCATCACATCGAAAGTCTCGGCGATGGCCTCGGCCGAGAAAGGAGATTCGACAGGCTCATCAGCCGAGAAGCCTTCATTCACTTCATCGGCCAACTTGCGACCCATTCGTGCATAGGCGTTGGTAATGTCGAACAGCGATGCCTCTCCCCCTCCCACAATGAGTGAAAGACCATAGTGGTCCGCATCGAAGACGATGCCCGAAAGCGGCAATTCCTTGAGCAAGGCATGAAAACGCTGCTGTCCGTAAATGCGGAGCAAGTGAACAAAAGGCGCATTCAAGGAGTTCTGCAAAGCCTCACGGGCAGTCACCGCGCCCCAATATTCTCCCGAATAGTTCTTCGGGGTGAAACCCGAAAGGCTCATCGGGACATCGGGCAGAACCATATCGGGCAAGAGCGAGCCATCGTCGAGCATGGCTGCAAAGAGAAAAGGCTTGAGGATGCTTCCCGTCGAGCGCTGCGCCTTCACCATATCCACCATGGCGGCATCGTTGGCATTCATGTTGTTTCCGACATAAGCCACCACTTTCTGGTCGAGATAATCAACCACATACACCGCTGCATTCTCGATTTGGTTCAAGGTATTCGACTCGTAATGACGGCGCATGATTTCCAGCACTTCGCGCTGCAATTCGAAATCAATGTCGGAATGGATATGTTGGCCTTTTTGGGTCTTCTCGAAATCGGAGAGATAATGGTAAGCCAACATGGGTATATCGTAAGGTTTCGGTGGAATTTCTTCCATCTGGGCCAACTCGCTATCCTCTACAGAAAGACGTGGAAGGTTCATCCTTCGCGGCAAAAAAGCTTTCGAATCCGGCATCCGTTCCAGCAACTCATTGCGTTTCATTTCCAAGACCTCTCGTGAGCGTCCAGGGTGAATCAATGCAGGAGAATTGGGTAAGACAGCCAACGTAGCAGCTTCGCCCCACGAAAGGCGGTCGGGAGTAGTATGAAAATAACGCCACGATGCGGCATCGATGCCAACGACATTGCCCCCGAAAGGCGCATTGGCGGCATACAAGTCAAGGATTTCACGCTTCGAATAGTGCAACTCCAATCGCATGGCCAAGACCACTTCGACCAGTTTTTCCCAATAGGTGCGAGGTTTGTCGCCACGCGAAAGACGCACCACCTGCATTGTGATGGTGCTGCCACCACGCACGACCTTGCCCGCCTTGATGTTTTGCACCAATGCCTCTACAAAAGAAGCCGGATTGAAACCCGGATGGTGAAAAAACTGTTGGTCTTCGTATTCCAAAAGGCAGGCGACATACTTATCTGAATAGCAATTCGTTGCAGGAAAGCGCCATTGTCCGTCGTCAGCGATTTTCGCGACAAGCAACTCTCCGTTTTTTGCCGTAAGGACAGTAGAATACGGATCATCAAAGCTTGGGACAGGAATGCAAACAAAGATGACAAACAGCAAAAAAATTGCCGCTAATAAGATTGTCAACTTCTTATGTTTACAGAAAAACGCTTTCATTTATAGATAAACTACAAAACAATGTCCGAAAGACAGTTTCCCGCTTTCGGACATTATTTCTTCAAACGCATAATCGCTTACTTCACCACGCAACCACGGGCAGGAATCACATAATAGATAGCAGCGTTATACATGTCTTCGCAACGCACGGCTGGAATCATGTAATTGCCTTCGTAGGTGGCATTCAACTTCAAGGTGAAGGTCTTCTTCGTCTTCGGCATCAGGTCGAAATAGAAATAGGCGCGGTCGTCACGGAGGTCGATGTGCTTGGCGCCTTCGTTGCCCGAACCGTCGCCCGTCAAGCGGTCGTTGACAATCTCCCAACCCGAAGCGAGATAATACGACAAGGCCAATTCAGTGACTTGATATTCACTTGGATTTTCAACCGTCATCTCAACCACAAAGTCGGTACCTTGTTGCATCGAAGTGACGTTGATAGGTTTTCCGCTCTTGTCGAAATAGTTGACTTTCATACGGATGAAGTTGCCATTCTCGGTGGTTTCGTATTCGGCCACCGACGACTTGGTAAACAACGAAGCGACAATCTTCTGGTCGGAGTTATTCTTGATTTTGACTGAATTGTTGCCAATGTTTGGAACGAAATCGAGACCGACCGAAGCCAGATTGCTATTCAGTGTCTTTTCTTCACCATTCACCGTGACGACAGCCGAAAGGTTAGCATTCGTCAAATTATTGACTTCTGCATATTTGCCCAACACGAAAAGGGCAAATGCCGTGGATTGTGTATCCAACCATTGGTCGCTGTTGAGGATACCACACAATTCGTTGATATTGCCTTGAACGGCTTCCTTATCACGACCGCAAAGCATTTGTGCATAGGTCACGAAAGCAAGGTCGCGGGTGACCGAACCAAACGAGGTGTAGTAGTCGGACATGCGTTCACCTTCGGTCACTTGAGGCAAAATATTTTGGGCCACCGTTGCCTTACCGACTTGTGCGAAGGCGGCGGCAATCAAGGCTTTCGAGAGCGAATAGTTGAGTTCAAGTTCCTTGAAACGGTTCATGGCTCCCATCTCCGACTTTCCAGCCAAAGCCAACACAAACAGGCGGTAGGCCTGAATGGTTTCGCCTTGCTTGAAGTCTGGGTTGTTGTTCCATTTCTTTGCCTTTTCGCCTTGATATTTCAAGAGACCATCGGTGAAATATTCAGGAACAACAAAACCTTGCTTTTGGGCTTCCACTAGGAAATGAAGGGCGTAGATTTCAGTCCAAGGATCGACGTAAGTGCCACCCACCCAGTTGGTCAGCGAGTTGTCCGACTTCTGGTAGGAGCGCAAGTCAGCGATGACCGTTTCCACATTGGCCTTCATCTTGGCGATGTCATCGTCGCTCTGCTGCACGAAATAGTTTAGATAGAGTTGCGGAAAGGCCTTTGAGGTGATTTGCTCAAGGCAACCGTGAGGATAGGATGTCAGGAAATCGAGACGGCTGAACAGGTCAACAGGAACCATGTTCGACACCAATATCTTACCCGATTGCGTGCCGCGCATACCTTCAACAGCAACTGGGACATCAAGGCTTGCATTGGCTTCTATCTCCTTGGTAATCACATTTCGACGCTCGGCATACGGCATACGAATCGGAATTTCCGTTGTGCTCTCGGTCGAATAGTTACCTTGCGAAACGATGACTTTCATGACGGCATTGTCAAGCACATCATCGACTTTCACGTTCATGGCAATCATGCCTTCGCCATTGTTATCAATACTGACCGATGTTGGCAGCGTTCCGACAGAAGTCAGGTTTTTGTTCTCTACCTTGACATTCAAGGTTTTGCCTTTCAAAATAGGCGAAAGCACTTGCAGTTTTAGTGTCAGTTCATCGCCAGGGGCAGCAACGCGTGGAGCGGCAGGATAGAGTGTGATTGGGTCGATGACTTTCATCTGTTTTTCAGCCGAACCAAACGACTTTTCGCCATTCTTGGCTACCACCATAAAGCGCAGTGCACCAGAGCATTGAGGCACCACAAATTCATGGTTATTGGTGGCGCCCGCCTTCAGTTCGAAAGGTCCCAAAGTGACAGCATAAGCCTTGAAGCGATTATCCAAAGTGATTTCCTGATTGATGATGCCATCGCCGCCGATGGCATACACTGAGCCAAGCTCACCACTGAAAGCGTCAATCACACTGGCGTAGTTGTCCCAAGTACGCACTTCAAGCGACTGCTTGCTGTTGAAGTAACGATATGGGTTAGGCGTAGCGAAATTGGTCAAGCCCAAGATGCCTTCGTCAACAACGGCCAAGGTGTAGGTCATGGCTTTGCCATTACTTTCGCCCACCTTCACGTTCACAGTCTTGTTGGTGTTTGACGTCTCAGGAACCGAAACCGTCGGTTTCAGCTCGAGGTCTTTGTTCTCCACCTTGACAGGGACCACACCATACATGCGGACCGGCATATCGTTGTCAGCATCATGAGGCTGAATCAAGGCGACATAGACATAAACATTAGGAATCATCTCTTCCGTAGCCTTGATTTCAACCTTGCCCTCCGTTCCAAGTTTGTCGAGATACATGTTTTGCATCACTTTATCGTTGGCTTCGACAGTCACCAAAGCCTTGGCTTGCTCGTTGGCAGGGAAATTAACGACGATGTTTTCGCCCACATTATAGGTATCCTTGGTAGCGCACATCGAGAGTTGAGCAGGAGCACCCGAAGCCGAGTTGGAATGGATGGCACCACTGCCCCAGTCGAAGCAAATGACTTTGGCGAAACGGCTGTTCGAGGTCGGGTCGTCAACCACAAGGAGGTAATTGCCCCATTTGTCATCGGGAATATTGAAAGTGAGTGACGTCTTGCCATTGCACGACAAGGTGCCGTTCTGCACCGGACGTTTGTAAGTTCCCGAAGCATAGCGTTGAAGGTCGTAAGAGTCTTCGCTCGACCACCACCAATAAGAATCGAGTTTATAGAGGGCATAATCCAGCGAAATGGTGGATTGATTCAACGAACCGTTTTCGCGCACCACAGCTACATTGAATTGCCAATCCTTGCCCGTATCGTAGTAACTGCCATATTTCGATTGGGTTTCGGGCAATGCGACGCCGATGTAATTGGCACAAGGTGAGAGTTTCACACGCTGCGAAGTGATGCTGAAATCGCCACTTTGCTCATACACCTTAATAGTGAAGGTGGCATCCAGCATCTGCGACGAGGAGATGTCTTTGAAAGGAGCAAAACCGACACGGGCGCTACCATCGCCACTAAGCGAACCGCTATAGACCGAAATCTCTTCAGGATAGAACGACTCTGTTTCGTTCACAAAAGTATAGTCGGCGAAATTCTTGAACGAAGTCGTTCCCTGGCGAACCTTGGCATCCACCTCGGCTTTCAGGCCCGAAGCCTTCATGCCGTTGAGCCACTTCGAGGTCAAAGTCACGGTTTCACTGTTGGTAATGCTCACGACATCAGGCGTGTCCATGTTGATTTCCAAACGGTTAGGTTTCACTGTTTCCACTCTCAAAGTCTTGGTGACAACAGTGGTACCGACCTTGAACTTGGCCGTCCACAAACCTGTCTCATCTGAAGGCAAAGTCGGGATATTGAAGCAATAGACGCCATTCACCGCATTCGACTTCGACTGTTTGGCATAGAGGCGAGCCGAGGCATCATAGACTTCGAGCACCACAGGATAGTTGTCAGGGATTTGGGCATCGAGGTCGCTAAGCATGAGGTTGAGCTGGAGTTCATCGCCAGGGCGCCACACGCCGCGGTTGGTGTAGGCAAAGGCAGCAATACCTTTTTCGACAGCTTCGCCACCAACATCAAACTTACTGTACAACAGCGAATTGCCATCCATCGTCTTGATGACGGAGCGACTTCTATTATTGTCAGTTGCCACGATGAAGGCCGGCCGATTGGCGCACGACAGACTCACATGGCCATTGGCATCGGCAGTAGCCGAAACGAGTTCCTGACGTTGGAAATTATAAGCCTTCACAGTCGCACCTTGTACGGGCTTGGCATCCGAAATGTGATAGACGAACACATCAGCCCTGTCATCACGACCCATCTTGGCGGTAATAGCCAAATCGGAAACGACGATATTCTTCTTGATTTCCTTATAATTATAATAGTAGAAACCATACGGGTCGTTCCAATCGCCATCGTAATTATATTCCTTATAGTCGTAGGCTTGTCCATCCCAATAGGCGGCTTCACGCATCTCGTTCTCGGTGACGGCGGCCTTCATCTCGTCGGTAGCGAAAACGTAGTCCTGCGGACCAAAATCAAGGCTTAACTGATACATTCCGCCCTTTTCCACCGTGATATAATCGGAAAGCACAATCGGGAAGGTCTTCCATTGCGTTGGATTTGGATTATCGATTTCAAGACGCACTTTCTTTTCGAGACGACCAGCCTTACGGACACCGTATGTTTCATCCAAATCGTTATCTTGCAAGAAACCAAGGATGTTCTCGTCAAAGATGCGTATAATCCTAAGTGTCACCGAATTAAGGCACACAGCATCAAAATACACTGTGGTCTCATTCACATCAGGGATGATATTGCCTTCGCAAGTCCAACGCACCAAAGGCAAGTCTTCGGTAAGGTCGAAATTGTAGGAAGCATCATCGGGCAAGGCCACATTGTTGGCGTTGCGGAGACCCGCATGAACCAGCATGTTCATTTCTTCCAACTGATAGCTGTTGAGACCAGTCTTATCGAAATAGAAATCAATCTTATTGTCCTTTATGTCAGCACGATAACCGATTTGAGGTTCGAAAGTGACGAAACCGTCAAGATTCTGGTTAGGCTTCAGTGGCTCGGAGAAATAGAGTGCGGCATGGGCAGCACCTTTTTCCACATCAAACAGGACAGGCTCGAAGTCGCCCTTGGCGCAAACCGGCAATAGGTCTTCAATGACAGTCTTGCAGTTCAAGGATTTTCCATTCATGACAATTTGAATCGTCGATTCCTTGTCGCCACGTTGCACATTATTAATTTGAATGTCAAACAGATTGTTACCCAAATCAGTAGCCGTCACACCATATTTGCTCACGAAACTGTTTTCAAAAACCGAGAGCACTTGTTCGGCATCAACGGGATTCGAGAAAGCGACTTGGAGGTGAAATGCGACCTCGTCATTTGGACCGTAATTCGGAATTACCGAAACTAGACTGAAGTTCTGACGGCGCACAGCAAAGCCGAAATCCAAAGTCATATCAGAAGGCACATCCAGAAGTTCAGCAGCCTTGAAACTGCAAACATATTGCTTCGCATCGTCGATTTTATCATACTGAAAACCAACGGTATTGTTGTCAATCCAAATGGCTTTGCCTTTCAGCGAAGGCGTGAATTCGAACAATTTCGATGGCAAAGCCTCGCCATATTTCAGCTTAAGTTCGTCTGCATCCTTGAAGCTCACGCGGATAGGTTCGCCAGGCGTAATCACGCCCGAAGTGTAGCTGTTCAGGAAAGGCAGCAAAGCCTCCGGAACGGGTTTGAGGTGTTCCACAATGGAGTTGGAAGCTTTCTTGTCGTTGCACGACGACATCATTCCAACAGCCACGACACTGACAAGCAACAGCACGACGCCTGTCAAAACATTGGTTTTTCTTTTCATAATTGCTTAAATTTATGATTATTAGATTATTCTCTTCAAAGTCAGAAATGGCATTTTTGATTCATGACGCAAAATTAGCAAAATCTTTTTTCTTCTTACAGTTTGTTTTGATTTTAGGTGAAACAAATAACAATGTCATTTCGACCATAGGGAAGAAATCTATTGCTATTTGTTTCACTCAAAAAAGCCTATAGATACTCTCCTTCGTCGGTATGACATAGGCTTCTTTTGAAAAATCAGAACAGGAACTTACAGTTTCACTTTGTAGGTAAGGCCAAGATAAAACCTATCGACCGGTTGCTTTACCTGGATTTCGTTTTCCATGCGGACAAAAGCAGAAACATACTGACGGCGCGTAAGACGATAATCGACAGATGCCACCGTGCGGATATTGTCAACAATGCAGTTTTTCGGATCATTGACCAGCCAGAACATTTCGGCGGAGAGGGCATATTTGAAGCGGCTATAAGGCCGTTGATACGACACCTGAAGTCGGTTGCGCCAATACATTTTGGGGTTGATGCGATGTTCACCAGTCTGCTCATCGAAAAACGTGGAAACCAGCTTAGTACGAAGCGAGAACTTGAAATTCCTAACCGTTTCGGCATAAGTGAGATACCCAACGATGCGCCCTCGATTCTCGAAATAGCCATCATTGTTGTAACGGCGGATATAGTCAAAGGCCAGAGCCGCTTTCATCCTATTGTGCAAAAAACCATATTCCACGCCAATGCTGTTGAGCCAACGGTCGAATTGTGCGCAGTTGTCTTGAAAACGCAACTCCTCCTCCACCGAGAGGCCAAAACCGTTCTTCAAATCCACCGACAACTCAGCCGAAGCGATGGCACCGAAATCGGTGCTACGCTCACTCTGTGCCAAAAGCGGAACCGAGGAAGCGAAAAGCAGAATCAATATGGGAAACCAGCGTTTCATGCTCAACTGTTGAAATCCTTCAGTTTCGTATAAGTGCCAATGGTTGAAGGCTGTCCTTCAATGGGTTTGAACCAAATCTTGATGTAGGCGACATCACGCAGATAGTCGATGTGTCCCACTTCCATCTTCTCAATCGCCAGTCCGGTGCGTTCTTGAAGGTCGGTTTTCAGCTCGTCTTCACGGCCATGTTTCACCAAGTCAATCTTATCGTAAAGGATGACTTTCTCCGACAAATGTTTCATGTGCTTGCTGCCTTCGAAGATCCATATTGCAGCGATAATCAATGCATTGGTCATAAGAAGTTCGGCATAGCTTGCCGTTAGGGCCTGTCCGTTGAGGATGCTGACGCCCATCACGATGAAGAGATAGGTCATCTCCCTAATCCTAATGGTTTCCGTTCGATAGCGAATCATGCCAAAGATGGCGAACAAGCCGAGAGCATAGGCCACATTCATCTTCATATTGTCCATCAAAGTGATAATCAAAAAGATGGTGACTGCAAACATCATGAAGGTGAAATAATAATCGCGGCGCTGCGATTTCTTGAAGTAGAAGCCACGGATGATAATCCAGCAGACCAAGAAATTGAAGACAAAACGTAGGAGCAAGGTCCAGAAGCTCAACGAGTTGAAGAGCGGAACGCCAAGGAAATCGGTTTTCACCATTTCCGCACCAAATTCACGAGCGATATCGGGATCGAAGTCTTGTAATTGTTGAAGCAGTAGCATGTTTTAAGATTTTTGGTAGAAACGCAAGATTTCGCGTCTCAACATAGGTTTTTCAATTTATCAATTTTCATCAGTTTCTTTTTGAAGCGATTTTGTTTCACCTCGGGTCGCGTCAGGCAGATGCCGATGCAGTATTTGCTGATTTTGAAAGGTTTGATGCGCATGTCGAAAAGCACATCCTTCAGCAGCGAATGCGCACGACCATCTTGTTTGAGTTCCATGACGACCAGCGGAGCCATTTTGGCCATCTTTCCGCTCATCTTGTCGTTGAAGGTCAAGTCGCAATCGATGGTGAGACGTTCCGTCTTCTCGTAATTCACCAAGGTGACCCGATTGAAGGCCGTCTCCAACTGAGGCCTCAAGGATCTGACCTCGTAGGGCTGTCGCTCGGCCAAGAAAGCCGCCGTGTTAGGATTCTCAACGATATTGTCCGCCCGTTCCATCTTGATACGCTCCTTGCTGGTTCGGCCTTTGTTGTTCTTGTGTTTCACCTCACAAAAAGTCAGGTCGGTGTCAACGTATGTACGCACCCGCACCTTTTCGCGTGCCAAATGCCGATTATGGTGGGCGATATACATAGCCAGTTCGGGCGTATCATAATACAAAGTGCGGTAAGGCGAGAAACGGTTGTTTTCAACCTCTTGGGCATAATACGAGTCACAAACGCGCGATAGGATTTCGCGCAGTTGAGTGTCAGTCACCACATACTTCGTGTCGATGCGGTTCATCAGCTGAACCGATTTCATCTCGTCCAAAGTGATGGGCTTCATGCCTTGCACTATGTCGGCAATTCCGTCCATTCAATCTTTGGGGATATATTCAAACACTTTCACCGACTCGAGTTTGCCGTTAGGATAATAGTTGAGTTGGCGTTTCTTGGTGCCGTCGTCATAATACTCGAACTTGCGGATACGCACCACTTTGTTGCGGTCGTTATATTCAATCTCGCGCGACACCTTGGCCGTCACACCGCTGCCGGCTGGATATTCGCTCACCACCCGCAACTTCTGTCCGTAGCTGGCATATTCGATTTCCTCGATTTTGCGACCCAGCGAGTCGTAAGTTATCACATGATCCAAGAAAGCCTGTTTGCTTCCTGTGGGCGTGTTCCATTCCTTCACGGTCATGCTTCTGCGACGCTCACGTTTCACCACGGTGCCTTCCGATACTGATTGAGCGAAGGTGCACAGACCCAAAACCAGCATTATTATTAATAAGGTAAAGCGTTTCATAACCTATCAAACATTTATAATTACATCAAACTGATTTTCAAGTTCATACACTTTTCCCGCCTCATCCACATGAATGGATTGGAAAATGAAACTCGGAACCTCATTAAAACTCTCATCCACGGTAAACACCTCATAATCGCCGGGCAAGAGTTTCTGGAAGACGAACTCACCCTCGGGACCGACACGGGTGTCGTCGAAATGCAAGTTCTGACCTGCCTTACGGATATATACCCGATGCTCGTAGGCCCAACCTTCGCCACGATAAGTCCCATTGTGGTAATAAGTGGCATATACTTTACCCTTCACGACCGAGGTACCATAAGCTTTCCCATCATGGATATAAATCGTAGGAGCCTTGAAAACAGCACCGACTGGCATGTCAACCGACTGGCTGACAGGCACTTTTTCGCCCGATGCCAAAGTGGAATAGGCGAACACGGTGTAATGGCCAGGGCGCAGATACTCGAAACGATAAAAGCCATCGGGGCCGGTCTCCACATCATCGCCATAGAACTCGTCATCGCCATAAACGATAAAGACATCGGTCTTGGCAGCATTGACCGTATCGGTATTCAACTGATAATCATCGTCTGGATGCTGGACAAGTTTCACATAGCCTTCGATGGTACCTGTTCCACCCTTGCCTTCGCCTTTGTTACAAGCTGAGAGCAGCAAGACCACCATCGTCAATGCCAACATGCACTTAAACATTCTCATTTTCATCTGATTTAAATTGAGCGGTAAAAATAGTAAAATAAAATGGAAGGTCGCTTCTTTGACGATATTTTTTAGAAAATGAAAAAAAAGTCGCCCCAAAAGGAGCGACTTTTTTGTTTATGCTTAAACCGAATGCTTATTTGATACCCAATTTAGCTTTCACATCGCCAGTGCAGTCGATTGAACCAGTGCCAATGTAAACAGCAGCGCCTGTTGCGGTGTCGAGGATATAGGAATAGCCCTTTTCCTTACCAACAGCATTGATGGCGTTCTGAATCTTTTCAAGGATAGGCTGAAGCAGTTCGGCACGCTTAGCTTCGAACTCTTGTTCTGCGCTGGCCTGGAATTGTTGAATACGGTTTTGGATATCGACGATTTCCTTTTCCTTTGATTGCTTCACCAAGTTCGACATGGTAGCTTCATTAGCTTGGTATTCATTTACCTTGGTTTCATATTCGGCACCCATGGCTTGCATTTGCTTCTGGAGTTCGTTGTAATGAGCCTCGAGCTTCTTTTCAGCAGTAGCTTTGTCAGGCATGGCATCGAGGATTTCGGCAGTGCTCACATGAGCAATCTTCACTTGGGCATTGGCAACACCGCTCATAACGAAGAGAGCGACAGCCAAAAACATAACTTTAAATAACTTGTTCATTTTGAATATTTTAATTTATTAAACTTTCAAATTAGCTTTAATGGGCGGCAAAGATAGTAAAAATCCGTTTAGGTTTTTCACTTGACCTTATTTCTTGCCAGGTTTTCCTCCTGTAGAACTGCTTGAGCCTTGACTGGCAGCACTTGAACGATGACGGTCTTCGCGGCGAACTGTTTGCATCACATTACCAAGTTGGTCGAGGACATCGTCGCTGACATCGTTCTTGTCGCTTGCCCACAGCACCGAGGTACCCGAAGCCAGGTCGAGGATGAAAGCATAGTTCTTCTGCTGTGCGAGTTCGTTCATTGCGGAATAAATCTTTTCCTGAATCGGCTGAATCAATTCGGTGCGTTTTTGGTAAAGCTGACCTTCGGCGCCAAAATACTGCATTTGCAGATTCTTGGCTTCCTGTTCCTTATTGACGATTTCCTGTTCGCGAGCGTGCTTTTGGTCTTCAGAAAGAAGCACCATCTCGGTCTGGTATTTCGAATACATCTCCGACACCTTGTCGTAAATGGCCTTCACTTCCTTCTGCCACTTGTTTGACAACGACTCAAGCTGTTCTTGGGCGTCAGCATATTCAGGGATGTTAGCCATGATGTATTCAGAATCGACATAAACGATTTTTTGCCCACCAATTTGGGCATTGGCTGAAAATAGGCTACCGAAAACAATGGCGGCAACCAAAACTAATGTTCTTAGTGTTTTCATTTTTATTGTACGTTTTAATTATTTGCGAATTTTGTCTTATCAAATATTATTCCAAAATTGTCATTTACCTATTGTCTAGCTTGCTTCGTCGTGCCTCCTCGCAATGACTCTTAGTTGATTAGTCGATGGAGCCGCCGATGGAGAAGTGGAACTGGCTACCATTGACATTGGAGGCGCCATATACGTCATCGAAGCCATAGCCCCAGTCGAGGCCTAACAAACCGAACATCGGCAGATAGATGCGCACGCCTAAACCAGCCGAACGCTTCACGTCAAATGGGTTGAAGTTTTCGAAGCCCAACCAGCAGTTACCAGCCTCAAGGAAAGTGAGCGCATAGATGGTTGCCTGTGGATTGAGCGACAGCGGGTAACGCATTTCGAGGGTATATTTCGTGAAGATGTTACCACCCGTGTTGGCGCTGTTGTAATAGCCGGGAGTAAGAGCCTCGTTCTTATAACCACGCATACCAATCAATTCACGGCTATCGAGAGAATAGGTGCTCAAGCCATCGCCGCCCAAATAGAAACGGTGGAATGGCGTAGGTCCGATTTCCTTATTGAAATAACCGAGATAACCAAAGCGGACACGCGTCATCATGACCAACTTGTCGTAAAGCTCAGTGTACCAAACTGCCTTGAATTTCCATTTGTGCATTTCAATCCACTTGTATTTCTCGGTATCCTCCATGGTGCTATAGTCCTTATCAGAGAAGAGCGAATAAGGCGGCGTGATTTCCAATCCAATCTGGAATTCGGAACCATTACGAGGATAGAGTGGCTGGCTGACCGAATTACGGCTGATAGTAATGTTGTAGCTGAATAAGTTATAGTTACCATTGCCATTGCCGACTGCAAATCCAACAGTGGTATAGTTTTTCAAGCTGTAGCGCATGTAATTCAATCCCATATATGACGTGAAATAGTCGTCAGGCCAAGTGTGGCGTCGGCCCAAGCCCACCGAGACACCCGTCATCTTGAACCATCCAAAATTCGGATTGCTACGTTCCAGGTTGTTGGAATAGAACGACTGATAGATGGAAGTGGTGAGGGAATTGGCTTTGCGGCCACCCAACCAAGGCTCGGTAAACGAAATGCCATAGTTGATATAGCGCGTGCCGTATGTGGTCACATTCAGCGAAAGCTTTTGGCCATCGCCACCCGGAATGGGTCGCCATGCGTCTTTCTTGAACAAGTTCTTCATGGAGAAGTTGGAGAACTGCAAACCGAGTTGCAGCATCAACATCTGATAGCCATAACCTGCCGAGAACTGGATTTGGTCGGCAGCAGCTTCTTCCACTTGATATTCAATATCTACGGTGTTGTCGGCATAGTTCGGCTTAATGTCAGGATTGATGGATTCCTGGTTGAAGAAGCCCAACGTAGCCAATTCACGAATCGTACGAGTGACGTCGCTACGGCTGAACAAGTTGCCAGGACGCGTATAAAGTTCGCGAAGCACCACATAGTCGTAGGTCTTGGTGTTGCCCGACAAGGAGACATTGCTGATGCGCGCCTGCTTGCCTTCATGGATGCGGATTTCATAGTCAATCGAGTCGTTCTCGACAGCCACCTCGACAGGATTCACCTGGAAGAAAAGATAACCATCGTCCATATACAACGAACTGACATCCAATGTCGTCTCGCTATAAGTAAGGTTTTTCTCCATCAACTCCTTATTATATACATCGCCTTTCTTGATGCCCAGCAAATTGTTCAACGTCTCGCTTGAATATTTCGTGTTGCCCGTCCAATTGATGTTGCGGTAATAATACTTCGGACCTTCGTCGATGACAAGATCGATACCGATATTATTGTCGTCAATGCGATAGACGGAATCGCGCGTGATAATGGCATCACGATAGCCTTTGGCATTATACTTTTCAATGATTTTCGCCTTGTCTTCCTTGTATTTCTTTTCCAAAAATTTGGATGTCTTGAAGATACGTGGGCGATAATTATCATAAAAATACTCTTCAACTTCATTGACGGCGCTCAGAGGTTTCAGTGTAACCAAATCGGCGACAGCATTCACAATCATCGGACCGAGAGGATTAAGTGGATCGAAATGTCCACGTTGCTTGGTATCCTTCATGGCACCAAGGATTTGTGAATCAGAGAGGCTCTCGTTGCCATAAATATTAATCTTCCCGATTTTCACCTTGGCGCCCTTATCCACATGGATGACAAGATCGATATAGTCGGGGCGGACCGTATCGGCTGTCTGTTCAATGTCGATTGTTGCGTTCAGATAGCCTTTCTCGTAATAATAATCTTCAATGATTCGGGTCGTTTTCGTAAACAAATGGTCTGTAGCGATATCGCCGCGCGAAAGGTTGATTTTGTTGCGGATGTCGTCGGCTTCCGATTTCTTGATGCCAGTGAACGAGAACTTCGACACGCGAGGACGTTCAGTGATGACGATTTGCAGGAACACCTTATCGGCAACGAAATCGGTGGCATTGATTGACACATCTTCGAAGAGACCTTGGTCCCAAATCTTGCGGATGGCCGTTGAGAAATCGTCGCTAGGAATCTTGACTGTTTCGCCCACTTTCAGGCCTGAGAGCATAGCAAGCATCGTGCCATCGACAAATCGCGCGCCCTCAACCGTGATTCCGCCAATTTCATATTCCTTTGGGTTAGCGTAATCGATTTCCGAAAGGTCGTCGCCAATCTGTATTTGCGCGAGCAAGCTGTTGCCCGTCATCAGCATGGCCAAAAAAGCCAAGAAAAAGTATCGTAAATATCTTTTCATTCGTTGTTCATTATTTTGCGACCTGTTCGCTCGTCTTGCCGAAGCGGCGTTCGCGGCGTTGATAGTTCAAGATGGCCTCATAGAGGTCGGCTTTTTGGAAATCAGGCCAATATTTTGGAGTGAAATAAAGCTCGGAATAAGCCAGTTGCCACAACAGGAAATTGCTGATGCGTTCTTCTCCGCTGGTACGGATAAGCAACTCAGGATCAGGGATTCCCGCTGTGGAAAGGTAATTGTCTATCGTATCTTGTGTGATTTCTTCAGGCTTGATATTGCCCGCCGCAACATCGGCGGCCATGCGGCGCGAGGCCTGCATGAGGTCCCAACGACCCGAATAGCTCAATGCAAGCGTTAGGGTCATGCGGGTATTTCCTTTCGTCTCTTCGATGGCTTCCATCAGCATGTCGTAGTTCGACTTTGGAAGACTTTTCAAATCACCTATGGCATTAAGGCGGATATTGTTCTTGTTCAGCGTAACCACTTCGTTTTTGATGGTTTGCGCCAACAAGGTCATCAGTCCCGTAACCTCAGCCACAGGACGGTTCCAATTTTCGGTCGAAAATGCGTACAAGGTAAGATATTCCACACCCAGTTCGGCACAGCCTTCGCTCACGTCACGAACCGACTGGATGGCACTTTGGTGACCGAAGAGGCGTTGCCTGCCACGTTCCTTGGCCCAGCGACCGTTGCCATCCATGATGATGGCTATGTGTTTGGGCAGACGCTCGATATTGATTTGGTCTTTCAATTCCATGTTCAGAACTTGCTAAGGTTACAGCCTCTCGTATCGGGCAGGTTAAATTTCCATGTAATCGACACACCCACAATGCCGTACCAATCCTTATACGACGAATTGCCGCGTTGCATTCCTGCTGCGAAGTTTCCTGTGGGGTCGGTATAGTTATCATAAACATCTTGGTCAACAGTGGGAACAGTTTCCAAGAGATTATGTGAACCCGCACGATTAGGATACACGCCACCACAATCGTCGAGATAGTCGGTGAAGGTTTTGTGCAAACGCCATTCCAACGCGGCGCAGACGTGTTTCGACAGCGACAACTTGAAACCAAATCCAAATGGAATCGAGAAGTTGAACTTCGAATAGCTCTTGCCTTCGGTTTGCAATGGACGAAGCGCAACTAACGACGAATCAGTGACATGGCATGGATTATACATGAATCCAGATACACCCGCGAACAGATAAGGCGAGAAGTTCTTTTTGGGATTGCCCGTAAAATATTCAAGGAAGTTGAATTCCACCAAAAGGCTGATGTCGTGAATGGTTGAATGGAAATTCAAGCCACGTTCAGGGCGCCACTTGATGACCTCGTCGGAAGCCTGCACGTTGGCATAAGTGTAGTCAAGACGATAGACCCAACGGTTGCTTTGGTTGTAACGTACCGTCAAGCCTGCCTGCCAACTTGGTTGGGCAAAATGCTTGGCTGGATTGAGGTCGCCGATATAATAACTCATGCCTCCGTGGGGACCAAGTTCGATAGATTTGGGTGCGTCAAATTGGGCTTGTGCCTTTACAAGAACCGACAAGCAACTGATAATCAATAAAAAGCGAAGTCTCTTAAACATATTAAAAATCGTTTCTGCCTCTTCTTTCGGTGCACACAATAATTGCAGCATACACCTATTCAAAAAAAGCGTGCAAATGTATGAAAAATTTCCTTTGAAACGACAGAAATCAATTTCTATTGTCTTTTCCCCACATTAATTTGTTACGGATAGTGGAAAAGAAATCGTCGCCTTCCATTCTAGCGAGGTTGATGCAGAAACCGGCCTTGCGCACCACCAGTTCCACCGAAGTGGGCAACGCGCAAGTGTGTGAGTCCATGCTGAAGACGAACTGTTTCTCGCGGCCTTCCACAGAGATGCGCACTTCACTGTCGTCGGGGATGACTACCGGACGCACCGTCAGGTTGTGGGCGGCAATAGGCGTGATGACGAAATCATGTGCATTTGGAGCGAGGATAGGACCTCCCGCACTGAGCGAATAAGCCGTTGAGCCAGTGGGTGTTGCGAGCAAGATGCCATCACCCCAATAGGTATTCAGGAACTTGTCGTCAACCCAAACCTTGATGGCCAGAAGCGAATGTTCGGGATTGCGAATCACGTTGAGTTCGTTCAAGGCATATTTCACCTCGCCAAACACATTGTCGGGTGAGACCAATTCGAGCAAGGTGCGCCGTTCGGTAGTAAAACGTCCCGCCAGCACATTGTCCAGAGCCGCTTGGATTTCGTTTTTCGGCACCGAAGACAAGAAGCCCAAACGACCCATGTTGATACCCAGAATCGGCATACCCGAGTCACGCACGAAAGGCACGGCATCGAGGATGGTGCCATCGCCACCGATAGAAAAGAGCATATCGGCACGACCTTTCAAATCGGCATAAGTAGCGAAATGCCCGTATTGCAATCCCTTAGGAACAAAGTCCTTGATTTGGTCAATAAAATTACTGTATATCAACAAATTGCAATCTCTATCACGAAGCAGTTCGAGGAGTTGTTTCATATAGACGCCATTATCGGACGCGAGGTTCTTTCCAAATAGGGCAATGTTCATATTTTTCACATTATGAATATTTGACACTCAAAAAATTACCTGTCATAGCAATGAATTGATTTATTTGCCGCAAAGGTAATGATTTATGAATTAAAACCAAGGATTTTATTTGCAACACCTCCGATTTTCAGCAGCAAATATGGGGAAAGTCCCGATTTTTATTTGCTTTGATATATTTTATTTATCTTTACACGAACAAAATCAACGAATTATGCTTAACAGGAAGTTCCGCTTCATTCCGGAACAGACTGCATCGTTCCTAAAATCAGATTATAGGCGTGATTCAAGGCAAAGCGATGGCTAAAACAATAAAGACAATTAACTAATTGCTATCTAGAACAAATCAGAATGCGTTCCCGTACGGAACAAGATGAGTAATAACCCATCTTCTGTTTTTCGATAAACAAGCAACCAATCTGGTTGAATATGACATTCACGACAACCAATATAGTCTCCTATCAGAGGGTGATCATGATATTTTGTAGGCAATTCAACATCTTCAGCCAGCATCTTAACGACCTCAAACAAAAGTTCTTCAGGTAAGTTTCGTTTGATGGCTTTTTTCAAGTCTTTCTTGAATTGTCCAGTAAAGTCAATGCTTCTCATTCGTGGACCTTCTTGACAAAATCTTCAAAACTATCACAATGGATGACATTGCCGTTCATCGCATCTTGAATAGCTTTTTTGGTGATTTCATTGGGTTCTGGCTTCACCTGCCTAGCGCCCAAAGATAGAATCACTTCAATAAGCTTCTTTATTGCCGTACTTCGTCCGTCATATTCTATAGTAATAACTGCCATAACTATTCATATTTGTTGCAAAAGTATGCAATATTCCTTTTTCTCGCTGAAATTGAATGTATTTTTTCAACCCATCACCCTTCGTCCTTCACCGAATCGTGGTCTTCATCGTTCATCATGCGGAGGTAGTTGACGTAACGCCAATCGGCGATGTCGCCATTTTCCAAGGCTTGCTTCACGGCGCAACCCGGCTCATGCATGTGGGTACAGTTGTTGAAACGACATTCGCTCATCAGCTCACGCATTTCGGGAAAACGCTGTGCAAGCGTCTCTTTCTCAAGGTCGTATAACGCAAATTCCTTGATGCCAGGCGTATCCACAATCCATGCACCAAAGTCAAGATGATGCATCTCGGCGAAGGTGGTGGTGTGTTTGCCTTTCTCGTGCACATCCGAAATCTCACCGATGCGGACATTCAGATTCGGGTCGAGGGCATTCACCAAAGCCGACTTTCCAACGCCCGAGTGGCCCGAGAAAAGGCATATCTTGCCACGCATCAGGTCGCATAACTCATCAATCTGGAAGCCCGTCTTGGCCGAAACGCCGAACGAGGTGTAGCCAATGCTTTGGTAATATTCCATCAGCACGCACATGTCGCCGATTTGATCCTCGGAATACAGGTCACACTTATTGAAAATCAATGCTGTAGGAATGTGATAGGCTTCGGCTGTGACTAAAAAACGGTCGATAAAACCTGTAGAAGTGCGCGGTTGGGCAATGGTTGCCACGACGATGGCCAAATCCACATTGGCGGCAATGATATGCGAAGCCTTGCTCAAGTTCACTGACTTGCGGACAATCAGGTTATTACGCGTCTCGATGCTCTTGATGACCGCCGTCTCCTTGCCAGGTTCTTGCTCGAAAACCACATTGTCGCCCACAGCCACGGGGTTGGTGGAACGCAAGCCATCCAAGCGGATTTTGCCTCTCAATCGGCACTCCCATTGGCGACCATCGTCATCCAAAACGATATACCAGCTTCCCGTCGATTTGATCACTTTTCCCCTCATAGTTAGCATTTTTGGTATCGTTTTCCAGGCAATGCCATCAGCACGCCATCGAATTCGAGACTCAGCAAGATGGCCGCTATCTTTGTAGTGGGCAAGCCTGAATTGACGATGATGTCGTCCAGCCCCACGACTGCATTCGAGCCAAAGCTGTCCATGATGAGTTTCTCTTCCTCAGTATATTCCCGGAACATCACCGTCTGTTTTTCCACTTTAGCCTCCACATTCCAGCCCATCACATAGCGCAGGTTCTGCACGCTTTCCATCAGGTGGGCGCGGTTGGTGCGAATCAGGTAGTTGCAGCCTTGACTGTAGATATCCATGACACGACCCGGATAGGCAAACACATCGCGGCTGTAGTTGTTGGCCAAGTCGGCGGTGATGAGCGAGCCACCTTTAAGCGCCGACTCGATGACCACCACAGCATCGGCCATGCCCGCAATGATGCGGTTGCGACGCGGGAAGTTCTCCCGATCGGGCGAAGTGCCGCTCATACATTCGGTAAGCACGCCCCCACCCTGTTCAATCATGTCGGCGGCCAACTTCTTGTTCACGGCAGGATAGACCTGCTGCAAGCCGCAACCCATTACGCCTACCGTTGGGATACCGTTTTTCACCGAGGCCTTATGGGCGGCAGTATCCACACCGTAAGCCAGACCACTGACAATCAAAACATTGTCAGCAACCAAATCCTCAACCAGCTGCAAGCAGTTTTCCTTGCCATATTCTGTAATGTTACGTGTACCAACGATAGCCACCACCCGATTGGCATTGAGGTTAGCCTTACCTTTATAATAAAGCATCAACGGGCTGTCGTCGCACTGCAAGAGGCGACGCGGATAATCGGCATCGAGATAGAAAATCGGGCGGATTCCATGTTCCTCGACGAACCTTAGTTCATCGTCGGCACGGTTCAAGTATTCCTTCGGCTTGCAAATGGCCTCGATGGTTGCTTCGCGCATACCCGAAATCTTTTCCAGCGACTTGCGTGTTTCCTTGAAGATGGCTTCAGCACTGCCACAATAAGAGACGAACTTCTTCCCGATGATGTCGCCAACACCAGGCAGAAGCGTCAAGGCAATTTGATATTTGAGGTCAGTATTCACGATGTTCAATAGCGTTGCAAAAATACAAAAAAAATCAAACCACTTTCTTGCCTACAAAACGCACGATAGCAGCCAACGCAGCAATGGCGAGAATGAAAGCCATCCATGAAGGCAAGCCGAAAGCAGAAGGTGCCACACCCACTATCAATGCCACGCCACCCACAGTGAGGGCATACGGCATCTGCGTTCCCACATGGCTGAGGTGATTGCAGCCCGAAGCCATCGAACTCATTATCGTAGTATCGGAAATCGGTGAGCAATGGTCGCCCATGACAGCACCTGCCATCACCGAAGCTACTACATTGTAGAACAGCGGCATTGAAGCCTCAACCGAAAGACCTTGGTCTTGGCACAGCAGCCACGAGGTGGGCAGAATCAGAGGATAAAGGATAGCCATAGTGCCCCACGAAGTGCCTGTCGAAAAACCGATAAGGCAAGCCAGTACGAAAGTCAGGACAGGCACCAAGGCTGGAGAGAGTGACCATTTCAGAAGCAGCTGGGTGACGAAATCAGCCGTGTGCATGTCCTCGGTAACCAAAGCGATAGACCAAGCCATAGTGAGAATCAGTATAGCATTGAACATAGTCTTGAAGCCTTCAATCATTTCTTCCATCAGTTTGACAAATGTCATGTTGCCACGCATCATAGTCATTACCACGGCAACCAACAGCGACACTATCGACGACCACAGCAATGCCTGAAATGAATTGGCCCGACCTATCGTATCAGATAGCTTGGAAAAGAAACTCACATCACTATTCCAAACCGTGGCCTCGTAACCTGTTGCTATAAGCCCGGCAATAGTACCGAAAATCAGCACCAGCAACGGAACCAAAGCATCAATGATATGCGCTGATTTAGGTCCTGATTCCGAGGAATTTTCAACAGTCTGTTCTGCCATACGTGCTTTCCGTTCCGCTTTCAGCATAGGCCCGAAATCGCGGCCACTCAGAATCAGCATCAGCACGAAGACCAAGGTGAGGAAAGGATAGAAACTGTAGGACAACGAATGGAAGAACACCGAATAGGCCGATGTCTGCATGCCGACCGCCTCGATACCCTGTTGGATATAACTCAGTTCTGCCCCAATCCATGTGGTGACGAAAGCCACTGCCACTACCGGAGCCGAAGTAGAATCGACGATATACGAAAGTTTCTCGCGCGAAATCTTCAGTTTGTCAGTCACAGGCCGCATCGTATTGCCCACGACTAAGGTGTTGGAATAGTCGTCGAAAAAGACACAAAGGTCCATTAGGAAAGTCATCAGTTGCCCAGACCTTGCTGACTTCGCTTTTCGTGACAGCCAATTGACAATGCCTTGCATGCCGCCATTGACGGTGATGATACGTACCATTCCGCCAATCAGCAAGGTAAAGACGATGATTTGCACATGATCGGCATCAAACACAGAGCCAACGATATAGGTATCCACTACACGCAACACGCTGCCACCCAATGCCTCGGCCGGACTACTGCCCGCATACAATGCCATGATAAAAGCGCCCGAAAGGATACCCACAAACAACGACGACAACACTTCCTTCACCAACAGAGCCATCACGATGGCCACTAACGGCGGCAACACCGAGAGCCACAAAGGCATGGGACCTACAACGGGTCCAAAAATATAAAGCATGGCAAAACCTATCACAAAAAGTGACAAGATAACGAGAGCCACAATCTTTTTTCTTTTTCTCATAGGTCAATAATCTGCCGCAAAAATAGTATTTTTGCCAACTCAAAGCTCATTTATCGCAACAGACTGCAAACAAAGCAACACTAAATCTCCATAGGAAATGAAAAAGGTAGCCATAGTAACAGGCGCATCGAGCGGCATGGGGCAACAATTCGCCCGCACTGCTGCACAGCAATTCAATTTCGATGAACTCTGGATTATCGCCCGACGTGCCGAACGCCTAGAGGCTCTCGCACAAGAACTGAGCAAACAGACAGTGCGTTGCCTGCCCATGGACCTGACCGACGTCAACAGTCTCACCGATTTCAGCCATCTGCTAAAAGACGAAGATGTCGAAATCGTCCTTTTGGTGAATGCCGCCGGCTATGGCAAGTTCCAAGCCGTGCAAGACATCCCACAAAGCGTAGCCGACCACATGCTGGCACTCAACTGCAAGGCTCTCATGGACTTGTGTTACATCTGCCTGCCATACATGAAACGAGGCAGCAAGATACTCAACATTGCATCGGTTGCCGCCTTCCAGCCCGTGCCTTACATCGGCGAATATGCGGCCACCAAAGCCTTCGTGCTCAGCTTCAGCCGCAGTTTGTGGACCGAGTTGCGTCCACAAGGCATCACTGTCACAGCACTTTGCCCTTACTGGACCAAAACCGAGTTTTTCGATGTCGCCAACACGAAAACGACGCACGACCGTGTCACCTACTTCAATGCCATGTACGATCCCAAGGACTTGGTGGCCCGTGGGTGGCGTGACCTAAAACGCGGACGTGACATCAGCACCTATGGTTTCGTAGCTCGGGCCCAAGTCGTACTCATCAAAATGCTGCCCCACCGTTTCGTGATGAAAGTCTGGTGCAAGCAGCAAAACATCAAATAAGGAAAAGAGACATGGCTTCCTCAAACGACAAGACTCTGTCGCCACAGACGATTGCTTGGCAACGATTCCGCAAAAACAAGTTGGGAATGATTGCCACTGCCTTTGTCGTGTTGTTTGCCATCGTTGCCATCTTAGCCTACTATCTCATTCCCGACGCCACGCCAAACGCCAACCGTCAGCTGCTCGAACTCAGCACGCAAAAACCCGGTTTCGAAGTTGATATGCTACTCATCCCAAAGGAAATGCCATCGCCTCAGCCTTCGTTTTTCCAAAGGCTGCTCTATGGTCGTCCCGACGATTGCACCTACATGCCTTTCGACAGCATCGTTGTGCAGAAAGACAACACTATTATCTATCAGTTCAATCCAGAGCCATCAAGCCACCCCAAGTCGGAGACCATCAGCAACCAAGAAATTGCGAGAAAGTCATTCGCTTCATCAGCTGAAGCCGAGCAATATATTAATAGGTATTGCGTGAAACACCAGAAGTTTCTCCTTGGCACCGACCAGTTTGGCCGCGACTTTCTCAGCCGCCTTGTCTTGGGCACTCGCATCAGCCTTACGGTTGGTTTCATCGCCGTGCTGCTGAGTCTGCTCATCGGTATCGTGATAGGCAGCTTGGGCGGATTCTTTCGTGGCAAAGTCGATGATGTGGTGGTTTGGTTCATCAATGTGGTATGGTCAATTCCTACCCTGCTTTTGGTCATCGCCATCACTTTCGCCTTAGGCAAGGGAATCGCGCAAGTATTTATCGCTGTGGGACTTACCATGTGGGTTGAAGTGGCACGCATCGTCCGCGGACAAATCCTTTCCATACGCGAGACCACCTTCGTGGAAGCGGGACGCGCCTTGGGTTTCAAGGATTTGCGCATCATCTTCCGTCACATCTTGCCCAACATCCTCAACCCCATCATCGTGGTATCGGCGGCCAATTTCGCATCCGCCATCCTTTTGGAAGCCGGCCTCAGTTTCTTGGGCATCGGCGTGCAGCCTCCCATGCCCTCATGGGGCAGCATGATCAAGGAAAACTACGCCTTCATCATCTTGGATGCTGCCTATCTCGCTATCCTTCCCGGCATCGCCATCATGCTCTTGGTGTTGGCCTTCATGCTCATCGGAAATGCGTTGAGAGACGCCTTGGATGTGAAAAAGTAAATCTTATACCTATATATAAATAAAAGTTGTATCTTTGCGCCCTCAAAAATCACACGCGGGTGTGGCGGAATTGGTAGACGCGCTAGACTTAGGATCTAGTTTCGAGAGAAGTAAGGGTTCGAGTCCCTTCATCCGCACGGTTATTTTAGGTGAATGGTGATGGGTGATGGGTTGTAGAGAGGCGATTCATCGCATCTGAAAAAGGTTATATGGTGGAAAAACGCACCACAGGTTGAAAAAATAGAGTTTAGAGACTATATTAGAAATACAAAGCACAATAAATAATGAATATCACACAGACAGAAAAGGGAGAGCAACTTGTCTCCATCAAGATTAGCGTAGCTAAGGAAGATTACGAACCAAAAGTAAACGATTCGTTGAAGAAAATGCGTCAGAAGGCCAATGTTCCTGGTTTCCGTCCAGGCATGGTCCCAATGGGCATGGTGAAGAAAATGTATGGCATGCAAGCCAAGATGGAAGTGCTGAACGACCTCGTTTCGGAAGGCCTGAACAAGCACATCGTTGACAACAACCTCAACCTCATCGGTTACCCGCTCAGCGACCCTGACCAGCAAAATCCTGCCGACCTCGAACATCAGGAAACCATGGAATTCTGGTTTGAAGCCGCCATCCGTCCTGAAATCAAATACGACCTCAGCAACACCATGGTCGATTTCTATCACGTTGTTCCTGAAGAAAAGGAAATCCAAGAAACCATCGACAACCTCGTCAAGCGCAACCCTAACGTCTCTCATCCTGAAACCGTCGAAGAAAACGACCGTCTGGAACTGAAGATTCGCGAAGCCGAAGACGGCAAGGAAGTGGAAGGTGGTTTCCAAAGAGACGGATTCTTCTTCGACCTGAAGACCATCACCGCCAAGACCAGAAAGAAGAAACTCATCGGCAAGGAAGTCGGTGCCGAATTCATCTTCAACTTCAAGGATGGCCTCAACTCGGAAGAAGCTGCACAGAAACTCCTCGGCGAAAATGCTCCTGCCGATAGCGACTATAACATCATTATCGACGACATCATCCGTGAGGAAACTCCCGAACTGAACGAAGAATTCTTCAAGAAGGTGTTCCCCGACAAGGAAATCGCCGACCTCGATGCCTTCAAGGCCCTCGTCAAGGAAGAAATGGAAAAGCAATACGAAGCCGAAACCGACCGCATCCTCTTCAACAAGATGATTGACGAACTGGTGGCTGGCGTCCAATTCAACCTGCCTGACGCATTCCTGAAGCGTTGGATCGTTGAAAACAGCCGTGGCGAAATCAGCATGGAAGACGTCGAGAAGAACTACGAAGAAAACTATGTGAAAGGCTTGCGTTGGCAGTTCATCGAAGACGCCATCGTGAAGGACAACATGGAACTCGTGGTGACCGATGCCGAACTGAAAGACTTCGTCGTCAAGCAAATCTTCCCTGGCATCGACTACAACACCCTCGAAGACGACATGAAGGCCAACCTCGACAAGATTGCCGCCAACTACCTCAAGGAAGGCGAACAGACCGAACAGCTGAAGAACCAGCTCGCCGACATCAAGATGACTTCTTTCCTGAAAGGCAAGATGAACATCAACTTCCCTGAAATCTCCTACTCCGACTTCATCAAGAAGCTCGAAGAAGAAAGAAAATAATCAATAAACCATCGCCAAAGGTTCAGATGGGTCATCATGCCCTTTTGAACCTTTGGTTTTTTTCAACATTAAAAAACAAAATCATTATGAACAACGAATTTTTCAAGTATGCTACCAAACACATGGGACTTAACCCATTAAGTCTTGAACAATACATGTCAAGAATCAGCAACAGCGGAGGTTACATCTCACCTACCGTCATCGAAGAGCGCCAGCTCAACATCGCCCAAATGGACGTCTTCTCACGTTTGATGATGGACCGCATCATCTTCCTTGGCACTGCCATCGACGACTATGTAGCCAACGTCATCCAAGCCCAATTGCTCTTCCTTGAATCGACCGACCCGAAACGCGACATCCAAATCTACCTCAACTCACCTGGCGGCAGCGTTTATGCAGGCTTAGGCATCTACGACACCATGCAATTCATTGGCCCTGATGTGGCTACCATCTGCACCGGCATGGCCGCTTCGATGGCTGCCGTGCTGATGTGCGCAGGCGCCAAAGGCAAACGTTCGGCACTGCCCCACTCTCGCATCATGATTCACCAACCCATGGGCGGTGTGGAAGGCCAAGCTACCGAAATCGAGATTACCGCTCGCGAGATTCAGAAACTGAAAAAGGAACTTTACGAAATCATCGCCAAGCACTCTGGCCAACCTTACGACAAGGTGTGGGCCGACTCCGACCGCGACTACTGGATGACCGCTGCCGAAGCCAAGGAATACGGCATGATTGACGAAGTACTCATCAAGAAATAAGTCATGGCCACAAGAAAGACAGGCGTTTGTGCCTTTTGTGGAAAGAAAGCTGCCGATGTCAGGCTGCTGATTCAAGGTCTTGACGCACAAATCTGCGACAGTTGCGCCGAGCAAGCCCACCTTATCGTCAAAGAGCAATTCAATGAAAACCGGATGTCCTCTGGCATGAAAGGTTACGCCATAAAGAAGCCATTGGAAATCAAGAACTTTCTTGACCAATATGTCATCGGACAAGACGAAGCCAAACGCACCTTGGCAGTAGCCGTCTATAACCACTACAAGCGTCTCAGCCAAAAAGTTGACAACGACGAGGTCGAAATCGAGAAGTCGAACATCATCCTCGTTGGCGAAACCGGCACTGGCAAGACCTTGTTGGCTCGCACTATCGCCAAGATGCTGAATGTGCCCTTTGCCATCGCCGATGCCACCGTGCTCACCGAAGCCGGCTATGTGGGCGAAGATGTGGAGAACATCCTCGTCAAGTTGCTGCAGGCCGCCGACTATGATGTTCCCGCCACCGAAAGAGGCATCGTCTTCATCGACGAAATTGACAAGATTGCCCGAAAGAGCGACAATCCAAGCATCACCCGCGACGTTTCGGGTGAAGGCGTGCAGCAAGCCATGCTGAAACTGCTTGAAGGCACCGTGGTGAACGTGCCGCCACAAGGCGGACGCAAACACCCTGAACAGAAGATGATTCCCGTCAACACGAAAAACATCCTGTTCATCGCCGGAGGCGCCTTCGACGGCATCGACCGCATCATCGCGTCGCGCAAACGCACCAATACCATCGGCTACGGCAGCGCCAATGGCGAAGCGCTCGACAAGGAAAACATGCTTCAATACCTCGCCCCAGCCGACCTGAAGAAATTCGGTCTCATCCCCGAAATCGTCGGTCGTCTGCCCATCATCACCCATCTCAACCCACTCGACAAAGAGGCCTTGAAACGCATCCTCACCGAACCGAAGAACGCTATCGTCAAACAATTCGTGAAACTCTTTGCCATGGACCACATCAACCTCGTCATCAAAGAAGAAGTGCTTGACTATGTGGTTGAGAAAGCCATCGAATTCAAGGTTGGTGCGCGCGGTCTGCGTTCCATCATGGAAGCCATCCTCAACGATGCCATGTTCGAGATGCCTTCCGACATCAAGGCCAAGGAACTGGTTGTAGATTTGGCCTATGCCAAGGAAAAACTCGAGAAATCCGGGCTGTCGAAACTCCATGTTGGCGACTGAACAATGAGTTCATAAACAACACAATAAACGAAGGGACACGACAAAATCGCGTCCCATTGCTGTTTTTGGCACAATCATTGCTATTCAAACAACAAAAGCAACACACGACATGAGAAAGACTGCATTCATCATAGCACTTGCATTTTTGGCTTCAACAAGTTTCGCGCAATTAGTCAGTAAGCCAACTGTCATTCGCATCAAGCAGATACCAAAGTCCATCGAAAAACCACAACCTGCCGTAGTCAGTTTTTCGGAAGACCGCAGCGACGTTCATGTGGTTTATGCCCAGATTCTTGAAAATGGCGACACTTTGCTGACGGTCAACCTGCCTGAAGTAGATATCGACTTGATGCAACGCTACAACCAGATCATTGAAACGAAAAGCGGCCAACGTTTGGCTTTCAATGTGAAGAAGGTGTATCCTTACGCCCTCATTGCGAGAAAGATGATGCACGAATACGACAGTTTGTTGGCAAGAGAGAAGACGGCATCGGCACGCCGCGAACTCATGAAAAAAGCCGAAGACGACCTCACGGAGCGATACACCGAAGAACTGAAAAACCTCAACTTCAGCCAAGGCCTCATCCTCATCCGGCTCATCGACCGCGAGACTGGCGACTCGTCATACGAAGTCGTCCAGCAGTTGCGCGGCAAGTTCAGGGCGTTCTTCTACCAAGGCTTCGCTCGCCTGTGGGGATACAACCTGAAATCGGAATTCGACCCGCACAAGAACCAAGAAGACGATGACATCGAGACCATCATCGCCATGATTGAGAGAGGGATGGCCTGAATAGCAACACCTATTTGGCAAAAAAGAAGGCATCACCTTTACGGCGATGCCTTCTTGCGTATTGAAATTTCGACACTCTATTATTTCACAACCAGCTTTTCGGTTGAAACGGTTTTGCCGTTAACGACCAGATTGCAGAAATAAATTCCTTTTTCGAGGTCGGCAACCGAAATGGTAGCTTGACCAGCTTCAACTTTCTGATTCAGCACTTCCTGGCCGAGAAGGTTGTAGATTGCGATGTTGGCATTTGCAACGCCTTCGACATTGAAACGCACAACTGACGATGCTGGATTTGGATAGGCATGTCCCATGACTGCGACGTTTTCTTCAACACCAACGCCTGCGCCATAGCCGAAAATCACAACAACACTAATCTTGTTGTCAGGATTGGCTCTATCGTATGCATAATACCTCACGACCACAGTACCTTCATATACGTTGCCTTCCAAATCAAAAAAACTGGCATGGAACGAAAGATCGCCCGCTCCACAAACGTCACCAGCTTCTATCATAACAGGATTACCAATAAATGTCTCTGGACCATAGCAAAGTCCAAAACAAAACGAATTCGAAGTTCCTGGCAAATCCTTAACAATTTCCTTCTCAATAATAACATTCATGGCGTTAGCGGTCAAATTTCGGACTTGCATGTGTTGGATAATCTCACCAATGCCATATTCATCGTTGATGCAGACGATTTCTTCATCATCGGCAAACACTTTGCCTTCCCACTCAAATTGCAGGGACTGAGCTGTTACGCCACCTATTAAGGCCAACAGCACTAAAGTAAGGATAGATTTTCTAATCATATTGATACATTTTTGTTGATTAATACTGCAAAAGTCGAAAAAAAAAATCAAATAGACACAAAAAAATTGTCATTTTTTGAAAATACCGTATTTTTGGGCAACAGAAACAGTCAAATGAAGGACTTCACTTTCCTACATATCAGCACCATCGACTCAACGAATGCCTACTTGCAACGCTTGCAAGACACAGAAGAAATCAGTGGGCAGGTCATCGCTGCTGGAGAACAGACTGCAGGGAAAGGCATGGGCAGCAATAATTGGGAAAGCGCCAAAGGCATGAATCTCACCTTCTCCGTTGGGATTGACACAAGCTGGCTTCCTGCCGTCAACCAGTTCATGCTTTCGGAACTCGTTCCCTTGGGCTTGTTGGAAGTTCTTGATGCGCACCTGCCTAGCAAGAAACTCAAAATCAAATGGCCAAACGACCTCTATTTCGATGGCCATAAGCTTGGCGGCATACTCATCAACAGCACCATCGGAGGCAGTTATTTAATCCGTTCCATCATTGGCATTGGACTGAATGTCAACCAAATGCAATTTGCTGATTGGCCAACACGGCCCATTTCCATGAAGATGATTACTGGAAAAGATTACGACTTGGAACCGCTGCTGAAAGAATTAGTTTCGCACATCGGAAATTTGACAGAGGAAACTCGCAAGCAAGCCATGAGCGAAACACGAATCCGGCAAGCCATTGATAATAGGTATTACAGCAGGCTATTCCGCTACCACGAATGGGCCGAATACAAGGTGAAAGACCAAAGACTCAGGCTATACATGACCGGCATCGACACATTTGGTAGGCTTCAACTTATTGACGATGCCCAGATACCGCACATCTACGACATCAAAGAAATATCATATATGATTTGATTAGGAATACCATATTATCAACCTTGCAAATTGGAGAAAGCATCAAAATTAGATGACAAGCCTATACTTATCATCATCCAAGCAAGATCTCAACTCCACTTGTCGCTCCAGGCTTGCTGATCCTTGCGCCATTCCATTAGCGACTGTTGGTCTTCCTTGGTGATGTATTCGTCTTCGATGGCTTGATGAATCAAGGTCTCGTAATTCGACAGGGTCACCAACTGGCAGTTCTTGTTGGCGAAGTTTTCGGCTGCGATAGGCATCTGGTAGGTAAAGATAGCCAGCATGCCTTTCACCTCGGCGC
Organism: uncultured Bacteroidales bacterium; assembly: GCA_937896505.1. Classification (GTDB taxonomy): domain Bacteria; phylum Bacteroidota; class Bacteroidia; order Bacteroidales; family F082; genus Limimorpha. The sequence goes on along the minus strand of CALBNP010000206.1, from coordinate 3,340 downwards.
CAACTTCACGCAAGGCATCCACAGCCAAGAGGCTCGACTTGCCTGTCGAGACCAAGTCTTCAATCACCACGACCGACTGGCCTGGGTTGATGACGCCTTCGATCTGGTTCTGCATGCCATGCGACTTCTTCTCGGAACGCACATACACGAAAGGCAAGCCCAATTCCTGAGCCACCAATGCGCCTTGAGCGATGCCTCCTGTGGCCACACCTGCAATCACATCAGGCATGCCATAGGTCTGCACCAACTTCTCGCAGAACTGCTGACGGATGAAAGTGCGCACGATTGGATACGAGAGGGTGACACGGTTGTCGCAATAAATGGGGCTTTTCAATCCCGATGCCCATGTGAATGGAGCCTTGGGGCTAAGTTTCACGGCCTTAATCTGCAAAAGATGCTGGGCCAAAGTCAATGCTGAATCTTCGTATTTCATAAAAGTCTATCTTTGTCGTCCAATAACAACGTTCAAATTTGGCTACAAATGTACAAGATTTTTCATGAAAACAAGGCACTCGTTTTCCCAAATATTGAGAGCGAGGAACTGAAATCAAGCGCAACTATCCAAGAATCCGACACATACGACATCGAAGATTTATGTATTTTTTTGCCTGAATGGCTCGACGACACCGACCCAACCCAGACTTTGATACAACAAGTAAGCCCTGTCGCCGTCGGCGAAGCCCTGCGCAAGACCTTCCGTTTGGTACCTGCAGCCGGCGGAATCATCGTTTCGGGTGACAAATTTGTGGGTATCACCCGCAAAGGCATCTCCGACCTTCCCAAAGGCCACATCGAAGCGGGCGAGACACCCGAGGCTGCCGCCTTGCGCGAAGTGGAAGAAGAGACTGGCATCGGCAAACTGAAAATCGAACACGAACTGCCTTCAACATGGCATTGCTACCTGCGCGGCGAGACGTGGGAACTGAAGCGCACCTATTGGTACGTGATGACCACCGGCGAGCCTCTCCTTCCCCACCCTCAACAAGAAGAAGGCATCACCGAAGTGAACTTGGTCGGGAAAGACGAAGTTGAAGCCTTCCTCGAAAGCACTTTCCTCTCCATACGCGAAGTGCTCGGACCCGAAATCCTCAAGATCATCAAGATTTAGCTTTTTGTCAAGAATTTGAGAAATCAGAGAATCGCAAACTCAATCAAGCATTCTTGAAAAGAAATTTTCCTACTTTTGCACGCTTATCAACAACATCACGAAACAATGAAGAGAATAGCCGTATTCCCCGGGTCGTTCGACCCCATCACTTTAGGTCACCGTTCCATCGTCTTGCGTGCCTTACCCATGTTCGACGAATTATATGTCGCCGTTGGCGTCAATAGCGAGAAGCGTTCCACCTTCCCGCTCGAGTCGCGCATACAATGGATTAAAGAGGTCTTTAAGGACTATCCGCAAGTAAAGGTGGAATCCTACGAAGGTCTCACTGCCGACTTCTGCAAGAAGGTACACGCCAAATTCATCATCCGCGGTCTCCGTTGCGGCAGCGATTTCGAGTACGAGAACATGATTGGTCATGCCAACAAGCGCCTGCATCCCGAACTGGAGACCATTTTCCTGCTCACCGAGAGCGCATTGGTGGGCGTGTCGTCGAGCGTGGTACGCGACATCTACAAGAACGGCGGCGACGTCTCGAAGTTCGTGCCGAAGGGAGTGCATCTGGACGAAGTGCATCTGGACGAAATAAAATAAGGCAATAATTTCTCCTGATTCTCGTTATTCCAAGCATGAGAAAAACGATTTTCACCTTATTTATATGCTTGCTTTTCGTCGCAGGACAAGCCCAAAATGTGACAATCACAGGCCAGACAAACAAGGCTAACGAGCTGATTCGCTTATATGTATATGAAGACCTCCTCAACGAAACGGAGAAACAGATATCCGAATGCCAGTCGGATGCTAAAGGCAACTTCCTCCTCAGCGGAAAACTGAGCCAAACGCTTTCGGCACGCGTCTTCGTCGGTCTCGAAAGCGTTGACATGGTGTTGTCGCCCAATGCCACCTACAACATCGAGATCATCGTGCCCGAGCAACAGGAAAACGTATCGTATTTCGACAAGGAGATGCCTACCATCATCGTGAAACATGCCACCGACAAAGGCCTCTACCGTCAAATCATCATCTCCGAAAACATCACCAACGACTATCTCATCGACCACATCAACCAGATTTACAGAGGTCGCCAGAGCCGCTACATCGACTCCATCCAAGCCACCATCAACAGCGAACTGCCCGAAATCGAGTCGGACTACGTGAAAAACTACAACCTTTATCGCCAAGCCTCCATCCGTCTTGCCATCTCTGCCGATGGCGGCAAGAAAATCGTCAACGACTATTTCGACGGCAAACCCATCCTTTACACCAACACCGCCTATATCGACTTATTCAAAGAATTGTTTTCCAATCAGTTCGACAAAACAACCTACGACATTCATGCTCTTAACGAAGCCTTCTTGACCGGTCCGAAAGCCTTCAAGGATTATCTCAACACCGACCCTTTCATGGCCCGTAATCCACGTTTGGCCGAACTCATCACTATCTACAACCTCCAAGGTCTCTGCAATGCCGACTCCGAAACCCTCCACTATGCCAAGGCACATCTGGAACAGATGAAGGCGAACACGCAATATGCCGAGCACAGAACCATCATCACCGACTTCTTTGCCAACCAGAACCGCCTCGCCCCTGGGACTTCTGCCCCTGAGTTTAATCTCAAAGACGGGCAAGGCAGCACAGTAAGGTTATCGGATTTCAAGAACCAGCTTGTGCTTCTACAATTCGTGGAAGGCTATTCGCCCGTCAGCGAACAACAGACCTCGCGGCTGAGCGAATTGCACAATCAGTGGCACGACAGCGTGCAAATCGTCACCATCGCCACACGCGACAAGATGGAATTCTACAAAAAGCAATTCGCCGACAAAGGCTACGACTGGCCTCTTCTAGACCTAGGCAACAACATCCTGCTTTTGGAAGCCTACAACGTGAAAACCTTCCCCGAATACATCCTCATCGGCAAGGGCAACAAGATTGCCGCTGCTCCGGCACCCACACCCGACCGCGGTCTGGAAGAACGAGTGAGAAGCGCTTACAGGAAATAATGAATCAGGAGCAAGCCTAACAGCCTCACTTCAACTTGATTGACATGATGGTGATGTCGTCATTCTGTTCGTTGCCAGCAACGAATTCCTGGACATCAGCATAAAGATTCAGGCAAACGGTTTCTTCATCGTCGATGGCATGGCTCGATTTTGCCCATTCAATCAAACGGTCATTACCATATTGCGACTTGTCGGCACGCTCGGCTTCCGAAACGCCATCGGTGTAAAGCAAAAG
>CALBNP010000205.1 GCA_937896505.1 uncultured Bacteroidales bacterium | reverse complement strand
AACCAACACCGCCCTGCAAATGCGCGATGCGGGGGTGGAGTTTAAGACGATATAAAAGAAGGAGGAAAAGTATGAATAGAGCAGACTATTATAATTATATCGATGAAAAACTCGTTGTGTTAGGACGACGAATTGAATTGAGAGGAAAACTTAATGTTTTGGATTATCACATTCATTCGGAATATTTTTACAGAGACTTTTTTAACCTGCTTTATGGTTGGTCTTTGAAAAACCTGAACGATGAGAATCAGAATGTTGAAAGTATTGATTTGTGCGACCGAACAAACCAGATAATCATTCAGGTCTCTGCCACCAATACGAAAACCAAAATCCAAAATTCATTGAATAAAATATCAAATGAGGAATATGATGGATTTTCTTTTAAATTCATTTCCATAGCTAAATCAGCAGAAAATATTAAAAATAAGACATATACAGTACCGACGGAAATAACATTTGACCCGACCAAAGACATATATGATATAGAAAAGGTGTTGAATGATATTCGCTCTTTGGACATCAACAAAATGAAATCCGTTTATGATTTGATTTGGAAAGAATTGGGTAAAGAAGTTCCAACTATCAGGATAGAATCGAACATAACTACAGTGATAAAATTGCTGTCGAATGAGAATCTTGACATTGATTATGCAATTGCCCCAATTGCATTCGACATTGACAAAAAAATTGAATTCAATCAATTGTCAAGCAGAAAAGCTTTAATAGCACAATATAATATATATCAAGACGCTGTAAATAAGATTTACGAATCTTTCGACAAAATGGGACGCAACAAAAGCCTATTCGTATTAAACAAAATTCATAAAATTTATCTTGAAAATGCTTCTGTAAAAAAAGGAGATGAATTATTTGATTCAATATTAAATGATTTGAAAAATGAAGTTGTCAATAGCGCAAACTGCGAAGACTTGACAAGCGATGAAATAGACATGTGTGCGGATATTGTCGTTGTGGATGCTTTTATCCGTTGTAAAATTTTTGAAAATCCAGAAAAACAACAATCATGCTGATATCAGACAACATACATCCAAAAAATTGCATTTATTATACGGGGGGAATTGTCCTTAGCATTTTACAGAACTATGGCAATTTACCCATAGATGATTTATATGCAAAAGTCAAACAGCAAAACGGAATGACATTCCCTGTTTTGCTCTTGAGTTTAGACTGGCTATATTTGATAAACGCAGCAATCATAAATGAGAAAGGAGAAGTGAAGCTATGTTCATAGAATCATTACTTATATCAACACCCTCAAAGGTAATTAGAGAATTGAAATTCCATAAAGGTCTGAATTTGATTGTTGATCAGACTTCAATCCAGAATACCACCACTGGAAATAATGTAGGGAAAACGACCGTACTAAAACTCATTGACTTTTGTTTGGGAAAAAGTGCTGATGTAATATATCAAGATCCGGAAAGTAAAAGGGGAATCTATCATCTTGTAAAAGACTTTCTTGTCAAAAATAAAGTCGTTATCACCCTTACCTTGACAGATGATTTTGACGAACCTACAAGAAAAATTGAAATCAGCAGAAATTTTCTGAATCGGAATAGTGCTATTCACTCCATTAATGGAAAAAACATCCTTAAAAAAGACTTCGAAAAAGCATTGGGAGAATCCATATTCCCTCAAATCAATATTAATAAGCCAACATTCCGACAAATTATTTCTCACAATATACGTTACGATGAATTGAGTTTAACCCATACACTCAAAACATTAGATTCTTATACTACCAATGAAGAATATGAGGCATTGAACTTATATCTCTTCGGTTGTGATTTTGACAACGGTCATAGAAAACAGGAGCTTTCTGCCGCTATTCAGAATGAATCCAAATTTAAAAAAAGGCTGGAAAAACAAGAGACAAAAGGCGCATACAAATCAGCCTTGGAAATCATAGAAATTGAGATTGAAAAATTAAATGAACAGAAAAAAAGCCTGAACATCAATCCTGAACTTGATAAGGATTTACAAAATCTCAATGAAATCAAATCGCAAATAAACAGAATCAGTTCAGATATTTCAAATTTGTCTCTTAGGAGAGATATTATTTTGGATTTACAAAAAGACTTTGAAAATCAAAAAGTTGATGATGATTTGACGCAATTGAAGATGATATATGCACAAGCTTCAAGTCTTATTCCGAACCTTCAAAAATCTTTTGAGGAATTGGTTCAATACCACAATCAGATGATTGATAACAAAATAAAATTTGTCAGTGAAGAATTACCTATAATATATAGCACCATTAAGGAAAAAACAAATTTATTAGACATATTCAGAGCACGAGAAAAATCACTTTCCGAAAAAGTTTCCCGTTCCGATACATTCGATGATTTAGAATTGATTATTAGCAAGTTAAATGCTCTTTATCAAACAAAGGGCAATTACGAATCCATCATTAGCCAAATCGATGAAGTTGATACCAAATTGGATGAATTGAGCAAGGAACTGAGATCGATAAATGATAATTTGTTTGCTGATGACTTCAAGAAAAAGATAGATGTTCAATTGAAGAAATTCAACAAGCTTTTCTCGGAAATTTCCGAACAGATTTACGGAGAAAAATATGTTATCATATATGATGTAATTGAAAAGAATGGGAAATCCATTTATCAGTTTAATCCTAAAAATGCTAATTTTAGTTCGGGGAAAAAGCAAGGTGAAATATCATGCTTCGATATTGCCTATACCAAATTTGCTGATCAGGAAAACATACCTTGTTTGCATTTTTTATTGAACGACAAAAAAGAATTGGTTCATGACAACCAGTTGGAAAGAATTGCTGATGTGGTAAAAAATGAGAACATTCAATTTATTGCTTCCATATTGGAAGACAAATTACCCGAATCATTAAAAGCAGAAGAAAATTTTGTCGTCAAATTGTCTCAAGAAGATAAGCTTTTCAGAATAGAGAAATATAATAATGACGATAAAAACAAGTAATGATCAGCATTTTATTTTTCAATCTTACATTTAATAAATGAATTATAAAAGGTGATATGGATTATGGACGCAATAGAACTAATTGAAATTATCAGCCAAGGTGAAACCAGCAAAGTGCAGTTCAAGGAATTGCTGGATAGCGAGCCTGCCATTGCAGCAGAAATGATAGCCATGTCGAACTCAAAAGGTGGAATCATTATTTTCGGCGTAAAAGACAAGACAGGTGAAATAGTCGGACTTGATTATGCACAATTGCAAAAATTTGGCAACAGAATTGCAGCTATTGCAACAGATTCGGTTAAACCTCAAATATTTATAACGACAGAGGCACTTTCTTTAGATGTGGACGATACAAAACGAAATGTTTTAATTGTACACATTGAAGAAGGTTTTGCCAAACCATACAAAGATAATAATGGAACTATCTGGCTGAAACAAGGTGGAGACAAGCGAAAACTTACTGATAACAATGAATTGTTTCGGCTATTTCAGCAAAATGGGTTGACTTATGTAGATGAATTGATTGTTCCATACACTTCCATTTCTGACCTTAATCAGAACAAAATCAGAGAATATCTTGCAAAAATCGATGATGACCAGCATGATGATTTGCCGGAAACGCTTTATAAAAACATCAATGTTGAGAACAATGGACGCTTGACATTAGGTGGCTTGCTGTTTTTTGCTCAGAATCCACAACGGTTCAGACCTGCCTTTTGCATTAAGGCAGTTTCTTTTTTCGGAAATGATGCCGCCGGAACCGACTATCGGGACAGCATTGATATTGTCGGGACAATTCCTGAAATGTTTGTTGATGGAATGAAGTTTTTTAATACTTCATTGCATCATACCCAGCAAGGGCAAAACTACAATTCAACGGGAATATTGGAAATATCGCGAATTGCATTGGAAGAATTGTTACAAAACGCCTTGACGCATCGTGATTATTCAAAGAATGCGCCCATCCGTATCTTCATTTTTGACAACAGGGTGGAAATCATTAGTCCTGGTGCTTTGCCAAACAGCCAGACGGTTGAATCCATCAAGATGGGAAATGCTGTTGTCCGCAACAATTTAATCAACACTTTCGCCTCCAAGTTGATGAAATATAGAGGCACAGGAACTGGCATTCGCCGTGCCATGAAAGAGCAACCCGACATCGTATTTTTCAATGATGTTGAAGGCGAACAGTTTATAGTTACAATTCCAAGACCTCAGATTTCATGAAACTCCAGTTCTCCCCTAACCTATCCTACCAGCAGGATGCCGTGCAGTCGG
>CALBNP010000204.1 GCA_937896505.1 uncultured Bacteroidales bacterium | reverse complement strand
CAATGCCACCATTATAATTTGCATCAGTTAAAGATTGAGCATTAATACTGCCATAGTTTTCACAGCCTACGATTTCCGACAAGTTATCCGGACTATAACAATGGCCTACGATGCCGCCATCACTTAAATCTCCTCCGTTTGCTTCGAATTGACAACGGTTCACACAGTCTTTCACCAACGCAACACCCGAAAATACATCTACATCACCAACAATTCCACCTTTGTAGTAGCCCATAAAATGATTCAAACTCGTAATGCTTCCTGACGCTGAACAGTCAACTATATAACAGCCGCCTTCCCCTTGAGCACTATAAAGATAATCCAAAAACGACACGCCTGCCACACCTACGATGCCTCCGCCAACCGTACCTGATTCAACACTCACGTTTGAAATGTGGCAATTGATGATTTGCGTGTTACCAGCACAACCGATAATACCGCCTGCAATATAATTACTCTTTATATGACTGTTTTTCAAGGTAACGTTTTTGATGACGGCATCTTTCGTCAATCCGAAAAGTCCTCCCAATTGACTTATCGAATCGTTGACACCTTGGCACATATTGTCAATCCAATAGCCATTTCCGTCATAAACGCCTGTAAAATAATGCACATACATCCAATAATAATCGTAGATGTTGCCAATGCAGGGCCATTCGTAAGTAGGACCCCAGGAACTTCGATTCAAGCTGATGTTGTTGGTCTGTATGTAGTGAGCATTACCGCCCGTGCCATCGTTGGTTTCTTTGGCCAGCAAAGCCAGTTGTGGGGCATTGGCAATCTGATAAGGATTTTCTTCCGAACCGTCGCCGCCAGCATACGCATCGGCTATGCTGCCATCCCAATAGGTAAGTTCATCGCAACCGTAAGGTCCTGAGTGGTAAAGTTGTTCGCCATCTTCAACATAGCAACGCAGGAAATCAGTGAATTGGCCATCATACGCCACTCCATGGCACGAAGTGCAATCGGGAAACAAGCCACATTCGTAGCCTATGCCTTCAATGATTTTTCCGTAGAACACACCATTTTCTTCAACAAGGTTTTGAATTCTATAAGTGTGTCCTTCCCAAGTTTCCTCTTCAACCGAGCGTATTTCCACATAATAACTACAAGAATCTACCTCAATCGTCCAGCTTTCGCCAGCTTCAAGGCTAAAGTCATACAAGATAGTAAAATCGTCGATGATGGCATTGTACCAGTAAACTACACTGCCCTCATTATAAACATACTGCTTGCCGCTTTGAGCATCCGAATACAAAAAATTCACATACGGCGCGGAAATGATCCGACATTCGTGCCCTTTGACAACAGTGTCGCCTACGGAAGCCATTCTGAAGAACGAAATTGGACTGCCCATGAAAGCAGACAAATTGAAATACCATTCCGCCCCGACGGGAGCAAATTCCTGAGTCTGTCCGCAAACCGTATTCCAGGC
>CALBNP010000203.1 GCA_937896505.1 uncultured Bacteroidales bacterium | reverse complement strand
ACAACAAACCGATTGGCCATATTAAATATGCACTACTTTAATTCCGCCAACGGGTCAGTCATGTATTCTCAATAGGTGATGCCTCGTTGGTTATTTCCAAACCTGGAACCGGAAATGGTTGCGTGCCTTCAAAGACTTGGAGCATCATGAGCGCCTCGAGACCGGTGCTGGCCAACTTCGATGAGAACGAATTGAAGGCCATCGTCGAAGACCATCAGTGCGGCATCTTCACCAAGGCGGGTGACAAGGAGGCCTTCAAGCAGTCTATCCTCACGCTTTACAATAACAGGGAACTGTGCAAGGAATATGGTAGGAATGGACGACAGTTCGTCATGGATAACCTCACCAAGGAAGTGGGAACACAAAAGTATGTAGATGTAATCAAGAGCTTTGAAAAGACAAGGTGAGAAGGGTTGTAGAAGACGATTGTGTTTTTATTGGAAGACAATTAGGGTCAATTAAACGTCAATTATTCGGCGGGGGCATCGATAATACCGCCAGGAAATGAGCGGTAGCGAAGTTCCATAGGACAAAGTTTTGCAGGTTTTGTGAAAAAGGTGTCACAAAACTTCCAAAACCTTAAGGGATTCTTTCTTTGTTTCCGTCGGCAACATGCTGACTTATGGCGCAGCTGGCAACCGTCAATTTAGGGGTTATTCGCTATAGCAAAAGGATGCAAAGGTGCTCTCTACTATCTATCCAGTCAAACCAGCGGCTGAAATGTATCGCCTAACTTGCGGTAAAAAACATGAACATGGTGTGCATTTTGCATAATTTTTGTATTTTTGCACACTCAAAATGTATTCCATTATGAAAGATACTTTTGCTAAAAGATTAGTTAATGCACGTAAAATCAGGTGTATGTCACAAAGAGAATTGTGCTCCAAATTGGAGGGCAAGGTGTCTTCAACTGCTATTGAAAAGTATGAGAAGGCTTTGATGATGCCGTCGAGTGATGTGATAATCCTGTTGTCGAATGTTCTAGGATTCCCGATGGATTACTTCTTCCGCCCGATTACTTTGACGATTGATGCGAATGCATTTGAGTTTAGAAAACAGGCGTCGTTAGGCGCGAAAATGGTGGAGTCGATAAAGTGTTTGGTCGTTTCGGAAATAGAGAAGTACCTTGAAGTTGAAAGCATTCTGGGTATAGGCAATCTGTGGAAACTTGACTACAGCAATGTACTTGTGGAGGATGAAAAAGATGCCAGGGATATGGCCTTGAGGTTGAGAAGGGACTGGAACATCGGTATTGATGGCGTGGCGTCGGCTATTGAGTTGTTGGAAAGCAATGGCGTGAAGATTATCGAGGTCGAAGCTGACAAGAAGTTCTCGGGTACCTGTAATAAGGCTGGCAATATTCCTGTGATTGTGATTAACAAGGTAATGTCGGCAGAAAGAAAACGCATGACCATTTTCCATGAACTAGGGCATCTTTTGCTCCATTTTTCGGAAGGTGCCGATGAGGAAAAGTTGTGTAATGTCTTTGCCAATGAAATGCTGATTCCGAGTTGTAGGTTTGTAGAAATCATTGGTGGGTCGCGACATGATATTTCGTTGGTGGAACTGCACACGATTCAACGTGAGTATGGCATTAGTGTGGATGCCTTGATGTATAAGGCGGTTATGCTGAATGTGATCACGCAGAGACGCTACCAGTCGTATTTTAAGAAAAAGAATGCAATACCTCAATTCAAGCAGGAAGTGGAGAAAAGTCTGATAAACGATGAGCATACCACTCGTTTTGCACGGTTGGTTTATAGAGCATTGGCCAGCGAATTGATTTCGGCATCTAAAGCCGCATCCTTGCTGGATTGTTCAATAAACGAAGTGAGAGAAAACCTATATCTGCTGTAGTAATGGAAATTGTGGTAAACGACACAAATGTCTTGATAGACCTTTACGAGGCGGATTTGCTGAAGTTTTGCTCTCAGTTGCAACTTGAATTCCACACTCTTGACGTAATTGTTGAGGAGGTGACTGAGACAAGTCAGCGTGAGGCGGTGGACTCTTTGGTGAAAGAAGGTACGTTGAAGGTGCGCTCTCTTAGTGGATTGCAAATGTTGAGTGTGATGGAGAAAGTGGAAGAATATAGAGGTGCCTGCAATCTTTCGCCAGAGGATATCTCGGTGATGCTATATGCCAAGGAAAATGATTTCCGGCTGCTTACAGGCGACAAAACGCTTCGTGCAAAGGCAATACTTGAAAACGTCAAGGTGTCGGGAGTGCTATATTTGACGAACATGATGGTAGAAAATGGCATCGTAGAACCATTGGCAATGGCTGATGCTCTTGAGAAAATGATTGCTTCCAATAAACGTTTGCCAATAAAAATGATATGCGATAAAATATCGGAATTGCGCTCCAAAAATCCTTCAAATTAAAAATGTTGAGCAAGGTGTATGTGCTTCGTCACCAAACGTCAATTATGTGTGTCCGTGAGGAAAAAAGAAATTGACTTAAATTGACGACTAATTGTCTTGAAAAGAAAAGAAAGACAATTGTGTTTTTATTGGAAGACAATTAAGGTCAATTAAGCGTCAATTATTTGCGGCTATGCCGCTGCTCATGCAAATAACAACTATTAAATCTACTTCAAAACATGAATATGAAACTACGCAATATACCATTCTCTCCGCCTGATATGACGGAAGCTGAAGCCAAGATGGCTACCGAAGCAATCCTCAGTGGCTGGATCACTACCGGTCCTAAGACTAAAGAATTTGAAAGACGCATCTCGGCCTACGTGCATACCGAGAAGACAGCCTGCCTCAACTCAGCCACCGCTGCCATGGAACTGGCCTTGCGCCTCATCGGTGTGGGTCCCGACGACGAAGTCATCGTGCCGGCTTACACCTATACCGCCAGCGCCAGCGTCACACAACATGTGGGCTGCAAGCTGGTCCTCGTGGATAGCCAAGCCGACAACGTGCAGATGGACTACGACAAACTGGCCGAGGCCATCACCGAACACACCAAGGTCATCGTGCCCGTCGATCTGGCTGGCATCGTGTGCGACTACGACAGAATCTACGACATCATAGAGCAGAAACGTCGCATCGGACGCATCGTCGTCTCAGCCGACTGCGCCCACGCCTTCGGCGCCACATGGCACGGCAAGAAAGCGGGCAAGATAGGCGACTTCAGCTCGTTCTCCTTCCATGCGGTGAAGAACCTCACCACAGCAGAAGGGGGTGCGCTCACCTGGCACCTGCCCTTCGGCAACGAGCCCGTGGTGATGGATGCCGAGACCACCGTGCCTGCCATAGCAGGGGAGACCTGGAACGAGTTCCTGTATCGGAAATGCATGCTGTTCTCGCTGCATGGACAGAACAAGGACGCCCTCGCCAAGACGAAACTCGGAGCCTGGGAGTACGATGTCATCGGTCCGTGGTACAAATGCAACATGGCCGGCATCGGACTGGCACAGCTCGAACGCTATGATGCCTTGCTGCAACGTCGTCAGGAGATTGTGGCACGCTACAATGCCGGACTGAAGGACTGTAAGGTGGCCCTCATGGACCATAGTGGCGCTGACCACTGCTCGTCGCACCACCTCTACCTCGTGCGCCTCTTGGGCAAGACCCGTGAGGAGACCAATGCCGTCATCACCAAAATGGCTGAACGTGGCATAGCCTGCAACGTGCATTACAAGCCTTTGCCGATGATGACAGCGTATAAGAACTTGGGCTTCGACATCAAGGATTACCCCAATGCCTATCATCTCTTCGAGAATGAGATTACTTTGCCTTTGCACACCAAGCTTAGCGACGAGGATGTCCAATATGTCATCGACAACTTGGTGGAAATACTTAAAGACGAATGATTTTTTTTATTGGAAGACAATTAAGGTCAATTGAACGTCAATTATATATGTCCGTGAGGAAAAAAGAAATTGACCTAAATTGACGACTAATTGTCTTTAGAAAAGGAAGATGCTTTGCTCAGTGTTTATTGTCGACCGCGAATTTGGCGAATCAAGCGAATGTGGCCTTGCCGCGCAAATCCCTGCCGGTCGGATGTGGCCGATAATCACACTGCCCCTCGACGAAGTCAAGGAATATGCGAAGCGGATTCTTTTTCGTGAAAATTAGTGCGATTCGTGGTCGAAAAAACAATCGTAGTTTCGGGGCAAGCGAAAGCCGCCCCAGGGAATGAGCGGTTGCGAATTTCCATAGAACAAAGTTTTGGAAAAGGGGGTTGCAGATTTTGTAAAAAAGAAAAACGATGTTGCCAAAATGGCTTTTCGATAGAATCATAAGCTTGCTAGGGCTGTTAAGCCTCAGCTGGCTTTACCTTGCCATAGCCATCATGATAAAAGTCAAGACGGGTGGATTGGTGTTTTATGCACAGGTGCGTGTGGGTCGCCACGGCCGTCTTTTCCGTTGCCATAAGTTCTGCACCATGGAAGGCGAACAGGAAGAGTCGCCCATCGCTGCTTTGGAACAGGGCCGCATCACACCCATAGGCAGGACCTTAAGGCATCTCCACCTCGACGAATTGCCGCAGCTGTGGGATGTCTTCATAGGCAAGATGAGTTTCGTAGGCCCTCGTCCCGATGTGCCATTAGATATATAGTATCCCAAAATTTTAACCTGTCACGGGAAAAAATCCTATCTTTGCACTGAAAAAACAGTGGTGAGTCACAGTTGAATTTGCAGTGAATGAAAAGGTATTTTGTATATGATGATTGAACGTAAGAAATATCTGGACCAATTGATGGCAAAACGCTGGAACGGTAAGGTGAAAATCATTACCGGTATCAGGCGATGCGGTAAGTCATTTCTGCTTTCCAACATCTATAAGCAGGCGTTGATGAAAGAGGGCGTGAGTGAGGATTGTTTTGTGGAAATTGCCCTTGATAAGAAGAAATGGTTGAAGTACCGCAATCCTGATGAACTGTACGACTACGTGCTAGCGCATACGAATGACCCTGAAAAAAGGTACTATGTTTTTATTGACGAAATCCAGCTGTCGTATAAGGTGAAGAATGCAGAGATGGATGATAGCTTGGTTCCGGAGGAGGACAAAGACCTGTTATACACAACGTTCTATGATGTGCTGAATGACTTAATGGGACGAGAGAATCTGGATGTGTATGTCACAGGAAGCAACAGCAAGATGCTGTCGGCGGATATCGTTACCAATTTCCGTGACCGTGGTAGCGAGATAAAGGTGTATCCGCTGTCGTTGGCAGAGTTCTATGGCTTTGCCGGTATGGAAAAGGTGGATGCTTTGGAACAGTATCTGTTATATGGAGGTATGCCATTGGCTGTATTGGAGAAGGATGAAAAACTGAAGCGCAAGTATTTGATTGATTTGCACAAGAATGTGTATCAGAAGGATATTGTGGAACGGTATAAACTGAAGGACGATGTGGTGTTGAGTGCTCTAGTGGATGCTTTGGCATCGGCCGTAGGCTCGTTGACGAATCCGCATAAGTTGGCGTCAACTGCCGGCTCATTGCTTGGGATTTCAACTTCCGATAATACGATAAAGAATTATCTCGACTATCTTGAGGATGCGTTCCTGTTTCAGAGTGCCAAGAGGTGGAATGTGAAAGGAAGGAAGTATTTTGACAAGATACAGAAGTACTATGCCGTGGACCTGGGATTGAGGAATGCAAAACTCAATTGGCGTCAGGCAGAACGTTCTCATCTGCTGGAGAACTTGATTTACAATGAACTTGTCGGGCAAGGCTATCAGGTGGATGTCGGCATCGTGGAGGTTGACAAGATTATTGATGGCAAGCGCGACCGCGGACAGTATGAGATTGACTTCGTGGTGAATACCGGTGCCGGAAAGGTGTATATCCAGTCGGCCCTGAATGTGGATACTCCAGAAAAGAAAGCGCAGGAGACTTTCTCGCTTAGGAATACTGGCGACTTCTATCGTAAGATTGTGGTGTTGGATGGCAGTTCCCTGCCATGGTCGGATGAAGATGGTGTGGTCTATACAGGGGTGATCCCATTCTTGCTGAATGGCGAGATGGAAGCGTTGATAGGGAATGGCATTTGATTTTGTGAGAGTTTGTTTCACAAAACTATCAAAACCATTGCTTTTGTTGAAACTAGCCGTCGGCAGGGTCCCTGAGTAAAGTCGAAGGGCATGCCGACTAGGGGCGCAGCCGTAACCGCTGCTGCTTTCATTCTTTCCGTGGCTTGCGCCAATCGATGGCAAGACGCTTCAGCGTCAGGGAGCCCCTTAACCGGGGACCCGTCATGCCTGCGAAGGCAGGCATCCCCTGAACGAAACGACAAAACCTCCGCAAGAGGGCATCCCATGTGAGTGTTTCCCTATGCGTAGGGGATGCCGGTTCTTGCCTTCGCAGTAAGGACGCTTCGGAGTGGGGATTCGTGGTCGAAAAAACAATCGTGGTTACGGGACAAGCGAAAGCCGCCCCAAGAAATGAGCGGTAACGAAGTTCCATAGAATAAAGTTTTGGAAAAGGGGTTTGCAGGTTTTGTAAAAAAAGAGAAAAAACGATGTTACCAAAATGGCTTTTCGATAGAATCATAAGCTGGCTAGGGCTGTTAAGCCTCAGCTGGCTTTATCTTGCCATAGCCATCATGATAAAAGTCAAGACGGGCGGACCGGTGTTCTATGCGCAGGTGCGTGTAGGTCGCCACGGCCGTCTTTTCCGTTGCCATAAGTTCTGCACCATGGAAGGCGAACAGGAAGAGTCGCCCATCGCTGCTTTGGAACAGGGCCGCATCACACCCATAGGCAGGACCTTAAGGCATCTCCACCTCGACGAATTGCCGCAGCTGTGGGATGTCTTCATAGGCAAGATGAGTTTCGTAGGTCCTCGCCCCGATGTGCCAGGCTATGCCGATAAACTGGAAGGAGAGGACAGGGCGATTCTGAAACTCCGTCCGGGCATCACAGGCCCCGCTTCGCTGAAATACCGTAACGAGGAGGAACTGCTTTCGCAGGTCGATGACCCGCAACGATATAACGACGAAGTCATCTATCCCGACAAGGTGAGACTGAACCTATATTACCTGCAGCACTATTCCTTCTGGATGGACATGAAGATGATCTTCGCCACCATGCTGGGGAGGAAAATCGAGTTTGCTGGAGAGGAAATATGAGAATTAAGAAGGCACTTATTTACCTGTTGGCACAAACAAAAACACGAAAAACACTTTGCCATCAATCAATTGTCCAGTAGGCGGACTTCCGCTTTGCGTCATCGCGAGCGTAGCGAAGCAAACTAGACAAGGAGTATTATAGAACCCCGTCTAGATTGCTTCGTCGTTCCTCCTCGCAATGACGCGATGCGTCTGTTCTTTGGAAGATTTTTTGTGTTTTTGTCAATGAAATCCATTTTTTGGCAGCGGGAGGAAAGTTGCAACCCCTTTTTGTGCCATCAGATATATAGTTTCCATTAAGAATTGGGAATTTAAGAATAAGGAGAAACGACGCTTCGGCTCCGCTCAGGGAGCAGCTCAGCGTCCCAAAGTCAATGCTTCGGCTCCGCTCAGCATCCCACATAGTCACAAAGTCAATTAGTCAATTAGTCAAATAAGTCAAATAATCCATACAACATGCCAAAACGTATCTTTCTATGTCTCGCCCACATGAGCGAAGAAGGCGTTGAACAAAAATATATCCAAAAAGCCTTTGATGATAACTATGTGGCACCATTAGGACCAAACGTGAACCAATTTGAGAAAGAACTGGAAGTCTTCATGGGCCAAGGCAAACGGGTAGTAGCCTTGAGTAGCGGCACCGCTGCGGTGCATCTGGCACTCATCGCCTATGGCGTGGGTCCTGGCGACGAGGTATGCGTGCAGTCGTTCACCTTCTGCGCCTCAAGTCACCCTATCACCTATCTCGGTGCCAAACCGGTCTTCATCGGCAGCGAGGCTGACACCTGGAACATGGATCCTGCCTTGTTGGAAGCCGCCATCAAGGACCGTATTGCCAAAACCGGCCGCATGCCTAAGGCTATCATCCCAGTGGCGCTCTACGGCATGCCTTACCGCATCGAGGAGATTATGGAAATTGCTGAGAGATACGACATCCCTGTCATCGAGGATGCCGCCAATGGCTTTGGCAGCGAATACAAGGGACAGAAACTCGGTACTTTCGGCCGTTTCGGTGTGCTCAGCTTCAACGGCAACAAGATGATCACCACTTCGGGTGGCGGTGCTCTCGTCTGCCCCGACGACGAGGCAGCCTCGAAGATCATGTGGTATGCCACCCAGGCTCGTGAGGCTTATCCTTACTATCAGCACGAGGCCATAGGCTACAACTACCGCATGAGCAACATCTGTGCGGGTATCGGCATCGGCCAGATGACGGTTGCCGACGCGCATGTCGCGCATCACCGCCATATTGCTGCCATGTATCGTGAGGCTTTCGCCAAGGTCGATGGCATCGATTTCCATGACGGCAGCATCGAAGGGTCCAACTTCTGGCTCAATACCATAACCTTAAGTCCATCACTGGCTGTCAAGGGACAAGAAAACGCTTACAGCGTGGCTGTGCAAGGTGCCGTAGGTGGTGCCGCAGGCGTAGTGCATGGTGGCGGCAGCCTTCACACCGACTGCGAACCCAATGCCAACGTAGAGGCCATGCGCGTTTACTTGGACAAGGCCGGCATCGAAGCCCGTCCACTGTGGAAGCCTATGCACAAGCAACCCGTCTATGCCGATGCTGCGGTCTATACCAAGGGCATCGAGGAAGACCTCTTCAAGTGCGGCATGTGCCTGCCGAGCGGACCTCGCGTCACCGACAACGATGTGAAGTATATTATTGAGAAGATTAAGGAAGCAAGGTTAGAGGTGATGGGGAAGTGGTGATGGGTGAATGGTGATGGGTTATCTGTCCCATAGTCCACAAATCCCTAAGTCTAATAGTCACAAAGTCACAAAGTCAAACATCTAAAAGTCAATGCTTCGGCTCCGCTCAGCGTCCCACAAAGTCCATAAGTCTAATTGTCCATAAATCTAAAAGTCCATAAGTCAATTAATCAAAAATTCATACTATGACAAAAACAGCATTAATCACCGGCATCACGGGCCAAGATGGCTCGTTCCTTGCCGAATTCCTTCTTGAAAAAGGATACGAAGTTCATGGCATCATCCGCCGTTCGTCAGTTGACTACCGCGAACGCATCGCTCACCTTGAAGGGAAACCACATTTTCATCTTCATTTTGCCGACCTTGGCGATTCGGTATCAATCGTGCAAGTGGTCGGAAAGGTTCGGCCCGATGAGATATACAACCTCGCTGCCCAAAGCCATGTGCAAGTATCTTTCGACAGTCCTGAGTTCACCGCCGATGTAGATGCCACAGGCGTACTCCGCGTCTTGGAAGCCGTCCGTGCCTGCAATTTAGAGAAAACCTGCCGCATCTACCAAGCATCCACTTCGGAACTTTACGGCAAAGTGGAAGAGGTTCCACAGAACGAAAATACGCCTTTCCATCCCTATAGTCCTTATGCCGTAGCCAAGCTCTATGGCTTCTGGATTGTGAAAGAATACCGCGAAGCCTACAATATGTTCTGCTGCTCAGGCATCCTCTTTAACCACGAAAGCGAACGTCGCGGTGAGACCTTCGTGACACGGAAAATCACCTTGGCTGCCGCTCGCATTGCACAAGGCCTACAAGACTGCCTCTATCTTGGCAACCTCGACTCACTCCGCGACTGGGGCTATGCCAAAGACTATGTCGAATGCATGTGGCTCATCCTACAAAACGAACAGCCAGAAGACTTCGTCATAGCGACAGGCGTGCAACATACCGTGCGCGAATTCGCCACGTTGGCATTCCAATACGCTGGCATCGAACTCGAATGGAAGGGCAAAGGCATCGACGAAAAAGGGTACGACAAAAAAACTGGTAAAATAGTGGTGGCCGTATCGCCCGATTTCTACCGTCCTACCGATGTTGTCAACCTGTGGGGCGACCCGACGAAAGCCAAAGCCAGGTTGGGATGGAATCCAAGCAAGACCTCGTTTGAAGAACTCGTGAAACTGATGGTTGAAAACGACATGGCCAAAGTGGCAGTTGAAGGCGTAGCACAAAAAGTGCGCACCAATCTCGCCGAATATTTGGAGAAAGGAATAGTGAAATGATGGAAAAAAACGCTAAGATATATGTGGCAGGACATCGCGGAATGGTGGGTTCGGCCATCTACCGTGAGTTGACAAGGCAAGGCTACACCAATATCGTCACCCGTACCCACAAAGAACTGGATCTGATAAACCAAGCTGCCGTTGACGACTTCTTTGCCACCGAAAGACCCGAATATGTATTCATGCCTGCCGGTAAGGTGGGAGGCATCATCGCCAACCAAAAAGACAAAGCCGGATTTCTCTACGAAAACATGATGATGGAGATGAATGTCATCCATGCCGCATGGAAAAATGACGTGAAGAAGTTCGAATTCCTAGGTTCAAGTTGCATCTATCCCCGCATGGCACCACAACCCATGACGGAAAGCTGCCTGCTGACTTCGGCTTTAGAACAGACCAATGAAGGATATGCCTTGGCAAAAATCAGCGGACTGAAATACTGCGAGTATCTGAACAAACAGTATGGCCTAGGCTTCATCAGCCTGATGCCCACCAACCTCTATGGCCCTAACGACAACTACCACCCTGAGCATAGCCATGTGTTGCCGGCTCTTATCCGTCGCTTCCACGAAGCCAAGGTGAACGGCCTCAAGGAAGTGACCTGCTGGGGCGATGGCTCGCCACTGCGCGAGTTCCTCTATGTTGACGACCTCGCCAACCTCTGCGTCTTCCTGATGAATAACTATGATGGTGCAGAAACCGTCAACGCTGGTTCGGGCAAGGAACTCACCATCAAGGCTTTGACCGAACTTGTTGCCAAAGTAATTGGCTACGAAGGCGTGATCAAATGGGACACAACACGCCCTAACGGCACACCTCGCAAGCTGCTCGATGTGAGCAAGGCCACCGCTCTGGGCTGGACCTACAAGACCGAACTCGAAGACGGCATCCGAATGGCTTACAAAGACTTCCTCGAAAACCCAATGCGCGCTGAACGATGAAACGATATTGCCAAACCCTCACTCTCGTCGATGACGAGGCCATGATAGAGAAATATGTAGAAGTGCACAGCCATGTGTGGCCCGAAATCATCGAAGGTCAGCACCAAGTAGGCATCCTCTCGATGGAAATCTACCGAAATGGGCGTCAGCTCTTTATGATTGTCGATACCATTGACGACTTCGACTGGGAACGCGACATGGCACGGCTCAGCACCTTGCCTCACCAGACCGAATGGGAAGCTTACGTGGCACAGTTCCAAGGCTGTGACCCCAACGCACCTTCTGCCGAGAAATGGAAGTTGATGGAACAAATTTTCGACTCCGAAAAATGAATCATATATAGCGCAAGCGCTAGAAATACTTGTGGAAATCTTTTGGAGGAAATTTCTTAATAATGGATTTCCTCCCATGATTTCTTGCGAAGCAATAAATGAAATAGGCCTGGCCTAGAAATCTCTGTAGAAATCTAAGGTGTGGAAATTTCTTAATAATGGATTTCCTCCCATGATTTCTTGCGAAACAATAATAATGAATATAAAATAGGCCTTGCCTAGAAATCTTTGTGGAAATCAAGGTGTGGAAATTTCTTAATGATGGATTTCCTCCCATGATTTCTTGCGAAGCAATAAAAAGAAAACAACAAAATGAAGAAAGTATTCGTATCAGGTTGTTACGACCTGCTGCACAGCGGCCACGTTGAGTTTTTCCGTCAAGCCGCACAATATGGCGACCTCTATGTAGGCATTGGCTCCGACCAGACCATTCTGCACTACAAGAAACACCGCACCCTATATCCCGAACAAGAGCGCCTCTTCATGGTGAAAGCCATCCGCTATGTGAAAGACGCCTTCATCAACGATGGCGATGGCGTGATGGACTTTATCGGCACCGT
This sequence comes from uncultured Bacteroidales bacterium, assembly GCA_937896505.1. Taxonomy (GTDB): domain Bacteria; phylum Bacteroidota; class Bacteroidia; order Bacteroidales; family F082; genus Limimorpha. The sequence goes on along the minus strand of CALBNP010000203.1, from coordinate 59,303 downwards.
GGATAGGATCAAGCCCGACATCTTCGTGGTGAATGCCGATGGCGCCTCCGAAGCCAAAAGGCAATTCTGTGCCGAGCGTGGCATTGAATATGTCGTGCTGCAACGCACTCCATCGGAAGGTCTCGAAGCCCGCAGCAGCACTTCCATCAAAGCCAGTCTCAGCCAAGCGGATGCTGATAAGCGGATGCTGAGCAGAGCCGAAGCACCGCAACAACCATCACCTACTTTCTGCCAGATTCCAACCCGTCTCGACCTCGCCGGCACATGGATCGACCAGCCGTACGTGAACTGCTACGCTCCCGGATGGGCACTCACCATCTCACTCGAGCCTACCTTCGAGGTGCGCGAACGCTGTGGCCTCTCCACCTCGACACGCAACATGATCAAGAAAATTTGGCCTATGCGACTGCCCGACATGGACCCAGAAGTGCTCGCCAAACTCGTCTTCTGCTTCGAAAACGACCCTGAGCGCTCCGACGGCATCATCAGCGGAGCACAAGACTCCATTGGCATCTGCATGCCTGGACTGGTGCGCCACTACTACGACAAACTCTACTGGCCCATCAAGTTCGAGAGCTGCCACGACGAGACTATACTCGACTGGCTCGAGCAGCATCTCATCATGATTCCAATGGACCCACGCTGCCCAGGTTGCTCGGTGGTAGAGGGCAAAGACATCACCGAGACCAAGGTAAAGAACCTCACCAAGGCCGCCGACGACTGCTGGGATGCCATCATGAAGATGGACCTGCAAGGCTTCGCCAAGGCTTATCAAGCTTCTTTCGAAGCACAAATCAGCATGTTCCCTGCCATGGTACAAGGCTGCGTGCAAGACTTCATCGACCAATATTCAGCCTTCGACGACGTGCTGGCATGGAAGATGCCCGGTGCCGGCGGTGGAGGTTATCTCGCCTGTGTGGTCGCCGACAGAGACCTGTTCTGCCAAAACCACCCAGAAGCCATCTCCTTAACTATAAGAAGAAAAAATTAACAAAATAGGAATGTTCTTGTATATTTTTTACCTATTTTTGTGACCTATTTTATTCTGAACTCCTATGAGGAAAATAATTACACGCTTTTGTGACTTTATCTTTGGCAAACACAAAAGTAACAACCTTCCACGAATTTGGATTCTGCTCGTCGATATCGCCATCGTCGTTGCAGCCTATGCCATCTCTCTGTTCTTGATTTACTACAACAACCTCAGTAGTTTTGTCGGTGAGTCGAAGTTCATCTTCATACCAATTTTAGTGTATCTGATTGTCTTCTTACTGGCCAAGACCTACGATGGCATGCTACGCTATTCAGGGTTCAACGATATCGTGAAAATCTTCAGGAGTTGCTGCTGTGCTGTCAGCATCCTCATCATTGGTAAACTCATTACCACACAAATAAATTCCAGTCTAGGCTCGTTGATTTTCCCACGCTACATTGTCATCATCTACCACTTCCTCATCACCATGACCATTATGGTCATCATGCGACTCACCATAAGGCGTATCTACAACGAAGTGTACAAGAATCCACAAGAAAAGAAGGAAAAGACCATCATATATGGCGCAGGCGATGCCGGAACCATGCTGCAACGTACCATGAGCCAAGACACCGCATCGAAAATGAGACCCGTAATTTTCATTGACGACAACACTATGCGACAAGGCAATAGAATCAACACCATCAAGGTGCTTGACCCTAATGAGATCCTAACTCCGGAATACATCAAGGAACACGAAATCAAGAACATCGTTCTGGCTATCCCAAGCCTCAAGGATGAGCGACGCAAGCAAATCATCGAACGATGCCTTACCCTTGGGCTTAATGTGAAGACCATTCCTTCGTTTTCGAGTTGGGTGGATGAAAAATTGAACAGCAACCAAGTGCAAGACATCAAGATTGAAGACCTCTTGGGCCGCAATCCTATCATCTTGGGCAAGGAAAACGTACAACGCGAAATCAACGGCAAAGTCGTGCTCGTGACAGGTGCCGCCGGTTCCATCGGTTCGGAGATTTGCCGTCAGGTGATGCACTACGAACCCAAGATGCTCATCATGCTCGACCAAGCCGAATCGCCCATGTACGATTTCCAGTTCGAGATGAACAACAACCCCGACTTCAAGGAAATGAAAGACCGCATGACCTTTGTCATCACCAACGTGAAAGACCTGCGCCGTATCGAGGAAGTGTTTGCACACTACAAGCCACAAGTCGTTTATCATGCTGCAGCCTATAAGCACGTCCCCTTCATGGAAGAGAACGCCTACGAAGCCGTCTATGTCAACGTGTTCGGCACCAAAAACGTCGCTGATATGGCCATGAAATACGGTGCGGAAAAATTCGTGATGATTTCGACCGACAAGGCCGTGAATCCCACCAATGTGATGGGAGCCACAAAACGCATTGCCGAGATATACACCCAAAGCCGCAACAGCGGAACCAAATTCGTCACCACTCGTTTTGGCAATGTGTTAGGCTCAAACGGTTCGGTGGTGCCTCTCTTCCGCAAGCAGATTGAACAGGGCGGTCCGATTACGGTCACCGACAGACGCATTATCCGCTACTTCATGACCATCCCCGAAGCATGCAGCCTCGTGCTCGAAGCCGGCAGTATCGGTGAAGACGATGACATTTTCGTGTTCGACATGGGCAAGCCTGTCAAGATTTGGGATTTGGCCGAACGTATGCGCCAACTGTCGGGAAAAACCGAAATCGAGATTATGGAAACCGGTCTGCGCCCAGGCGAGAAGCTCTACGAAGAATTGCTCGCCACCAAAGAAAACACGGTGCCTACCGAGAACGAGAAAATCATGCGCGCCAAAGTGCGTCAATACGAAGAACACTATGTGAACAAGGTCATAGAAGTGCTTTACGACCAACTCCTTACCTTGGATGAGTTCAAGATTGTGGGGCAGATGAAGAACATCATCCCCGAATTCAAGTCGAACAACAGCGTGTTCAGCAAGCTCGACAAGTAAATGTACACCCTTCATACCGATTCATTACATCGCATCGCCTACGCTACCGATGCGTCGGCTTATCGTGAGATTCCCGAAGGTGTAGCCTATCCCGAAACGGAAGACGACATCGTCGCCCTCATCGAATTGACTCATGAGCGTCACACCCACCTCATTCCGAGGGCGGGCGGTACTTCCATCGCCGGCCAGGTTGTGGGCAGCGGCATCGTTGTTGACATCAGCAAGCACTTCAAGCGCATCCTTGAGGTGAACCAAAAGGAGAAGTGGGTGAGGGTGCAGCCTGGGGTCGTCCTCGACGAACTCAACCTTGCCCTCAAACCCTACGGCCTGTTCTTCAGTCCGGAGACCTCGACCAGCAACCGCTGCTGCATTGGCGGCATGGTGGGCAACAACTCATGCGGCAGCCATTCGCTCATCTATGGCTCGACCCGTCATCATGTGCTGCAACTCAAGGGCTTCCTCAGCGACGGTTCGCGATTCGACACTGCGGTCAGAGGCAACAGCCATTTGGAGCAGAAGATATATACCCAACTCGAAAGTTGGAAAAAAGATGCCGACACACGCGCATTGATAGTGGAAAGCTATCCCGACAAGGCCTTGCGACGTCGCTCGTGCGGCTACGCCATCGACGAAGCCATCGAAGGCGACAACATCGACCTCTGCAAACTCATCTGCGGGTCGGAAGGCACCTTGGCCTTCATCACCGAGATAAAGCTCAGCCTCGACCCCTTGCCACCCAAGGAGAAGATGCTGCTCTGCGCCCACTGCGACACCTTGCAGAAGAGCTTCTTAGGCAACCTCGTCGCCCTCAAGCACCATCCCGCCGCAGTCGAGTTGATGGACAGCAACATCCTGGAACTCAGCAAGGACAACGTCGAGCAGCAACGCAACCGTTTCTTTGTGGAAGGCAATCCGGCCGCCATTCTCATCATCGAACTGAGAGGCGACACACGGGAAGAAATCGATGCCGTAGCCGATGCGATTGAAAAGGACTTATGCGATGAAACGCATAGATTCCTTTCGCCCATCGCCCATGTCATACCGACCGACGAAGGAGGGAGTGTATCTATGGGCGATGAACTCGGAATGACATGCGTTTCAGGTCCACTTAGCTATTGTTGCACACGCGTGTATGGTGCGGAGACTGCCAAAGTATGGAGTCTGCGCAAGGCAGGCCTTGGTCTGCTCACGGGCATCAAAGGCGATGCCAAGCCCTTTGGTGTCATCGAAGACACAGCAGTGCTGCCCGAAAAACTGCCCGCCTATATGGACGACTTCGCCAAGATGCTCGAAAGGCTTGGACTGAGTTGTGTGTATCACGCCCATATCAGCACGGGCGAACTACATCTGCGCCCCATCATCAACATCAAGGACAAGAACGGACGCGAGAAATTCCGTCAGGTGGCCTACGAGACCGCTCTGCTGGTGAAGAAATACAAAGGCTCGCTCAGTGGCGAACATGGCGACGGCCGTCTGCGTGGCGAGTTCATCCCGCTGATGTATGGCGACAAGGTCTATCAGATGATGTGCGACCTGAAGCACTGCTGGGACCCTGACGGCATCTTCAACCTACACAAGATTACCGACACCCTACCTATGGACAGCATGTTGCGTTTCGAGGTAGGACAACAATACGAAATCGGCAAGCTCATCGCTTCCGATGCCACCTATTACAACTGGAAAGCCGCCTTCGACGAATGCAAGATAGCCGGTGCCACTGGGGCGCGAACCCAACTCCATGCCCTAATGTGCAGCATCGAGCAATGTAATGGATCGGGCGACTGCCGCAAGTCGAATGCCTTTGGCGGAACCCTTTGTCCGGCCTTCAAGGTGAGTGGCGACGAGACCAAAGCCACCCGTGCCCGCGCCAACGTGTTGCGTGAGGTCCTGACTCACGGTTCCCTGTCATGTCATTCCGAGTCCTTCGCCCATAAGTCCTCTTCCTTCAATCGAAATGATATAGGCGAAGGACGAAGCGAATCTATGACAGGGGTGAAGGGTATAGATTCCTTTCGCTCGTTCCTCACTCGGAATGACATACCCTTCACAGAAAACCTGCTGAAAGACGAAGCCATCGCCGAAGTCCTCGACTCATGCCTTGCCTGCAAGGGTTGCCGTAGCGAGTGCCCGTCGAATGTCGATATGACTAAGTTGCGCTCGGAAATCCTGCAGCAGAAATACGACAAGTACGGCACACCATTACGCTCCTTCGCTGTAGCGAGAATGGCCATGGTGGAAAAGTTCGGACATCTGGTCTGGCCTATCTACAACCTCTTCGCTTCGTGGAAACTCTCGTCAAACATCATCAAGTGGGTCATCAACTTTGCCACCGAGCGCGACATTCCCACACTAAGCCACATGACGATGAGGACTGCAGTCCATAAGGAACAGATAATGCTCCAGGTGAAGCAAGACGGACTGATTACTACTTTCTGTGCAGAACTTGGACGAAGGATTGACTCATGGTCTGGATTGCTTCGTCGTTCCTCCTCGCAAAGACGCAATGCGTCCTCCACCCATCACCATTCACCCATCACCAAGAAGAAGGTTTACCTTTTCGCCGACGAGTTCACCAACTTCCAGGAAGCCGAGCTCGGTCTCACCTTTGCCAAATTGCTGATGCGACTTGGCTATGAAGTCGAGATTCCACGTCATGTGGAGAGTGGCCGAGCCGCCATCTCGAAAGGCTGCCTAAAGCTGGCGAAGAAGTTTGCCATCAAGAATGTCAACTTGCTGAAAGAAAAGGTCTCGGCGCTCACGCCATTGGTGGGTATCGAGCCTTCATGCATCCTCTCGTTCCGCGACGAGTATCCCGACCTCGTTCCTGCCGAGATGCGCAGCGATGCCAAGCGCTTGGCCCGCAATGCCTTGCTCTTCGATGAGTTTCTCGTTCGCGAAATCAATGCCGGCAACATCACTCCCGACCAATTCAAGGCCAATGAAGTTGAGATTTGGCTTCACGGACACTGTCACCAGAAAGCCCTTGTAGGCGTCGAGAAGACCGTAACGGCTTTGCATCTCCTTTCGGGCGCCAAAATCAACGTCATTCCAAGCGGCTGCTGCGGCATGGCCGGGTCGTTTGGCTACGAGAAAGAACACTACAAGACCTCACTGGCCGTTGGCGAGATGGTGCTTTTCCCAGCCGTACGCAAGGCCATAGGCAATAAAGAAGGCGTCACGCCCGTTATCGTGGCAGCTCCAGGCACCTCATGCCGGCAGCAAATCCTCGACGGCACTGGTGTGAAAGCTGTCCATCCTTTAGAAATAATGTATAAATGGTTGAAATAATGAACAATTACTGCATCATCATGGCCGGTGGCATTGGAAGCCGTTTCTGGCCTTTAAGCAAAGACAACTACCCAAAACAATTCCTTGACATCCTTGGCACAGGCAAGAGTTTCATCCGTGCCACCTACGAGCGATTCAGCCCCGTCGTCCCCGACGAGAACTTCCTCGTGGTCACCAACAAAGCCTACAAGGCCTTGGTGCTCGAACACCTGCCCATGCTGCACGAAGACCAAGTGCTTTGTGAGCCAGCACGTCGCAACACCGCACCTTGCATTGCCTACGCAGCCTACCACATACAAAGCCGCTGCAAGGATGCCAATATCGTGGTGACACCATCAGATGCCTTGGTGCTCGACAACCGCGAGTTCGAGCGCATCATCCGCCTTGGCTTCGACTTCCTCAACCACAACTCCAACGCCTTGATGACCATCGGCATCAAGCCATCGCGACCCGAGACAGGCTATGGCTACATACAAGTGCCGAAAGACGGAACGCAAGAAGCTGTCCGTAAGGTAGATATGTTCAAGGAAAAGCCTAACTACGAGACCGCTGTCAAGTTTGTCGAAGAAGGCAACTACTTCTGGAACTCAGGCATCTTCATCTGGACCTTGGACGGCATCATGAACGCCATCGAGACCTACTTGCCCGACATCAAGAAAGTCTTCGACAAAGGCATCTACAACTTCGGCACGCCCGAAGAGCAAGACTTCATCAACGTCCACTTCACCGACTGCCCCAACATCAGCATCGACTATGGCGTGATGGAGAAGTCGCCCAACACCTACACCATTCCCGCTGATTTCGGCTGGAGCGACATAGGCACCTGGGGCTCGCTCTACACCCACGTCAGCAAAGACGAGCAAGGCAATGCCGTGCGCGGAAAGGTCGTCACAGTCGATAACCACAACTGCGTCATCAACATCGAAGACGGCACCGAAGCCGTTGTGCAAGGCTTGGACGACTACCTGGTGGCCTATCGCGACAAGTCGCTGTTGGTGTGCCGCCTCCACGACGAACAGCAAATCAAGGTTTGGATTGAAGGCCTGAAATGATGCCTACCGTCTCTGTCATCATGCCGTGCTATAACATGGAAAAGTTCATAGCACACAGCATCGAATCGGTTTTAAGCCAAACTTTTACCGACTTCGAGTTGCTCATCGTTGATGACGCCTCAACCGACAAGACCGCTGACAAAGTCAGGCCTTATTGCGAACAAGACGAAAGAGTCAAATTGACCGTAAAGTCATGCCACTCTGGCATTGCCAGTAGCCGCAATCAAGCCCTTGCTTCAACAAAAGGCCGTTATTTGGCTTTCCTCGATGCCGACGACATCTGGCACCCCGAAAAACTGGAGCGACAACTCGCCTTCATGCAGGAACATGAGGCTGCTTTCAGCTACTCGGCCTATCAACTCATCGACGAAGAAGGAAAAGCCTTACAGAAAACCATAGCCACAGCAGGCAACCTCACCCACGATGCCTATCTGCGAAACACCATCATAGGCTGTTCCACCGTCATGCTCGACAAGGATAAGGTTGGTGAAGTGACCATCCCAGGTTTCCGCACTAGCGAAGATACCGCCACTTGGCTCAACATTCTCAGAAAAGGATTCTTGGCATACGCCATCGAAGAGACTTTGGTGTCGTACAGAATCAGAAGAAAATCAGCTTCTTCCAATAAGCTGGAAGCCTCATACGACCTTTGGAAAGTGTATCGCATACAAGAGAAACTACCATTCTTCAAGGCTTTAGGCTATTACGGAAGTTATGCCTTCCACGCCATCAAGAAACGCCTGTGACCGGACATTATAACCTATATAGAAAAGCGTGGCGCTATGAAGATGCACCACATGAAGAACAGCGACTTGACGAGAGGCAATGGAAAGCCCTGCTCAAGCAAGGCGGCCTTTTGGTGCGCAACACCTATAACTTTGACCAAAAGGAGGAAAGTCATTTCTGGTTCATCATCAAAGACAAGTTCGGAGGTTTCGAAGAACTCAATTCGCGCGACCGCAACAAAGTGAGGCACGCCTTCGAGATGTTCGACTACCGCATCCTTCCCCACGAGATATTGAAACAGAAAGGCTATGCCATCACTGAAGAAACCTTTGGCGACTATCCCGTCAACGACCGGAAAATGAACGAGAAAATTTTTGCAAGATTCATCGAAGAACGTAGCGGCAAAGGTTTTGAACATTGGGGTATTTTCGAGAAAGGAACAGAGAATCTGGTAGGCTACGGCATCGTCCACTGCTGGGACCACTGCTGTGAGCTGGGGGCCACCGGCATCTTGACACAATACAAACGCAATGCTTCCTATCCTTACTACGGGCTTTATCATCTTTGGAGCCAACACTATCTGCAAGAAAGACAGTTCAACTACATCAGCGACGGAGCAAGAAGCATTAGCGAACACTCTAATATTCAAGATTTCCTGATTCAGCATTTCAATTTCCGCAAAGCCTACTGCCAGCTCGAAATCCATTACCAATGGTGGATGAAAATAGCAGTGAGGATGCTTTATCCGTTCAGGAACATAATCAAAAGTCCACGCGTGAAGGCCGTCCTTAATATGGAAGCCATGCGGAGAGGGGAGAAGTGAGTGTAGAGTTGAGAGTTAAAAGTTTAGAGTTGAAAGTTGAAAGTTTAGTGGGTAGAGACGTCGATTCATCGCGTCTCAATAAAAATCACGTCGATTCATCGCGTCTCAATAAAAATCACGTCAATTCATCGCGTCTCTATAAAAATCACATCAATTCATCGCGTCTCTGTATTATATGTAGAGACGCGCCATGGCACGTCTCTGGAAATTAGATGTTTATTGTGATAAATTTATTTCGTTGATTTATAACGTTTTAAAAAGAAAAAGAAAAATAATTCATTTTTTTGGTTGCGGGTAATGAAAAAACATCTACTTTTGCAACCGCAAACAGCAAGATTAGTTCTTTGTAAGGTTTATGCCTCCTTAGCTCAGTTGGTTAGAGCATCTGACTGTTAATCAGGGGGTCTCAGGTTCAAGTCCTGAAGGGGGCGCACTTTCGTGAGAAAGTCAGAGATTACAAAGTGTAATTTTTTATGTTTCATGTTATTAATTTTTTAGCCGCTTGAGTGGTTCCCAACGCACAAGCGGTTTTTTTATATCCAAACGCAAACAGGATTTCCCTATCTTTGCGGCCTAAAACACAAATACATTTGCTTATGACACAAAAGAAAATCCTCGGCATAGGCAGTGCCTTGACCGACATCCTCACACAAATCGACGACGACAACATTCTCGCCCAATGGAACTTACCCAAAGGCAGCATGACCTATGTGGATGCAGCCACCTCGGTGAAGATAGGCGAGAGCCTTGCCAAAAGATACAGCAACCAGATGGCCGCTGGCGGATCGGCAGCCAACACCATCAGCGGACTGGCCAAGATGAACATCGAGGCCGGTTTCCTCAGCAAGATAGGCAACGATGAGGTTGGCCGTTTCTTCGAAAACGAAATGGTGAGCACCCATGTGAAGCCCATCATGCTGAAAAGCGAGACGCCTTCGGGCCGCGTGCAAGCCTTCGTGAGCACCGACAGCGAGCGCACCTTCGCCACCTGCCTCGGTGCCTCGGCCGAACTCTCAGCCAATGACATCATCCCAAGCCTCTTTGAAGGTTGGGACATCTTCTACGTGGAAGGCTACCTCGTAGCGAACCCAAGCATGCTCGACAAGGCCATCGCCACCGCCAAGGCCAAGGGAATGGAGATTGCCATCGACATGGCCAGCTATAACGTGGTAGAAGAAAACCGCGACTACCTGACCCGACTCATCAAGGAGAACATCGACATCGTGTTTGCCAACGAAGCTGAAGCCAAGGCCCTCACCGGACTTGAGCCCGAAGAGGCACTGCACCAAATCGCAACCCTGTGCAAGATTGCCGTCGTAAAGGTCGGAGCCAAAGGCGCTTACGTTCAGCAAGGCGACGAAATCGCCACCATCGACCCAATGGAAAGCCACGTCATCGACACCACGGGAGCAGGCGACATGTGGGCAGCAGGATTCTTGGCAGGCTATGCCAAAGGCGAGAATCTCAAGAAGTGCGGCACGATGGGAGCCATCATCGCAGCCAACGTCATCGAGGTCATGGGAGCCAAGATGGATGAGGCCAGATGGGAAAAAATTTACGAGACCATAGGAAAATTGCAATAAATTAGGTGTAGATAAAGCTATTTTTCATAATTTTGCGCCCTCATAATCTTCGCGAAGAATAAATTTATAATTAGACATTTAGATAACAATGAAGGAATTCCAGACAAACGAAATCCGTAATGTTGCCCTCATCGGTGCAGCAAAATCCGGTAAAACTACGCTTGCCGAAAACATGCTTTTCGAAGGCAAGATTATCAACAGAAAAGGAAGCACTGACGAAAAGAACACCGTTTCCGACTACCGTCAGATTGAAATGGACCGTCAAATCTCGGTCAACGCATCCATGATGTACACCATCTTCAACAACAAGAAGATCAACATCTTGGATACTCCTGGTTTCAGTGATTTCTCTGGTGACATCGTTTCTTGCCTCAGCGCTGTTGACACTGCAGTGTGCACCATCAACGCCCAGTCAGGTGTTGAAGCCACTACCGAAAACGCTTGGCGCCACGCTGCTGCCACCAAGAAGCCTGTTGTGTTCTTCATGAACCAACTCGACCATGCCAACGCCAACTTCGACAACACCATCCGTGAGATGAAGGAATACTTTGGCGACAAGGTCACTCCTATCCAATACCCAGTGAACGCTGGCGAAGACTTCAACGCCATCATCGACTTGATCATGATGAAGATGTTGGTCTTCAAGAACGGCAATGGCGCTCCTGAAATCCAGGACATCCCAGCTGCCGAAATGGACAAGGCTGAAGAGCTGCACAACAACCTCGTTGAACACGCTGCTGAAGGCGACGAAGCCCTGATGGAAAAGTTCTTCGAAGAGATGACCCTCAGCGAAGAAGACATGGAAAAAGGTATTCACCTCGGCATCCTCAACCGCGAAATGTTCCCAGTGCTTTGCGGTGCTGCAAAGAAGGGTGTTGGCGTCACTCGCCTCTGCGAATTCCTCATCAACGCTTGCCCATCACCAGCCGACACTCCAGATGTGAAGGCCATGAATGGTACCGAATTCCACAACAGCAACGACGACCCAGCAGCTCTGTTCATCTTCAAGGTGACCACCGAACAGAACCTCGGTGATGTGGCTTGGATGCGCGTCTATGGCGGTCAAGTGGCCGAAGGCCAAGACTTCGTCAACCCTCGCTCGGGCAACAAGGAACGCATCTCCCAACTCCTCGCTTTCGAAGGCAAGAACCGCGAAAGAGTCGAGAAGGTGAATGCTGGCGACATCATCGCCACCATCAAGCTGAAGGATGGCCGTATCGGTGACTCATTGGTTGACGCCAAGGTTGCTGAAGCTGCTTTCGAAGCAATTCCATTCCCAGAACCAATCTTCCAGACTGCCATCAAGGCCGTCAACTCACAAGAAGACGAAAAGCTGGGCGGTATCCTCAACGACCTCCACAAGACCGACCCAACCATCATCGCTGGCATGTCGCGCGAACTGCGCCAGAACATCCTGCAATGCCAAGGCGAATATCACCTCAACACCCTGAAGTGGTACTTCGACAACGTATATAAGATTGGTGTTGAATTCAGCACTCCAAAGGTACCTTATCGTGAAACCATCACCAAGTCGGCTAAGGCTGACTACCGTCACAAGAAGCAATCAGGTGGTAGCGGTCAGTTCGGTGAAGTCCACATGATGCTGGCTCCTTACTTCGAAGGCTACACCGATCCTGAAGAATTCGCTGTCCGTAGCAAGGACGAATACGAACTCCCATGGGGCGGTAAGCTCATCTTCGCCAACTGCGTTGTGGGTGGTGCCATCGATGCACGCTTCATGCCTGCTATCCTGAAGGGTATCAACGAACGTCTGGAACAAGGTCCTCTGACCGGTTCATACGCTCGCGACATCATCGCCTACATCTACGATGGTAAGATGCACCCAGTCGATTCCAACGAAATGGCATTTAAGATTGCCGGCCGTATGGCTTTCAGCGCTGCCTTCAAGAATGCTGGTCCTAAGATCATGGAACCTATCTACGACCTCGTCGTCCGCGTTCCTGCCGACCTGATGGGTGCCGTCATGACCGACCTCACTGGCCGTCGTGGTATCGTGATGGGTATGGACAGCGACCACAACTACCAAGTGATTCGCGCCAGAGTGCCTTTCGCTGAGATGGACCGCTATTCAACCACCCTCAGCTCACTGACTTCGGGCCGTGGCACCTTCACCATGAAGTATGCCGAATACGCCCAGGTTCCTGCCGACGTCCAACAACGCCTGCTCAAGGAATACGAAGAAAGCCAGAAGGAAGAAGAGTAATAATAGTTCTTTTTCATATTTTTTCCAAAATCCCGTCAGCAATGGCGGGATTTTTTGTTCCTTTGCCTGTAACATTTTGAAGCCTATTCCGTTATACCACTATGATAAGCTTGCATGACATCAACAAGACCTACTTCGGCGCTCAGCCGCTGCATGTGCTGAAAGGCATCAACCTTGAAATCGCCGATGGCGAGATGGTCTCCATCATGGGCGCCTCAGGATCAGGAAAATCAACCCTGCTCAACATCCTCGGTCTCCTCGACAACTACGATTCGGGCGACTATTACCTCGATGGCAAGCTGATGAAAGACCTGACCGAAAACACCGCTGCCGAATACCGCAACAAGATGATAGGCTTCATCTTCCAATCGTTCAACCTGATTCCCTATAAGACCGCCATCGAAAACGTGGCCTTGCCACTATATTATCAAGGTGTAGGCCGCAAGAAGCGCAACCAGCTGGCATTGGAATACCTCGAACGCTTCGGGTTGAAGGAATGGGCCGACCACTATCCCAACGAACTCTCTGGCGGACAGAAGCAACGCGTGTCGATGGCCCGTGCCTTGGTGACCCAACCCAAGGTCATCCTTGCCGACGAACCCACCGGAGCCTTAGACAGCAAGACCTCGGCCGAGGTGATACAAATCTTGCGCGAGGTGAACCAGACCGGCATCACCATGGTCATCGTGACCCACGAGAGAGGCATCGCCATGCGAACCGACAAGATCATCCACTTGAAGGATGGCATCATCGAGGAAGTGGAGACCAACAATCCCGACCTCATCGACCTAAACACCCAAATCAAATAAGCCATGGACTTCTGGCGCGAGATACTCATTTCACTACGACGCAACAAGCTGAGGACCATCCTCACGGGCTTTTCCATTTCGTGGGGTATCTTCATCCTTATCGTGCTTCTCGCCGCCGGCAACGGTCTCATCAACGGTGTCAGTTACAATTTCGAAAGCCGCCTGCAAAACGTCTATACCCTTTATAGCTTGGAGACCTCGTTGCCCTACAAAGGCCATAAGGCCTCACGCTCCATCTACTTCAACGACAAGGACATACGCACTTTAGAGAATGGCTTTCCCCATGTCGATAAAGTATCGCCTATGGCCATCTACAACGAGACAGCCATTAAAGACGACAAGTCAAAAATGGTTTCGCTGGAAGGCGTCAGGCCTATTTTCAGCCAGATAGAAGATGTCAGGATGGTGCGTGGACGCTTCATCAACGAACACGACGAAGCTTGCAGCGAGAAAGTCATCGTCATCGACGAAGATTTGGCCAAATCGTTCTACGATAATGCTGACAATGCCATGGGCCAGTTCTTGATGATTAGCGGCATAGGCTTCAAGATTGTCGGGGTGTGGAAAGACGAGTCGAACATCTGCTATGTTCCATTCTCCACCTTGAAGAAGATACATAACGTCACCCAATATTATCGGCTGACTTTCACCACCTACGGACTTGATACAAAAGAAGATAACGAGCAATTCAAGGAATATCTGAAGCGGAAGATGGCCCAACTGCACGAATTTTCGCCCAACGACCCACAGGGCATTTGGATTAGCAGCACCATGCTCAACGCCATTGAGACCAACCGCATCATGCACACCTTGGAGCTGTTCATCTGGATTATCGGCATCGCCATGCTCATCTCAGGCATCGTAGGCGTGAGCAACATCATGCGCATTACCGTGAAGGAACGCACCAACGAGATAGGCATCCGCAAGGCCTTGGGAGCCAAGTCACGCTCGATTTTGGCCTCCATCGTCACCGAGTCGATGGTGATCACCACGCTGTTCGGCTACATCGGCATGATGGCCGGCATACTACTTACCGAAATCGCAAATAATATACTGAACAGCAAGATGGACGACAACGCCATGACTGTTTTCTCCAACTTCACCGTAGATGTGCGGATTGTAGTGATGGCCACCTTGTTGCTTGTGGTTTGCGGTGTGTTGGCAGGTTTCTTCCCCGCACGCAAGGCAGTGAGAGTGAAACCCATTGAAGCAATGAACTATCGATAAAGAAGGAACCTATGATTGACCTCGACGGACTGAAAGAGATTTGGCAGACCATAGCCCGCAACAAGACCCGCAGCTTGCTGACGGCCTTTGGCGTGTTTTGGGGCATCTTCATCCTCGTGGTACTGTCGTCGGTAGGCAACGGCTTCGAGAACGGCCTGATGCGGCAAATTGAGGGCTTCTCGCTGAACACAGGTTTCATCTTCACAGAACAGACCACCGAACCTTACAAAGGCTACCAAAAAGGGCGTTATTGGTCGATGGACATGAATGATTTGGAGGCCATCAAGGATGCCTTCCCCGAAATCGTGGCCATCTCGCCCGAGGCATCGCTGTATTCATCAGACGAAAACAACGTGGTCTTAGGCAGCAAGAGCGGCAGCTACACGGTGAAAGGCCTCATGCCCGAATACAACCAGATTGACCGTTGCAAAATCGTCATGGGACGCTTCGTCAACGAAACCGACATTGCCGAAAAGCGCAAGGTCTGCCTGATTGGCGAACGCGTTTACGAAGAGATGATGGGAAAGAACATTGAGCCGTTAGGCAAGATGATAAAGGTAAATGGCATTTATTTCGAAATCGTTGGCATTATTCGTCCCTACAACAGCCATACGCAGGTGAATGGCGAAGCCTCCAAATCGGTTATTCTGCCTTTCACCACCATGCAACAAGTGTTCGGCTTGGGAGACAAGATCAATTTCTTCCTCTACACCGCTCGCGACGATGCTTCGGTAAGCTCGATGGAAGAAGACATCAAGACCCTGCTGAAACTGCGCCACGACATAGCGCCCAACGACAAAGAAGCCGTAAGTGCCTACAACGTGGAAGAGGAATTCAATATTTTCAAGGCCTTGTTCAAAGGCATCCATATCCTCATATGGATTGTGGGCTTGGGCACCTTGATGTCGGGCATCATCGGGGTGAGCAACATCATGCTGGTGACGGTGAAGGAGCGCACCCGCGAGATTGGCGTGCGTCGCGCCCTTGGCGCCAAGCCCAAGGCCATCCTCACACAAGTGATGTCGGAGAGTCTGCTGCTCACCATCTTGGCAGGATTGGTAGGACTTTGCTTCGGCGTGCTCGTCATGGCTGTAGTAGGTCTCATTGTGGCCAGCAATCCCAGCGAAACCACGATGTTCCAAGACCCGAACATGAATCTTGGCGAAGCCATTGCCGCCATCATAATCGTAATCGTTTCAGGTCTCTTGGCCGGCTTGTTGCCAGCCTTGCGGGCCATCCAAATCAAAGCCATCGATGCCATCAGAGAAGAATAGTAGAATCACATAATCAACAAAATAACAAATTGATGCTTCGGCTCCGCTCAGCATCCCACAAAGTCCCTTAGTCCCTAAGTCAAAAAAGTCCACAAATCAACGCTTCGGCTCCGCTCAGCGTCCCACAAAGTCACAAAGTCAATTAGTCAATTAGTCAAACAACTCAACAACAAACATACACACCATGAAGAAGTTTTTCAAAATCTTGTTTTTCATCTTGTTAGCAGTAGGCGTAATTTGGACATTCGTGTATTTGTCCAAGAAGTCGAAACCACAGACTGCAGAATATGAAATCGTGGAAGCCACATTGGGAAGCATCGAGAAGAGCACCATCGTGACCGGACAAATCGACCCGCGCGACGAGGTCTCGGTGAAGCCGCAAGTGTCGGGCATCATCTCCGAAATCCTCAAGGAGCCAGGCCAGTCAGTCAGCGAGGGCGATGTGATTGCCATCGTGAAAATCATCCCCGACGTGAGCAACCTGTCGGCAGCCGAGTCGCAAGTGCGCGTGGCGCAAATGAACCTCGAAAATGTGGAAAAGACCTACCAACGCCAAAAGACCTTGAAAGACAAAGGCTTGATAGCCACCGAGGAGTTTGAGAAGTCGCAGTTGGAATACAAGCAAGCCAAGGAAAACCTTGCCAATGCCAAAGACCAGCTCAACATCATCAAGGAAGGCATCTCGAAAAGCTCTACCGAATACAGCAACACCAAAATCAAGTCAACCATCACGGGAATGATTCTCGACATCCCGGTGAAGGTAGGCAACTCGGTCATCAACTCGAACACCTTCAACGACGGCACCACCATCGCCACCATCGCCAATATGAAGGACATGATCTTCAAGGGCAAGCTCGACGAAACCGAAGTGGGAAAAATCACCGAAGGCATGACGATGACCTTGACGATTGGAGCCATGAACGACCGCAAGTTTGAGGCCGTTCTGGAATACATCGCCCCAAAGGGAACCCAAGAGAATGGAGCCGTCTTCTTCGAGATGAAGGCCCGCGCCATCTTGCCCGACGACGTGTTTGTGCGCGCAGGCTATTCGGCCAATGCCGAAATCGTCATGGACAAGGCCACCGATGCCGTCATGGTGCCCGAAAGCAGCATCGTCTATGAAGGCGATTCCACTTTCGTGTTCCGCTGCACACAAGAAAAGATGCCACAACAGTTCGAAAAGCAGCCCGTCGAAGTCGGCCTCTCCGACGGCATCAACATCGTGGTAAAATCGGGACTTGAAGTTGGTGACAAGATACGTGGTAACGAAAAACTGAAATAAGATGAAACACACCCTTCTACTCGTGGCAACTGTGGTTCTTGCCTTTTCCGCTTCGGCACAGCAAGTATGGACCATGCAGCAATGCATCGACTATGCACTTGAGCACAACATCGGCATACAGCAGAGCCAGCTCAGCCGACAAAACGCTGACTATCAGTATGAAATGACCAAAGACTCGTGGTTGCCTTCCATCAATGCCTCGGCGGGCGAATACCTTGGCTTTGGCCAATCGCCATCCTACACGGGTGTGTATGTGCCCGACAACTCATCATCGACTTCCGTTGGCTTGGATGTCTCGCTGCCCCTTTTCCAAGGTCTGAACATCTACAACTCCACGAAGTCGAGCTATCTGAACCTCCAGGCCTGCACCCAAGACCTCGAAGCCGCCAAACGCGACTTGCGACTGACCATCATGGCCTATTACATGCAAGTGGTGTATTGCAAAGAACTGAAAGGTGTGGCCGAGCAACAGCTCGAACTCTCGCAAAACCAATATGATATGACCCGCCAGCTCTTTGAAGTGGGGCGCAAGGCCGAAGCCGACGTGTATGAGAGCAAGGCCCAAGTGGCTGCCAACCAATCGTCGCTCACCGAAGCCGACAACAACCTCATGCTGAGCCTTCTCGACCTAACCCAAGCCATGGAAATCGAAAGCATCGAGAACTTCGACGTGGTTTCGCCCGACGAGTTTTTGGATTTGATTGACTATCAGTTGCCTTCGCCAGAAACTACCATTGAGAACGCCTTGAACCAACAGCCCATCATGCAGGCAGCGCAACTGCGTCTGCAACAATCGCTTTACGATCTGAAGGTCGCCAAATCGGCTTGGTACCCATCGCTCAGTTTCTTCGGTGGCTATTCCAACGGCTACTACAACTACTTCACGAAAGGCTACGATAACATACCCTTGCCCGACCAGATCAAGATGAACAGCCGCGCCCAACTCGGATTCTCGCTCAACATACCGATTTTCAACCGGATGCAGACTAGATATCGCGTCAAGATGGCGGAAGTGAACATCGAGAACCATACATTGGAGATAGAGAACAAGAGCAAGGCTTTGAAGAAGGAGATTCAGCAAGCCTATTACAACGCCTTGGCTGCCGAGCAAAAATACAACTCGGCCGATAACGCACTGAAATCATCGCAGATGGCTTTCGACTATGCGGAAGCCGGATTCGAGGCAGGCAAGACCACACAGATGGAGCTCAACGAGAGCCGAACCCGACTTTACCAAGCCGAATCGGCATTGCTGCAAGCCAAATACGAATACCTTTACCGCTGCAAGGTGATGGAGTTCTATAATGAAAACAAATAACAATGTCATTTCGACCGCAGGGAAGAAATCTATTGTTATTTATTACGTTGTAAGAAAGGCTTGCCAACGAATAGATACTCTCCTTCGTCGGTATGACATTCGTTGGCAATCCTTTTTTGCTGAACGAATAGTTACCTTCCTTCGTCGGTATGACATAGGAAGTCCGAAACCTTCCCCCGCAAACGGCAGACGCTTGATGGCGAGGGGCAAAGGTTCACTTTTTCCCCTTGGGCGGCTCAATAACGACTCCATTAATTCGCAGAATGGTTTTTGGCGATTCCGGGTCGTTTGACTTCACCACGATAACCTTGGTGAAATGCCCGGTCTTGCTGGTGTTGTACTTCACCTTGATTTCGCCTTGGCCATTCGGTGAGATAGGCTCTTTAGGCCATTCAGGCACCACACAGCCGCAAGATGAGAAAGCAGAACTGATGACAAGTGGAACCGAACCTTGGTTGCTGAAATGGAATACATGTGTTCCGTCGCCGTTTTGAACAATAGTGTCAAAGTCGAAAACGGTTTCTTCAAACACGATTTTCGGACTTGCCGCTTCCTGCGCCTTGATTTGAAAACCACTTGCGACAAAAAGCAGAATGCTGATTATTAGCTGTTTCATTTTTACTCTTTTTGATGTTGTTTTTCGTAGTTGGCTTTGGCTTTCAGGAGTTCGCTGTAGTCGCCGAGGTTGGATGAATCATATACAACTTCTTTGTCTGGTGAAATCAGATAGAAGTAACCAAGATAAGGTAGTTCTATCGTACCGCCAATGCCTTTTCCAGAATACATGATGTCTCTTGTGTCGGTTTTTTCGGCAATATCTGCCATCAGTTCCATATTATCCGACTTCTGATTGATTGCCAAAATTCTGATGCCTTCGTTTTCCAAAATACGGTAACTCAAAGAGTCTTTTTCGTGTTTGTAATCTTTCAAATGTTGGATACATGGAGCGCAGTTTATTGTCCAAAAGTTGAGCAAAAGCCAACCCTCATTTTCAGCAATTGTCGTCGTGTCGCCTTCGAGATTCACCAACGGATAATTAGCCAGTTCCTCTGTGACAGATTTGTTGTCGCTCCAAGGATCTTCTGGATTCTTTTCATCGTGATGGCTGAATTTCGCGTAGCGCGGGTTGTCGAAGTCGAAAATGGAGTCAATATATCGTTGACGGTTGTCGTAACGCAAATTGCTGATTCTGATTATGCGTTGACTATTTTTTTCATTATTAACATAGTAATCAACTTTTATGCTGTCGAGCACATTCGTATTGTTGTTAACATACGAGAAAATTTCATTTTTTGCTGCAATCTTTTTTCCTGTTGAATTGTTTCGAATATACCCCATAGAACCATGTCCTTTATATTTTCTGATGGAGTTATTTTCATCACAAAAATCCTCATAGTTCGTCAAGAAAAACTTAGATTGACTGGTAAAACGTCTATTGGATGGTATTAAATAATACCACAAATATTGAACGTAATAACTAAAATGCTGTTGCAACCCCATACTCAAATAACTGCCGCCAAACTTTTTCCTATAATTAACAACTTTATTCTCTCCATAATCAATAATGTCTGCCGATGATTTCGTTATTTTAAAATACGTGTAATGGTACGGGTCGTCAACAAAAACCATCTTTTGGTCATCATCATAACAAAGGACAATATGATAAGTCATTGACCAAATAGAATCTTCTTGATAAAATTGCTCCCATTGCATATCGAATGATAGCCAGTCAACATCACTCAGCAAAGCTTCTGACTGACTTTTATAGGTCGTAATGGATTTAATACTAATATTACCACTAAAGATTCTAAGAAGACAGAGTAAACAAAAGCCCGAGATGATAACTATAAAAACAAATAATAAATGTGATGTCTTCTTATACGATGTACTCATGATATCATGATAAATGAAGATTATGCTAACGCTACTAATACTCCTAATGCTCCAAACAATACACCAGCAGTAGCAACTAATAAAGGAGTATAGTTTTCTTCACTACACCATCCATTAGTCATTGGACACTGTTTGCAATAGGCATGCCAATTGGATCCTGCTTTAACACATTGATTCTCACAATTAAGTGACTTGCAATACATCATAATTTTAGGATTTAAACTAAAACATTCAGGATCAACCTCGTGAGCGGATATAGTATTTCCATCAAAGTTTGCCACAAAATAACGATCTATACTTTTAAAAGCAAAATCAAAATTACCACTTGCAACTATTTCATCAACATAATAATCAACCCGATGTTCCTTAACATCTTTAATCGTATAACTTTTCATACACCAAATCGAATAAGAACATTCATCCTCTGTGTCAAGAATAATGATTTTTATTTCACCAGTAACATTTTTGTCATATGGTACAGTGTCAAGCACCTCAACCGACTCAATCACATAACGGTCTGTATCACCACGCGAAGCATAAAACTCTTTCATTTGTGCATTGAGACTATTAATGTCAATCAAAGTAGTCATCACTCCAGTATTCTTATCAAATACTGCAATCGGCTTCCTCTCCACCACTTCGGTGTTAGGTTCGTTCTCAGAATTGTTGTTGGCTTCTTGGACAGGTGTTTCCTTATCCTTGCTGCAAGCCACACAAACGACTGCAACGACTAAAGCAACCATCAGGGTCGCCATTATGTATTTCAAATTTTTCATATTGCTTTCAATTTTAATGTAAACATATACTTGCGTTATCACGCCCGCCAGCGGTGTTTTCGTGCGTCCTCAACGCTTGCAGCCATCTACCGCAAGCTGTGGTGAATTATCCTCACCGTCTGTTTCCTATTCTTTTCTTCCCCCGCAAACGGCAGACGCTTGATGGCGAGGGGCAAAGGTAATGAATTTGTTCATAAAGCATACCTTTAATTTGTTAGATACTGAATTTTCCCATCAGGCTGCCTTGCGCGTTGCTGAAAACGACGAGGTAGTTGCCCGAAGCGAAACCTTCGAGCGAAATCTGCACGCCATCGTTGGCTTGGGCATACATCGTTTCGGTATGAGCCACTGCACCCGAAGCACTATAGATAGTGATGGTCATACATCCCAAATCGGCGTGGAAACCTACATAAAGGTTAGCATCGTCAACCGATGCTGTGATGGGTTCGGATTGGGAACGACCTGGAGCAATAATTTCACCTTTTAAAATAATAGTGTCTCCAGGTCCTCCTTCGCGCATGGCGAAACTGAAATTGGCATTTGCCATCAGGCAAAGCAAAGCGACTAAGATTGCGATTGTGCGTTTCATTTTTGTTTGTAATTGAAATTTGATGCAAAATAATTGCAGCCAGAAACGCATCCGAACCCCAATCCGAACTTTTTGCCTATCACAAATCATACAAAAAACTATATTTCAATCGATTACAATTTTTACTATCCGAACTTTTTTTCCAAAAATCCGAACTCTTATAATGGCATAAGAAAGCCTGATTTTATCGACATTTTTTGAATTAAACAATGAATGTCAATCGGTTGCAATTCATATTTGGCATAAAACCAAAATCACTATGAAATCGCGCCTTTCCCCGTGATTTTTTTCACTTTTGAACGCATTTTGTCCACCACACTAATACTGACATCCAGCAACATTGCCTCATCGCTGCGCGAAACACCGATGATCGACAACACGAAATCGTTGCACTCCATTTCACTCAACTGAGGATAATGTTCGTGTAACGATGCCCTGACGCCTGGATACAGTTCATCGAAAACAGCCATCATTTTCGCCCAATGGCTATCATTCCCGAAAACCGTTTTCTCCAAATCGTGCAAATACGACTTTTGGCCATAGTTCTTTGAGAGTATGTCCAATTGCCGCATGACCGTTTGCCTGAAACGGAGTTCACGCTCCATATTATTCTCACACGAAGCCAACATATCACTCAATTCCTTTTCACGCTCGGTGAAATCGGTCTTCATCCTATCGTTTTCATGTTTGAACGTAAGCAAGTCCTTCAATGCATTTGCCAATGCCTTGTTCTTTTGGGCATTCCTAAACATGGCAACAGCCACAGCCACAGCCAAAACCAACAGACCTATCACCAACAGCAGAATGGTGCGGCGGCGGTTTGCCAATTGCTTGTTATATTGGTTTTGCTGTGCCTCGAAATCATATTTCAGCTGAGCCTCATACACCGATTGCTTCATGTTTTCATCATAAATGGAACTTGACAATTCAAACAGACTTTTCTGATAAGAATAGGCTTCTCCCATATTTCCAACTCTGGCTTCATAATTGGCGAGAAAAGCATAAATGGAAATCGACAAAGAGCCATCTTCCACATCTTTTACCTCTTTTTGCAACTTTTTAGCATAATACTCAACCGAATCCATTTCGTTCATGCCCAAAAACAAGTTGGCATAATTCAGATGATGACGGATGCTGTCGTTATCGGCAAGGCCTACTGAAACGGATTGTCTTAACAGCAGAAGCGATTTCTCATAGTCTCCTTTCTCCCTATACACTATGCTCATCGTATTCAGAAAATAGCTTTCTTCCAATTCATCCTCAGCATCTCTTGCCAATTTCAAACCTCTTTCAAGATAAAGTAAGGCACTGTCATTTTCATGTTTTAAAGTGAATGTCGCCCCTATCGCTCTATGCATCTGCGCCTTTTTTGACAAATTGTTGGCATAATAATTATCGGCTTGCCTAAAGTTCTTCACTGCCTCTTCATAATAGCCGATATTGTAATCCAGATTTCCCAAATAATGCTTTGCCTTTGCCATCATCACACTGTCGGCGTTTTGGCTTGCCAAGGCAAAGGCCTTGTTGTAGGCATCTACAGCGGCATCGGTCTGGCCTTGCGCTTCCAGCACGCAGGCACTGTAAAGCATGGCTTTTGTATGCTGTGGCAAATCCTGCTTTTTCTCGTAATAACGGCAAGCCTCGAAGATGGCAGTGTCGTTTTTCAGCTCCTTGAAGCACAAAAAATCGGCCTCGGCATGAAGCACGGCATACTTCATATAGTCGGCTCGGCCAAGCGAAAGCTTAGGGATGGAAATGGAATCGAGGCTGTGCCAAGCCGCTTCGGGGTTATTTTCGATGTTGCGTTCCGCCCTATGCAACAATACTTTAGGGTCGGGAGCTGGGTTATCCAAGCACGATGTGAAACAACACAAAAACAGCAAGTATATGATGAGACGCTCAAAACTTTTCATGCCACAAAAATAAGAAAATCAGCCGTTCAAAAACAAAATCCCGCCCAAATCCGTCGGCACGCCATCATGTAATTCGACAAGACTGAAACCATTGCGCGTGAGGAAAGCATCCAGTTCCGTTTTTTCCTTCAAGGCCGAAGTGTTGCCACAAACCACAAGACTCCGGTCGAAAACACCGCAACAACCCGGGAAGAACCCATAATCGTGACCTTCGAGATGAATCTGGTGCGGGTCGATGAACAGGACATCCAACTGCCTTTCGGTCAAGACACGATAGATGCCTTCGTCGGAAGTGATGAAAGCCCTGTCGTTCAAAGCCAAGAGATTGCAACGCGTATAGGCTTGGTTCACATTCACTTGCGTTTTTCCTTCGTAGAGTTTCAGGATACGACTGTCGGTGTGTTTCAAGTTATGGACCAATAAGTTTTGCGTGCCACAGGCGTTGTAATGAACCGTTTCGGGATGCTGGCCACCCAGAAGCTTGCTTCCGCGCATGAGTTTCACCCCTCTTTGGTGCAAGAAAGCAACCCATTCCTTAGGCGTGTTGGGCGCAAAGACCAACTGGTTTTCGGCAAACTGGAAGAAATAGATGTCGGGATGAGCCGCAATGGAAGGATAGACGAAATCGGTCGGTTCTAGCCAAAGCACCTCGCCGAAAGCCTGCAACCGTTCCTTGGCCTGCCGAGGCATCAGCGACGACGCAAGGACGACAACCCGATGCACCGAATCATGGATTTCAAACCCAAAGGAATCAAGAGGTTGAGCTGTATCGGCAACGAAATCGACCTGTTGGAAACGCTGAAGCAAGGCTTTCTTGTTGGCCGCTTCGTAGCCGATGGCGTGCGTGCGTTGCGATGGATGCACCTTTATCGTCAAATGGCTGCCAACCTTTCCGATGGTCTCGAACCTGCGTCGCCACACCTCGCCATGCACCATTTCGGCAAAGTTGTGGTGATAAGGCCCCGCAAAGCAATCACCGCAATCCAATTCGTCGGAAGGATGCAGCCCGATGCGCAACACCTTTACGCCATTTTCCACAAAATAAGTGTAGATATCTGCCGAACGCTGTACCGCCTCGGCGACCGACAGAGGCTGATAATCACCTTTCAGGTAACGCTTGGCCAACACCGTGTCTTTCACGACGAGGCAAGGATAGATGCGCGTTTCCTTAGCGCCAAGACGGACGATGTCGCGAGCCGTTTGCCTATCCAATTCGGGCGACGAGCCGGGCAAGCCTATCATCATCTGCAAGCCAAGCGTAAATCCTTCATCAAGAATCAGTTGCGATGCTCTCTCGATGGCCTTGAAGTCGTGCCCACGCCCACACGAAAGCAAAACCCCATCGTTGGTTGACTGTGCACCCAGTTCGATGTTGCGCATTCCCAACTGCTTCAGCACCTTCAAGCGCGCCTTGTCGATATAGTCGGGTCGCGTCGAGCAACGTATGCCCTGCACTTCGCCCGACTCGATAAACGGCTGGACCACACGCAGATAGTCATCTTGCATCGAGATGGGCAAACCCGTGAAGTTGCCCCCAAAGAAAGCCACTTCGACAAAACGCTCCTTCTCTGGAAACGTAGCGAGGTGATTCTCAATGGTTTTACTGACCCATTCGGCATCCGGAACCTGGCTTTTTCCGGCGATGCTGAACTGGTTGCAATAGACGCAACGAAACGGGCAAGCCATTTCTGGCATGAAAATAGGTATGTTGTAATATTTCACGAGGCAAAAATGCGACAAAAATCGCAGCAACCAACGGAAAAAAGCTATACTTTTGCAATTTTCTATCAGAAACAGAGTTATTCAAGAAAAAAGCATAAAAACAGATACAAAAATGAAAAACAAACTCACAACCATCGCCATGATTCTGCTGGCCGTGTTCGTCACACTCGGCGGAACCACGAGCTGCAAGAGCAAGAAACGTTTGGCTAAGGAAGCTGCCGAGGCCGAGTACAGATCGAAAGTCGAACAAGCCGTCAAGGACCTGAACGCCATCTTGGACGACGAAACCCTATGGACTTTGGAAGAGAAGGAAGCCCGTGTGCAAACCATCAAAGACTGGAACCTTCAGAACGCCGAAGTTGACGACCTGCTGTTCCAGGTTGAAAAGAAACTGGCCCGCGAACGCGCCCAGAAGAACGAAGAAGAGCGCCTCCGCAAGGAAGCCGAAGAAAGAGCCAAGTCGGCCGATGTGATGCTTGAGAAGAACTTCCGCAGCATCGCCAACTCAAGTTCAACCTCGCAAGCCAACCGCCTCATCAACGAGACCATGGACCTGTTCGAATCGCCCAACGTGCCAGTGCTCATCATCATCAGCCAAGCCGGCGGATTCAACGACTACGACCGTCCGACCACCATCGAGAAATACCTCAACTACCTGAAGGACCAAAAGGTTTCGAACAACAAGGTGAACGAAATCAAATACAACGACAACGGAAAGATTAACGAACTTGAACTCATAAAGAAATGAAGAAGATATTAGCAACATTAGCCATTGTGCTGTGCTTTGCAAGCATTGCCGTGGCACAAGACGAACTGAGTTTCGAACGCAAGCAGGCCATCGACAGCCTCGCCTTGGAAAAGGTAAGAGACCTGAGCAAATACATCAAGATTGTCGGCTCGAAAGACACCCCTTACAGCGAAGCCAACCGCGTGATTGACCGCGCTGAAGAACTGTTCATGAGCGATGCCGAAATCGGTGTCTCGTCGTTGCATTCCAACCAGATCCAATACTACAGAGTCCGCAAGTATTTCGAGCGTCTCATGCGCCTCAACTACGACCGCGTCGAGATTGAATGGTACAACATCGAATACGTCAGCGACCTTCAGCGTCAGCCCGACGGCACATACGTGGGTGTCATCACCATCTTCCAGACCTTCCGTGGCTACGATGCCGAAGGCAACATGGTGTATAAAGACACTACCAAGAAGGACATCACCGTGTATGTGAAACGCAAGGAAACCCAAATCGGCGGTCGCACCATCGGCTTCTGGGATGTGTTGCTGGGCGACATGCGCGTCAAGGAAACTACTAACAAGTGATAAAATCGCGAAAATATCTCATAGCATTCATTTGCTTGGTCTTCTCTTATAACGCTGTTTCACAATCGATTGGAAACTTCCAGATGGACGAGACAGAGTTGTATGCCATGACCAAGCAAATGGGTCAGTTCATGCGTCGCTTCAATTACGAAGAAGACCAGTTCGGCTATAAAATCAACCCGAAAGACCCTTCCTATCGGAACAACGAGATGCGCCGCAAGTCGCTCCCCATCCTCTTCGATATGGAGAAATACGGCTCGAACCCCGAATTGCAGCAATACTTCATTGAAGACGTCACGAAAGACGATTCAAGTTACATGACCTTCCTTGGAGGCCGCTGGTATTCGGAGGTTTCAACCACCTTCAAGTACAAAGGCAAGGACGTGCAAATCTCGTTGATGCTGGCCGTCGAGAAAGAAGGCTTAGGCTCGAAATGGGTGCTCACCAATGTGTATTTCTCGGAATTCAACAAGATGTTTCCAAATGGAGAAATCGCCGAAAAAGAGAAGCACTTCCTGCATCCCATGAGCCACGAACTCGACTTCATGAACATCTACAAGGCCTTCAAGGAGCCGGAAGTCATCGAATATTATGCCTCAGGCGACTACGCTCCCGATTATCTGACCCTGTTTTTCTACGAAATAAAGAAAGGCACGCTCGTCTTCCAACACGTCGATGCCGTCAAGTTCCACGTCTTCCAAATCAAGGACTGGTATTTTGAGGTGTCGTGGTTCAACCGTGCGGGCAACAACTCAGGTTGGCTCATGTCGAATATCTACTACATGCCAGAAAAAGAAAAGGCCGACCTCATCAAATTTTACGAACCATGAAAAAAATTGCAACGCTCTTCATACTGATTTTCAGTTTGATATATTGCTGCGAAGCACAAAAGCTTTCGAAAGACGAAATAATAAAATACAATGCCGAAGTAGAAAGCCTGCTGCAATATCTTGAAGAAACCCTCAACTTCATCGGTGATGCATCAAACGGTGCACAAGAAAAGGAAATCATCTATTCCGAAAGCTGGAACAAGATTTTCATCGACGACAAGGTGCAGATTGAAGACGACCTCGACCCCAACCGCAAGACACCTATCAACAAAGATGTGCAAGCCTATCTGAAGGACATCGATTTCTTCTTCACGCAAGCCTCTTTCAAGTTTGACATCCAAAACATCACCAACGGCACAAGAGATGATGGGAGCGTCTTCTTCAAGGTGACATTGTCGCGTCATCTCACCGCCACAACCATCAACGGTGAAACGGTTGACAACGTGAGAAACCGCTTCGTGGAAGTCAACCTCGACCGCAAGAACAGCAGCATGAAGATTGCCAGCATCTACACCTCGAAAATCAACGAGAAGGAAGAACTGCGCAACTGGTGGAACTCGCTGTCAATCAATTGGAAAACACGTCTCGGAAAAGGCGTGAAGCTCTACGACAGCATTCCGATCGAAACCGTTGGCATGATCAGCAATGTCGATTTCATGGCTTCATACCCAATCATCGACCCTATCAGTGGCGATACCGTATTGAAAGACAAGATTTTCAAGAACGACATGGCTGAACTTGACAGCAAGCTGAAGCAAGTCACACAAAAGCAATACGTCAACATCTCTGGTCTGCGCGAAATCATCAGTGTCGAACCACTCAGCGAGCTTTCCGACCTCTTGGTCCTCGACATCTCAGGCACATCGGTCGAAGACATCAAAATACTTCGCAACGCCAACAAGCTGAAGGTCTTACGTGCCAATTCAACCCTGATTGAAGACATCAGTGCGCTGAAATACGTCATCACCTTGGAAGAACTCGAAATCGCCAACAACAACATCGAGAACATCGCGGTGGTGGAAAGCCTGAAGAATCTCCAGAAACTCAACATCAGCAACACGATGGTCAACCGCCTGACCGACATAAAGAATTGCCCTACCATCACTTCGCTGAAGGCCAATGGCTGCAAGATTTCGAGCATCAGTCCGTTGGAGGACCTCACACAGATTACCATCCTAGACGTCAGCAACACCTCGGTCCGCGACCTGTCGCCACTGCAAAACCTGACAGCCTTGCAAAGCCTCAACATCTCGGGCACACCAGTCAGCAACCTGCAAGCGCTGGCTGGATTACAAAACCTCAACGAACTGTATTGCAGCAATACCAATATCAGGGATTTGTCGCCACTAAGCGGTCATCACAAACTGAGCAAGATTTATTGCGACAACACGAAAATCGGCATCAAGGAAGCTACAGATTTCACCGTTGACAACCCATTCACATTGGTCATCTACGATACGAAAGCCTTGGAAGACTGGTGGAACAACCTGCCTATCTATTGGAAAACCGTGTTCGCCCAGCAAATCAAGCTCGACAGCAACCCGACCACCGAACAGCTCCACGAAATCATCAACATGCAGGAACTCGACCTTTCGGGAAATCCCTACATGCAAAACCTGATGCCCGTCAGCCGTCTCACCAACCTCAAGAGCCTCAACATCGCCAACACTGAGATTTCAACCCTCATGGCCATCCAAGCCTTGTCGAAACTTGAAATTCTCAACCTGGAAGATACCTATATCAACACCCTTGAGCCGCTGCAAGACATGACCAGCCTGAAGGTGCTCAACATCATGAACACCCCCATCACCGACCTCACCCCTTTAATCAACGACCCCAACATCGAAATCATCCTTGCCGACAGCACCAACATCAAGAAGAACAACGTGATAGCGCTGAAGGAAAAGCAACGTCAAGTGACGGTTGTTTACCAAACCCCACAGCTGCAAGCCTGGTGGAATGGCATCGACCAAAACTGGAAAGACATTTTCCGCAACCATGTGCCTTATCAAGGCGAGATGCCTGATGCCGTCCAGTTGCAGAAAATCATCGACATCCGCGAACTCAGCATCGATGGCGAGTTGCAGATGATACAAGACCTCACACCTTTAACCGATTGCATGTGGCTCGAAAAACTCAACATCCCAAACCAAAGCGTGCACGACATCAAGCCTTTGGCCGGAAAAGACTATCTCGTTGAAATCAACCTGCAAAACAACCCCATCAGCAACCTGTCGCCATTGGAGAACGACCTGCTTTTGGGCTACATCAACATAGAGAACACACAGGTCAGCGACCTCGAACCTTTATCGAAGATGACCAACCTGAAGACCTTGGATGCGGGAGGAACACCTCTAAAATCGCTGAAACCCCTTTCGGGCCTGCCACAACTGGAAAACCTCTTCATCAACAACACCAACGTGAAGAGCCTCTCGCCAATCGAGGAACTTGCCTCGCTGAAGCAACTGAAGGTTTACAACACCAAGGTGAAAAGCAAGACCATAGCAAAGCTGCAAGAAAAGCGACTCGATATGAATATCGTGTATTATTGATATTCACGTAAAGAACTAAGTGTCTGTTTCAATTTTCAAAAAAGCCTATGTCATACCGACGAAGGAGAGTATCTATAGGCTTTTTTGATTGAAACAAATAACAATAGATTTCTTCCCTGCGGTCGAAATGACATTGTTATTTGTTTCGGTTAAATCATACAAACTCTAAAACTTTTCAAGTTTCAGCATTCTTCTCGAAGAATCACTGCCTGTGATTTCAAGCAAATATAAGCCACTCGCAAGGTGGCTTATTTCTATTGTGCACTGATCCGACTTCAGCAACTGACGACCATTCAGGTCGAGAAGACGCACTTCCTGCAAATCGGCAGCTTCAACATGGATGACATCCGAAGCCGGATTGGGATAGACACTCACCCGCAAGTCGTTTTCAGCAAGGCCGTCCAAATCGGTCGGAATCACCCAAAACGAAGCCATGCCCGTATGGCAGTTGTGCGTCGAGCCAATCATCACATCGAGAAAAACGACATTACCGAGCGGCAAATCCTCGCGAAGCGTTGCTTCAACATCAACCACGACATCCAATGACACAGGCAAATCGAAGCGTGTAACCTGCTGCCCGTCAATGAAGAACGAGGCTGACGAAAAATATTCATGCGAATAGGAAATGGTTAGGGTTTCCATGTCGTAACCCGTATTATGCGCCATGAAACTGAAATGCCCAGTGCTTCCAGGCTGCATCGGAACCGTTTCGGTTGTGAGTTCCTTCACAACGAAATCATATTGGTTGACCATTTCCACCACAACATCATCGATGCACAGATAAGCGGCCCCATCGTTTCTCATGCAATGGATGCCAATAAAGGCCATATCCGGAACATCACAGACATACCTGGCTGAAAATTGCTCATAACTCGTGGCATTAACCCGCGTCAAAGACATGAAATCAACCGACATGCCTTCGGGAGTGGCCGAAGGTCCAATCTTGACCTCCACATCGAAATCACCATCGGAAATGGCCCAAAACGAAATGTTGTAGTGCATTTCTTGGAAGATGGGCAGCGGCATGAACATCCACGCATCGTCAGCTTCGGCAAAGGCATACCAGTCACCCGCATGGGCACAACGGTTGTGGTCCTTGTCGAAATGCCCACAAAGCCAGCTGTTGTCATCACAATACCAGCCAATTGGCTTCTCCAAATCGTGGTTACCATATTCGAAAGTTTCGTTCAGGATTTCGTCAGCAAACAATGTCGATGCCGACATGACAATGGATAGGAAAAGAAAGATGCGCTTCATAAAATTGAGATATTGAATTGCAAAAATAGGCTATTTTGACATTGCGTTGTTTTATTTACTATCTTTGACCCCAAAATTGAAAACTTAATGAGCGAAGAAAACAATAAATGGCTCGTCGTTGTTAACCCGAAAGCCAACGTCGGCAAATCGGGCAAAGACTGGCCAACAATAAAAGAAATACTGGTTGCTGAAGGTATTGAGTTTGACGCCATATTGACCGAATATCCCCGTCATGCCATCGAAATCGTGAAAAAAGGCATTGAAGAACAAGGCTATAGGAAAATCGTCTCGGTAGGTGGCGACGGTACCAACAACGAAGTCATCAATGGAATATTTACCCAAAATGCAGTTCCAACCAACCAAATCACGATGGGCATCATCCCTATCGGGACAGGCAACGACTGGTCGCGCGGCTTTGAATTTCCGCAAGATTACCAGAAAGTCGTGAAAATACTGAAAAACGCTTTCGTTTTCCCTCACGACATCGGCAAGGTGACATATTATAATGACGGCGACCCCAATGTGCGATATTTCCTGAACGCTGCAGGAACCGGCTTGGACGAGATGGTTTGCCAATCGACCAACGCCATGAAGCAACAAGGCAAGGGCGGGACCATCCGCTATCTGATTAGCCTCGTCAAGTGCCTTTTCAGCTACAAATGCACGCATGTGCAAATCACCATCGATGATAAGATAGTGTTTGACGAACCCATCCTCAGTCTCTCGGTAGGCAACGGCCGCTTCAATGGTGGTGGCATGATGATGATGCCTAACGCCATCCCCAACGATGGTTTACTCGACATCACCGCCATCCGCAAAGTGTCGCTATTCAAATTCGTCGCCAACGTCAAGAAGATTTATGACGGTTCTTTCATCAACAAACTGAATGAAGTCAGCACTTTCAAGGCAAGTAAATTCAAAATCAATTCCGTACCAGCTCACAAGCTCTATTTAGAAACCGAAGGCGAAACCCTTACCAACTCACCTTTCGATTTTGAGGTTCTTCCAAAAGCCATCAACATGGTGGTGAAACAGAATGCAAGCCGAAAAGTGGAGACTTCGTTAAAGTCAAAGATTGTCAACAAATTCAAAAAAAATACAAACCAATAAAAAAATCATTATGGTAAACATTGAGAACACAAATTTTGAAAACAAGCGCGTTGTCATTCGCGTTGATTTCAACGTTCCGTTGGACGAAAACTTCAATATCACCGACGACACCCGTATGCGTGCCGCATTGCCAACCATCAACAAAGTGCTCAACGACAAGGGCATGGTAGTGCTGATGTCGCACCTCGGCCGTCCGAAAAAGAACCCTGACCCGAAATTCTCCATCAAGCCTATCATCGCTCATCTGGAAGAACTGTTGGGCCGTAAAGTCGCCTTTGCCGACGACTGCATGAAAGCCGCCGACCAAGTGGCAGCCATGAAACCCGGCGAAGTGCTGATGCTCGAAAACCTCCGTTTCTATGCCGAAGAAGAAGGCAAGCCACGCGGCATCGAAAAAGGCGAAGAAGGCTACGACGAAGCCAAGAAAGCCATCAAGACCTCACAGAAGGAATTCACGAAGACACTCGCCAGCTATGGCGAATACTATATCAACGACGCATTCGGCACAGCACACCGCGCCCATGCCTCAACAGCCCTCATTGCCGACTATTTCGATGCCGACCACAAGATGTTTGGCTTCCTCATGGGCAAGGAAGTGGCAGCCGTCAACAAGGTGATGAACGAAATACAGCATCCTTTCACCGCCATCATGGGTGGTTCGAAGGTGTCAACCAAAATCGACATCATCGAAAACCTGCTCACCAAAGTCGATAACCTCATCATCGGCGGCGGCATGACCTATACCTTCATGAAAGCCCTCGGCGGAAAGATTGGCAACTCCATCTGCGAAGACGACAAGCTCGACTTGGCCCTCGACATCCTCGCCAAGGCAAAGGAAAAGGGTGTGAACCTTGTGCTCTCCATCCAGACCCTGGCCGGCAACAAGTTCGGAGAAGACTCCGATGTCAAGATTGTTGACCCAATGAACATCCCCGATGGTTGGGAAGGCATGGACATCGGACCTGCCACAGGTGAGCTGTTCGCTAAAGTTATCAATGGCTCGAAGACAATACTCTGGAACGGTCCTGTTGGCGTTTTCGAATTCGAGAAATTCACTGGCGGATCAAGGGCTGTCGCCAACGCCATCGTCGAAGCTACAGAAAAAGGAGCCTTCTCGCTCATCGGAGGAGGCGACTCGGTGGCTTGCATCAACAAGTTCGGCTTGGCCGACAAGGTCAGCTATGTTTCAACCGGTGGCGGTGCTCTGCTCGAAGCCATCGAAGGCAAGGAACTGCCTGGCATTGCAGCCATCAAGAAATGAAGACCATAGTCAACATCATAAGCCGCGAGCATCCGCTTGCGGCTTATCTTTTTGTGAAGGAGAACTACGAAGAAGGCGACAAGCTAATCTTCATCTCCGCCCACGAGAACTTCGACTGCATCACTCCGCTGGTGAAATGCCTGAAAATCGACAAGGAGCAGGTGCAACGCATCGTCTTGCGCCGCGATGAGGACAAATATACCTACGAACGCATCTGCCGCGTCATCAGCTGCGCCATCCCGAAAGAAGGGCTTTATTATGTGAACCTTGCCGGCGGCACACGTTACATGGCACTATCGGTGCAACACGTCTTCGCCAACTACAACGCCCAATTCTTCTACACCCAGACACACGAAAACCTGATTGTCAAGACCATCTTCGACAACAGCATCTTCGACAACGACGACGAAATCATCCCCATCAAGCACAAGACAAAGCTTGGCGAATACTTCGAGATACACGGCCTCCAGCACGACCTCGACCAAACCATTCCACCCATCCGCAACGAAGAGCAGACCAACTACATGTTCGAACTCTTCTCGAAACGCAAGCTCCGTGGCAGCGACTATCAAATATTAGACATCTTGCGAGAAAAATATCGCAATTGGAAATACATCAATATCAGCGAAGTGGAACATCCCATCAACGACAAGATGATTCCCATTCCGACGTTAGGCCGATTCCTGAATTTCCTGCATTTCGTCCCTTCGCAAAAAGGCGTGCTGCAACGCGAGGAACTCGAATACCTCACCGGAGGCTGGTTTGAGGAATACGTCTATCACCTCGTCAAGAAAAACATCCATCCCGACGACATCGCCATTGGCGTGCACATCGACGGATGCACCGAGATACAGCACAACAACGAACTGGATGTCAGCTTCATAAAGAACAACCAACTGTTTGTCATCGAATGCAAGAGCGGCATCAATTCGGAAAGCATGTTCAACGAGATTGTCTATAAGGTGTGCGCCCTCAAGGAAGTGCTTTTAGGCATGGCTTGCAATTCCTACATCTTCTCGCTGAAAAAAGACGAAAATGGCGACCTGAAAAAGATTGCCAAATACATGGACATCACCTTCTGCGACTATGACTGCCTGACCAAGCCAGATAAGGTGGAAAAAGTGATGAAAGAGATGAGGAAGACTATTGGAGTTAAAAGTTGAGAGTTGAAAGTTGAGAGTTGAAAGTTGAGAGAGTGACTTTTTCACCCAAAACCAAGGCGCGGTTATCGGAAAAATGTCCGGCTGGAAAACCGAAACAAACTGGATAATCATATTCCTTGACAGCCTCGTAAATCACTTCCTCGACCGATTGGCCAAACGGATCGGGATTGTCGTGTATATCGGTGAGGCCACCTACCACAAGAGCTTTCAGGTTGTCGAGTTTGCCGGCACGTTTCAAGCCGCGCATCATGCGGTCGATATGATAGATATATTCGTCAACTTCTTCGATGAAAAGAATCTTGCCATCGGTTTCGGGAAACGAATCGGAACCCAACATGCCATAGAGCACCGAGAGATTGCCGCCCACCATCACCCCTTCAGCTTCGCCTAAACGGTTGAGGGGATGCGAAGCAAACTCGTAATGCAAAGGTTTTCCCGACAAGACATCGAAAAGCGACTGACGAGCTTCCGTTGTCTTGTTCTCGAAACAATAAGGCATGGAAGCATGAATGGAAGGATAGCCTAATCGCTGCATTTTGCCGTGGAAAACCGTCACATCGCTGAAACCGATGATTGGTTTCGGATGCTTTGCGAACTCAGTGAAATCCAACAAATCGATGATACGGATGCTGCCATAACCGCCACGCGCCATCCAAATGGCATCGATGTCGTCGCGATTCAAATATTCCTGAATCACCGAAGCACGAAAATTGTCATTACCGGCAAAAATGAAATCTGATGCAAAAAGACGTTCATCGTAAACCGGGACAAAACCTTTTTCCTTGAGCCAATCAACGGCAAACTGAATCTCGTTTGGCGTAACCTTTCGTGCCGGAGCTGCTATTGCTATTCGTTTCATAAGTAGGTGTGCAAAATTAGTTTACATTGGATGAAAAGGTGATAGGTTAAAAGTGATGGGTGAATGGTGATAGGTGATAATCAGCAAACAACAATCCATAACCATTAACCCATAACTCAT
The DNA here is from genome assembly GCA_937896505.1 of uncultured Bacteroidales bacterium. Lineage (GTDB taxonomy): Bacteria > Bacteroidota > Bacteroidia > Bacteroidales > F082 > Limimorpha. The sequence continues at coordinate 23,360 of CALBNP010000203.1, read as the reverse complement.
AACTCATAACCATTAACCCATAACCCATAACCATTATGTCGTTTATTATTAGTCACTCACTTAGTATAATAAAGTGGTGCTTCGACTCCGCTCAGCGACCACTTAGTCTCAAGGTTCTATCGGTTCGCCATCATATTTCACTTCGTTGCCTTGATTGTAGGTGATGGTAAAATACAACTCGCCAGTATCCCAATATTTCTTCCAGTCGCCATGACGGACACCAGCCGCATAACTCTGTATTTCCCTGATTTTTCCGTTCTCGTAGTAGAAATAATGCTGTCCGTCAGGATAACCCGCATTGAAAGTGCCACGGAAAGCCATGGTACCATCATTGTAATATTCAATCCATTGACTCACCTGCTTATCGTTGCGGTATTCACCTTCCGAGCGCATGTCGCCAATCTGTTCCATCCACTTCCCGTTCTTCATGCCGTCGAAATAAGTGCCTGAAACAATAACATTGCCATTGGCATCAAATTCCTTGTAGCTGCCATTCAGCGAACCCTTGTAGAAACTCTCTTCTATTTGTTTGGCACCGTTGTCGTAATACCACACCCATTGTCCTTCGGGCTTGCCTCCGACATATTTTCCCACTTCCTGCAATTTGCCATTCTGGTAATAGAATTTCCATTCGCCCGAGCGTTCGCCATCGACGAAGATACCTTCGGCACGCAAGGTGCTGTCAGCATAAAACTCTTTATACTCGCCACGACGCTTGCCATCGGTACCAACCACGCCTTCGCTCACCAAGCCACCTTTCTTGTAGGTCTGCGAACTCACCACGTTGCCTTGCTCGTCGAACACACGCCAAATGCCCTCACGCAAACCACCGCGGAACGATGCTTCGCGTTTCACCTGTCCGTTGGGATAATATTCATATTGCATCTGTAAAGGCTGCAAATCGGTTTCCTGGACCTGCTCGACATCGTTGACGTACTTAACGATTTTCTTCAAGTTGCCTTGCTGATCATATTCCTTATAGAAACCGTCGCGCATCCCGTGACTATAATACATCTCGGTATGAAGACTCCAGTCGTCGAAAAAAGTCTTCCAATAGCCGTGCTTGTGTCCTTCGCGGTCATATCGGTTCAAAGGCTCACGACTGGCCACAAAACCTTTCCGATAGGTAATGATCTCTTTCAAGCTTCCCAAAGTGTCGAAAATAGGGGATATACCTTCCTCGAAGCCATTCTTGAAAGTGATGTTTTGCAGAATATGGCCTTTTTCGTCTTTACGGAAACCTTCTCCCGAACGGACATCGTTCACGAAAGGCTCCACAAGAACACCATCGTCGGAAAAAGTATAGCGAAAACCGTTCTTAAGTCCTTTCCTATAATTAATAATGAGTGACGTATCACCTTGTTCTGAAAAGAAAACCCATGTGCTGTCCAAAAGAAAATCGGTGCGCTTGCCTTCCGACTTCAACTGACCGTTTTCGTAATAAGTCTTCCAGAAGCCATCAGGCTTGCCATCGCGCATCATTCCTTCCGAAGCAACTTGTCCGTTCGGATAGTTAAATGTCTGATAACCAGTTTGAGAGAAACATTTCAAACTGAGAAAAGCGAAAACGAAGAAAAATAATGTTTTGTTTCGGCAGCACATATCGACTTAAATATGAAGGTTCAAAGATAGGTAAATTAAATCAAACAACCCGAATTTTTCAGAAACTTGACGCAAAGAAATAGAAATAGTATGCAAATTTTAAAGTATAATTCAAAATTATTATAAGTTTTTTAGAATATAATTCAAAATTTGCATACTTTTGCAGCAAAAATAGAGAAATATGATAGAAAGAGCCATCAAAGAGGAAATCAGCAAAAGGATGTTTAAAGGTAAGATCATTGTCATTGTTGGACCTCGACAAGTCGGAAAAACCACATTCTTGAAACAAATGTCAAATTCGACAGAGAAGAAGACTTTGTTTTGGAATTGCGATGAACCTGACATTCGTGAAATGCTCACCTTGCCGACATCAACACAACTGAAAGCTGAGATTGGCGATGCAGAATTGATTTTGATTGATGAAGCCCAAAGAGTGAAAGACATTGGGATAACCTTGAAGTTACTCATTGACAATTTTCCTGAGCGACAATTCATCGTGACCGGTTCATCTGCTCTCGACTTTTCCAACACCATCAACGAACCTTTGACCGGACGTAAGTTTGAATATGTGATGTTACCGATTTCAAGTTCCGAATTGGTCAACCATTTTGCGACGACAAACGAAAAGAGGTTATTGGAAAGAAGACTCATCTATGGGTCGTATCCAGACATCATCAATAACGAAGGTGATGAAAAAATCATTCTGCAAAACCTGACTTCCAATTATTTGTATAAAGATGTATTTGATTATCAAGAAGTAAGAAAACCCGAAATCATTGAAAGGATTTTGCAAGCTTTAGCAATTCAAATCGGTAGCGAAATATCATTCAACGAATTAGGCAATCTTGTAGGATTGAGTTCGCAGACTGTGCAGCGCTATATTGACTTGCTGGAAAAATCATACATTCTATTTCATTTGCGTTCCTACAGTGCCAACGTGCGAAACGAATTGAAGAAAAGCATCAAAATATATTTCTATGACAATGGAATCCGCAATGCCTTGATTGGTGATTTCAAACCAGTTGAGTTAAGAAACGACATTGGTGCACTTTGGGAAAACTACTTGATTTCGGAACGCAAAAAGAAAAACGGATATAATGGATTTTACGGAAATTCCTATTTTTGGAGAACAAATCAGCAGCAAGAAATCGATTATATCGAACAAATAGACAATGTGTTACATACCTACGAATTCAAGTGGAACCAGAAAAAGCAACCGAAACTGACAGAGACTTTTGCAAAAAACTATCCTAACCACACCTACACGATAATCAACAAGGAAAACTATTTAGGTTTTGTTCTTTGAAAACCCAGTTGTCAACACGCTATCATCATTAATCAATTAATCCTTTAAATTAATATTTTTGATGATTGATTAATGAAGGTGTGTGAAATGGTTGAAAAAAAAGCAATAAAAATCTTGCTTTTGTCGCGCTCGGTTTGAGAAGGCAGAATGCTAAAAAACGAAAGGCTTCTTTTTCAGACCGATTAATGGAATTTTAGTTATTCGGTGAAAACCGAAAAAACGGATAAAAACGAGTCGAAAAAATGGATTGATTGTTGATTTCGATGTCGATTTAGTTCAAAAAAGAGAACACAAAAAATCTTATCAACAGACAATTAATTTTTTCGACAGCCAACCAAAAGTTATCAACAATGATTCTGTTGATAACTTTTTATTTAATTATGGAACAATAAGTTACAAGAAAACACTTATTATTTTGAAATCGGATAAATCGCTCAGAAATAATGTAATAAATTATGTGTCGTACTGCTAAAAGATTTACTTTTGCAGATTAATTATCAACAACAGAAAAATGAAACAAATTATTCCTATAGCAAGCGACCATGGCGGCTTCGAGATGAAGCAATTTCTTATTGGAAAACTTCAGGAAGCAGGCTATGAAGTGAAAGATTATGGCACCTACAGTTCAGAAAGTGTCGATTATCCTGATATGATACATCCTTTGGCTTCGGCCATCGAACATGGCGAATTTCCTTTGGGCATCATCCTTTGCGGTAGTGGAAACGGTGCGCAGATGACCGCCAACCATCATCAGCATGTGCGTGCAGCCTTATGCTGGAATGTTGAATTGGCAAAATTGGCACGCCAGCACAACGATGCCAATATCCTCTCGTTGCCTGGCCGTTTCATTCCGAACGACTTGGCCTGGGAAATGGTTAAGGCTTTCCTTGCCACCGACTTCGAGGGTGGAAGACATACCCGCAGAATTGAAAAAATTGAGAATTATTGATGTTTTTAACAACACCAAACCTATTATAAATGACAGATAGGAAACTGACATTCAATCAACAGAGCGAGATTTCGTTCAACGAAGAGCATTGGCAGAAAATCAACTTCAACATGGGTTGTTTTGAGCGGAATTTTGCCAAAGGCAAGATCAATTATCGCAACATGGACCTCGAAAAGCAGCGTGTCCACATCTTGCGCAACAAGTCGTTGGACAATCTTGAGAAACTCTTGGTTGATTTCGAGACGCATTTCACCGACAATGGTGGCAATGTGCTTTGGGCGCGTGATGCTGACGATGCCTGTAACATGATTTTCGACATCATGAAGAAGGAGCGGGCGACTGTGGTCTCGCGTTCCAACTCGATGACGCTCGACGAAATCGACCTGAATGGCTTCCTGAAACGCAAGAATCTGGATTTGGTTGAAACCAGTGTGGCTCGTTTCGTGTTGCAGCTGGCCGAGATGAAACCTTATCATCCTTTGGCTCCTGCCGTCAATCTATCGAAGGAAGAAATCAACGAAATACTGACCAAAGGATTCAAATTGAAACCCGACAGCACGCCCAAGCAAATGGTGAATTTTGTGCGCCATAAGGTTTCGAACGACTTGAAGGAAGTGAAGGTGTGCGTTACTGGAGCCAATTTCATCATCTCAGAAGAAGGTTGCGTGGTGCTTTCGGAAAACGAAGGCAACATTTTGCGTTCCACCTCGACAGCGAAAGTACACATTGTGGTGGCCGGCATCGCCAAAGTGATTCCTTCCATCGACGACTTGGGCATCTTGTTGCCGTTGCTTTCGTCGCATGCCACCGGACAGAGCATGGCGGCTTTCAACACCATCACTTTTGGTCCGGCACAAGAAGGCGACGGTCCAGAAAAGATGTATGTCATCTTGCTCAACAATGGCCGCTCGGAAGTGCTTTCGCACGAGAAGCAACGCCAAGTGCTGTCGTGCATCCATTGCAGCGCTTGCGTGAGCGTTTGTCCTATCTTCAAGAATGTTGGCGGCTACACTTACGACACTACGCATGTCGGTCCGATGGGTGCCGTGATGTCGCCACTGAAGGAATCGTTAAGTGAATTTGGCCATCTTGCCACGGCTTGTTCCTTGTGTGGGAAATGTACCGAGATATGTCCTGTCAAGATTCCGTTGGACGACTTGATTATCGAAAACCGTCACCTTCTTGAAACCGAGAAGGTAGCCGACACGCGTTTCGATACCATGATAAAGACGATGATTTGGCATTGCAAGTCGAGGAAGAAGATGGATAGTCCGCTGTGGATGAAGAAGCTTGAGTTGAAGCGTTTCATGGGTCCGTCGTGGGGCGAGCGTCGCGTGATGCCAGAGTTCGCGCCTAAGTCGTTCAGTCAGTATTGGCGGGAAACAAGACAAAATTGATGAGCTAAAAGTTTTTGCAAACATACAAATATCACAATATGAACAAGAAATCTCTACTCAGAAAATTATTCGTATTATTGCAGCATAAAAGCATAAAAAAGAAAGGATGAAAAAATGACAACTTACACTGTCACAATTAATGAAAGAAGTAAAATCTTGGTCAAATTACTAGAAGCTTTAAGTATAGCTGGTGCAACCATTGAAAAAAAGAAGAATGATCTTGATGAGGCTTTGGAAGACATTGAGAAAGGTCGAGTATATAGTGCTGAAAGTGTGGATGATATGTTTGAGCAAATTCTTGGTAAATGAGTTACAATATCAAATGATAGTAATGTGTGTACTCTAAAAGTAATTTTTTATGAAGGATAAATGTATTTTTTAATTTAATTCTCTGATTATGAATAGGAAATATCTACTTTTTCTCTTTCTTACGGTTCTCATCATGCCTTTTTCGGTTTTTTCCCAGGGCATTAATGTCACGGGTAAGGTAATCTCGAGCGAAGATGGCTTGGGAATGCCTGGCGTGACCATTCAGGTGAAGAATTCCCAAAAGGGAACAGTCACTGATTTCGATGGTAACTATACCCTCAGCAATGTCGGCAAAGACGACGTGTTGGTCTATAGTTTCGTGGGCTACAAGACCCAAGAGATCAAAGTGGCTGGCAAGACGAAAATCAACGTCACGATGGACAGCGATGCCCTGTTGCTCGACGATGTGGTGGTGACGGCTCTCGGCATCAAGCGTCAGAAGCGCGAATTGGGTTATGCTACTGAAGAAATCGGTGGCGAGATGATTGCAAAGTCGGGAACGGGCAACGTGGTGAGCGCGTTGAGCGGTCGCTCGGCTGGTGTGCAAATCATCAACCCGACGGGCGTCGATGGCGGTTCGTCGCGTATCGTTATCCGTGGTAACAACAGTATCTTTGGCGACAACCAGCCTCTCATCGTGGTCGATGGTGTACCGATGACCAACGAAGGCGGCTTGACCGAATGGAGCGGTGGTCGCGACTGGGGTACTGCACTGAACAACATCAATGAGGAAGACATCGAAAGCCTCGACATCTTGAAAGGCCCTACCGCAGCTGCTCTTTATGGTTCGCGCGGCGGCAATGGTGTGGTGCTCATCACCACCAAGAAAGGTAGCAAGCAGAAAGGCTTGGGTATCACCTATTCGGGCGGCTTCAAGATTACGACACCTTACATGTACCGCAGCGTGCAGAACAAATATGGTGCTGGCGGTCCTATCACCTTCAACACGCCGACCTTGACGCCTATCGAAGGGATGGTTGACGAAAACGGCAACCAGGTGTATGAATATCCAGGTATCTATAGCGTTGATAATGGTCCTGCTGGCGAACCCACCAATACCACTTTTGGCTACTATGGTGGTGCCCAAAGCTGGGGCCCGGCGATGAATGGCGAAAGCGTTCTTTGGTGGGACGGTGTGGTGCGCGACTATTCTCCGCAACCCGACAATCTGAAGATGCTCTTCAAGAATGGTCACACGATGAACAACAATATCTCGTTCCAGAATGCTGGCGACTTTGGTAGCATCCGTGTTTCGTTCACCGATTCGCGTACCGATGCTATCATCGATAACTGCAACTTGCGTCAGACTACCGTTAACGTGGGTTCGCTCATCAATGTGTCGGACAAGATTAAGGTTGACGTGGCATTCAACTATTTGGACTATTTTCGTTTGAACTCGCCTGAAATTGGTGAATCGAACAGCAACTTCAACAAGGGATTGCTGTATAGCTGGCCTCGTAGCTGGAAAGGCCTTGAGGTGAACTCCTACCAAAATCCTGACGGTACGATGAACCAGTTTGACGGCTATCCATACAACTATATCTATAACAGCACATTCTGGACCTACTATAACAACAATACGACCCTTGACCGCGACAAGATGTATGGTTCGGTCCGGTTGATGTACGACATCACACCTTGGCTCAGTGCCTCGGCAAAGGTGGCTTTGGATTGGACAGCCGACAGCTACACCACCAAGAACAAGCCTACCACCATCGACGGAATGGCAGGTGGCTATTATTCGAAGAGCAAGACGAACTCGGTGACCCGCGATATGGACTTCCTGCTCACCGCATATAAGGACAAGATCTTTGGTTCGAAGTTCAACGTCCGTTTCTCGTTTGGTGGCGAACAGTATTATGGTTTTCGCGATGGCATCAATGGTTCGTCAGGCACATGGGCCTATGCTAACCTATATACAATCTACAACTACTCAAACGCCAACGAGCGTGTCTTCGGTGAGTCGATGTGGGAGAAACAAGTCAACTCAGTGTATGGTTTCTTCAACATGAGCTACAGCGACTGGTTGTTCTTGGATGTCACAGGCCGTAACGACTGGTCGTCAACGCTGCCTTCAAACAACAACTCGTATTTCTATCCTTCGGCCACCTTGAGCTTCGTCCCGACCTCGGCCTTCAAGAAATGGAACTGGGGTCCTGTCACCTTCCTTAAGTTTAGAGGTTCATTGGCACAGACCGCTTCCGACACCGATCCTTATCAACTGACCTACACCTACAACACAGGTTCGTTTGGCAACCAACTTTCGGCCACCTTGCCTACCACCGTTCCGCCATTGGAACTGAAACCGCAACGTCAACGCAGTTATGAAGTAGGTATGGACCTTGGTTTGGGTGCCCGATTCAATCTTGACTTCACCTATTATAATATCTATTCGTGGGACCAGATTCTTTCCTCACCTCTCGCTCCATCGTCAGGAGCCAACAACGTGACAATCAACACGGGTGTGGTCACCAATAAAGGTATCGAAGCCATCATGAGTTATGACATTGCCCAAGGAAAGGACTATGCCGTTCAGTTAGGTCTCAACCTTGCCCGCAACAAGAACCGCATCGTTGATTTGGCTGGTTCCGACATGTATCTTCTTTCCGAGATTTGGGGCTCGAATGGTCCTGCCATTGCCGTGGCTGAAGGCGAAGACTATGGTACCATTTACGGATGGGACTATGTCTATAAGTACACCATGGCCGATGGTACGGTCGTCGGACCTTTCTACGACCAAAACGGTAAACCGCTGCCACTCCTCAACGAGACAGGTACCACTTATCTGAAAACCGAAAACAGAGTGCCAATTGGCAACTGTGCACCACTCGTGACTGGCGGTATCAACCTTAGAGCTTCCTACAAGGATTTCTCACTCTATGCCTTGGTTGACGCTAAGTTGGGTGGCGATATCTATTGCGCCTCTTATGTGATCGGCATGCAAACGGGTCAAAGCCCTGAGACTTTATATGAACGCGAAGGCAACGGCTTGCCATACTATGATGCCAACGGCAACTTCATTGGAAACTATGGTGTGATTCTGCCAGGCTATTGCATCAACACAGAGACGGGAGAAGCTGTTGAGAACGACAATGTAGTGCATTATCTCTATAAATACATGCCAAACTTCGGTGGTTGGGGCAACATCCTCAGCACTCCTGGCATTGTGAATAACACTTGGATTAAGATGCGCGAACTTTCGCTCACCTATGATTTACCGCTCGACCGATGGTCAAAGAAGCGCGAACAACTCGGTAAGGGCGATGGCGGTTATTTCTTCAAGAAGGTTTCCGTCTCGCTGGTGGGTCGCGACTTGTTCTACTTCTTCAAGACCTTGCCTGACAACATCAATCCTGAAGGAACGCAAGGTTCGGGTAATGCACAAGGTTTGGAATATGCCTCCTATCCAGGAACAAGATCATTTATGCTTTCGTTTAAGGTTAGTTTGTAATTATGGAAAGGAAATTGAAAATGAAGAAATTATCAATCATAGCAATTGTTTTTGCCGTTACATTTTCGGCTTGCACTAAAGGCTTCAATGAAATGAACAAAGACCCGTTTTCGCCAACGGGAACGACCATGGAAGCCCTGTTTAATGGTGTTGTGCAGTCGATGCAACAGAACATGAACGAACAGTTCTATTTGCAAAACGAAATTTGGTATCCTGAAACGGAACTCGGTGCTTTGACTTCAGAGGCTTGGGGTAATTCACAGGTTGGTACTTCGAGCGTTTGGTCTGACTACTATCTCATGTTGTCGAACATTCGTGAGTTGGAAAAACGTTTCGACAATTATTGTGCTGAACAGGGAGACGATTTCGTATGCGACAAAGTGCGCGCCCAACTCAACATCTTGAAGGCCTACCAAACCTTTAAGGTCACCGATATCTTTGGCGATATACCTTACTCAGAGGCTGGTCGCATTTGGGACAATGCCTCGTCGCAGAGCACGATGAAACCTGCATGGGATACCCAAGAGAAAATCTATGACACACTTTTGAAAGAATTGGTGTGGTCGCGCGACCTTCTGTATGCCGATTCGATCACTACCATCAACGGCAACGAATACTATAAGTTGCCTTATGATGTTTTGCTCAGCAACAACTACAAGTATTGGGCCGACTTTGCCAATGCGCTTATCTTGCGCCATGGTTTGCGTATGTACGACAAAAAACCTGAGTTTGCAACACCATTGTTGGTTGATGCCTATAATTATCAATTCACGATGTTGAGCCAAGGTGGTGGAAGTCCAACCTATGGTGCAATTGCTTTGTGGCCTAGTTTGTTGGGCACGAGTTGGGATGTCAACTGGTCGTTCCGCGAACACAAGAACTTGCGTATGGGTGAGACGGTGTGGACTGTGCTTTCATCGACCGAAGCCTTGGATGGCAGTGGCATCTTCGACTACCGTGCCTTCATTTTCTTCGACACGAGCCACAAGAACGACAGTCTTCCTGATGGAGCATGGCGTCCGTATCCACAGATTCACACGGCAGAGACACCTACCGAAGGCGGTTCGCCTTACGCCCAGTCGCGTGATGCCAACTATACCTTCAAAGGCCCTGCTTGCCTCTATTCGCCTTTCAACTACTATCTCACTCGCGATGAGAAATACGTCCCACAGTTATTTGTCACCTACGCTGACGTGCTATTCATGAAAGCCGAAATCGCTGCTCGTGGCATTGGAGAGATTTCTCTTTCACTCATGGAATTAGACCAGTTGGTCTTTCAAGGCATCTATCAGTCATTTCTCTTTTGGACGCATTTGCCACAAAACACCTCGCGTTGGACTTATTTCTATCCGCAATACACCGAACGCATTAAGAATCAAGACATCTGGGGTTGGAGCAACATAATGGCCTCAAACGTGATGAACGCTTTAGTTTGGTCGTCAGGCATACAAGATAATATTCAGTATCTGGATATTATCTATCAGCAACGTTGGCTTAACCTCTTCCGTCAACCATGGGAGGCTTGGGCTTTGGCTCGCCGCACTATGAGGACCCCAACAACCACCGATCATGCTAAGCTGACTTCTTTCCGCTTGGAATATCCACAGAAAGAAATCGAATATAATCATGACAATTACACCCAACAGCTCACTCGCATGTCGCATGGCGACACAAGACAGACCAGGGTGTGGTGGAACGAATAACTAGTCATAAAACAACATGTTCAAAATAATAAATTAGCAGTTATGAAAAAACTATCTCTAATCCTCATGCTTTTGTGCTTTTCCTTTGGGATGAATGCACAAGTTGAAAAGACTTTCGATTTCAATGATTATGAATTTGGAGAAAATCCAAATCATGTCCTCAATGGTCAAGATGGCTGGTATGTCCGTGTGCATAGTGCAGGCAATGGTTCATTCTCTCCATTGTACACCGACTACATGGGCCATTTCTGGGGCACCTCAGCTCCAACGCCTACCGCTGACGAGACCATCGGTGTGTTCTCGGACGCTTCTGGTACCAGTTTTGGCGACATCGCAACACACGACATCACCCAATATGGCTTCGACTTTTCGACGGGTGGCGTCATTGAGGTGGAATGCGACATGTTGCGCGAATGGTGGGGCGACTTATTCGGCATCGGCTATGACGGCGATGGCGATGGCTCGGTGCTTCCTCCTGTGCGTAAGGCCTCTTCTACAAATGCACTTTACGAACCTATTTATCCTAATGAGAACAGCACATCTCCTGATGGTGGTATCTATATGATGATGACAGGACCTAACCCAACTAACCCTGTTTTCATGAATGGTGTGGTGCTGCCTAACAACGTCATCACGAGCAATGTCTTGCCCATTGGAGAAGAGAAACACTGGTACCGTTGGAAAATTTCCATCGACCTTGATGCCAACGATGGTGCTGGTGCCGTCACCTTGTTCATGAAGTATGACGATTTAAATGCAGAATGGGAAGCTGTTCCAGAATGCCAAGGCGTCAACGCTGGACTCACCCCTGGCAGTGGCGACAAATTTGACCCAGCCATGTGGCACCACATCTTCATGCTGAACAGCGGTTGGGGTGGCTTCGACAACTTCACCGTACGTCATATTGCTGGCGGACTGACCGCACAGTTCATCGACTTTGCTGAAATTAATGACCAGTTGGTTTATAACGAGCCTATCACCCTTGAAGCTACAGCTACTTCGGGCCTGCCTGTGACATTTGAACTTGTCCAAGGTCCTGCCACCATTGAAGGCAACATCCTTACCCTCACCGGTGAAGAAGGTTCAGTGAAGGTCCGTGCCGTGCAACCTGGCGATGGCACCCAATGGCAATCGGCTCCATCCGTAACACGTACGTTCTATGTAGTCGATCCTAACAACTATACTCCTGAAATCACCATCCGTCGTCCTTACGAAGGCACAAAGGTGTATATGCCCGACTTTGAGAATCCAGTTATGGTGGTGTTGAGCGCCTATATCGAACATCCTGGTGTCCTGAAATTTGAAGAGGTGAAGTGCAACGTCGATGGTCAGGTGCTGACTTTGAAGACCGACTATCTAGATGACCCAGATAACGGCTATTGGTACACCACTTGGACTCCATCAGGCGAAGGTACATATAACATGACCGTGTCAATCACCCAAACAGGTGGCAAGGTCACTACTGCTTCCAATACTTTTGAGGTTAGCACCAACTTTGATGATATGAACATTTCGGCTCTCAATGGCGAGGTGGTGGTAAATACCTCTGAATTTACTGCCTATGGCGATTTCCCGTTCCCAACGCACGTCAATGCCTTTAAGGCCATCAATTTGCATTATCACCACAACTGTGTGAATGGCAACTGCAACACCTACGACCATGAAAGCCACTGCCGTGTGAAGAACTACCGTGGCGAATGGGTAGAACTCTGCCGTTACATCACCCCATTCGGTGTTGAATGCATCGATGATTTGGATGTGACCGATTTCACCACCGTGTTGCAAGGACTCGTCGAGTTCGAATACTATTGCGAATCATATTCGACAGGCGATGGCTACTGCCCAACTGCTGTCTTCGAATACACCAAAGGCACTCCAGAATATCCATACGTTGACATGCAAGAGTTGTGGTATGGCAGCTTTGCTTTTGGTGACTATGAAAACCTTTGCCCGCTCCCAATGCGTACGGTGGAATTCGACCCATGCGTAGAGAAGGCAAAACTTCAACTTACCACTTCGGGACACAATTGGAGCGACACCCAGAACGGAGTCTATAACACAGGTAACGCTGCTGAGTTCTATGAAGCTACCCATAACATCAATATCAATGGTGGTCTGGTCTATACACAGCATCTGTGGGAAACCTGCAGTCCTAACCCAGCTGGCTGCCAACCTCAAAACGGCACTTGGACCTATCCCCGTGCTGGCTGGTGCCCAGGTAGCATGGCTATGGTGTGGGACTATAGCCTCGACGACTATCTCAACGATGGCAAGGCAGACATTCTCTATGAGTTCGACCCAACTTATGTTGACCAGTGCCACCCCAACTATCCTGACTGTGTCAGTGGCCAAAACAGCTGCCCGAACTGTGACAACTCAAGCAATCCACTCCTGAAAGTCTCTGGCAAGCTGGTGACATATAGTCACAACACCACCATTTTGACCGATGTTCCTGAATTGCCAAATGTTGACGCCGACCCATTCGAAGTGACCATTACTCCTAACCCTGCAAAAGGTCACATGACAATCACAACAGATTATGACAAGGGTAGCGCCAGTGTCCGTATCATTAATGCTCAAGGCGTTAAGGTGCGTGGATTCAGTCTGAAAGGTTCGGCAACTATCGATGTGAGCGATCTCCCATCGGGTCTCTATTTCGTCCATATCATTGGTGGTAAGCTGATTACGAGAAAGGTTGTCATCCAAAATTAAGTGTTGAGGTTTCCAATAAATTGACTAATTTTGCACCCTCAAAACTCGTAATAGTCAAACAAATAAATATCAGATAGTTACAATGAAAGTTTCTGCATTATTAGGTGAAAGGTTCAAGAAGGCTCCGGCCGATTGCACCATCGACAGCCAAGCCCTTATGGTTCGTGGCGCCTACATCAAGTCGGTCGGCACCGGCGTATTTTCGTTTTTCATGCCTGGCAAGCGCATTGCCAAGAAGATTGAGAACATCCTCCGTGAGGAAATGGACCGCATCGACGGCCAAGAAGTGATGTTCCCCGTGGTGATGCCTGGCACGCTTTGGCAAGAATCGGGTCGTTTCAACAGCATCGGTTCCGAACTGCTCCGTTTCAAGGACCGCAATGGCGTTGACATGGTGTTGGGTATGACTCACGAAGAGGCCGCCGTGCAACTGGCCCGCGATGCCGCCAAGAGCTACACGCAGTTTCCTTTCATGATCTATCAGATCCAGACCAAGTTCCGCGATGAACCTCGTTCGCGTGGTGGCCTTATCCGTACTCGTGAATTCACGATGAAGGATGCCTACTCGTTCCACACTTCACAAGAAGACCTCGAACGTTATTATGCCTTGGCTTATCGTTCCTACGAACGCATTTTCACCCGTTGCGGTGTGCCAGAAGTGGTGGCCGTGAAGTCCGATTCAGGCATGATGGGCGGTCGCATTTCGCACGAGTTCATGCTCTTGACCGACATAGGTGAAGACACTATCGTCATTTGCCCTGAATGCGGCTACCGTTCGAACAGCGAAGCTGCCGATTGCATCGTCCACAACGAACCTTGCGCCATCGAGCCTTTGGAAGAGGTGCACACCCCTGGTCAAAAAACCATCGAAGAGGTTTGCAACTTCTTGCACACCGACCCGATTAACTCGTGCAAAGCCGTTCTCTATCAACGCAATATGGACGACTCGCTGGTCATCGTATTCCTCCGTGGCGACCTCGAAGTGAACGAGACAAAGCTCCGCAACCTGATTGGTGCTGAAGTCCATGCAGCCAATGTCACTCCTGACATGGGCATCTGCGCTGGTTTCATCGGCCCGAAGGGTCTGCCTGAAGGCATCACCGTGGTTTACGACGAATCGCTGAAGACCATGAACTCGTTTGTGGCTGGTGCCAACAAGGTGGATTATCACTACAAAGGAATGAACATGGCTCGCGACCTTGGCGAAGTGGAATATGCAAGTCTTGCCAAGGCTACCGAAGGTGGCATTTGCCCAGTGTGCGGCAAGCACAGCATTACCATCAGCCGTGGCATCGAAGTGGGTAACATCTTCCAACTCGGCACCAAATACACCGAGTCGATGAACATGCAATATCTCGATTCCGACAACACGCTGAAGTATCCTATCATGGGTTGCTATGGCATCGGTGTCGGTCGTCTTATCGCTTCGGTTTGCCAAGTGCGTCACGACGACAATGGTCCTATTTGGCCTATCACTATCGCTCCATGGCAAGTTGAAGTGTGCGCCTTGAAGGTGGGCGACGAGAATGTTCGCCGCGTGGCCGACAAGGTTTACGACGACCTCAAGAAGGCTGGCGTTGAAGTCATTTACGACGACCGCAACATCAGCGCTGGAGTCATGTTCTCTGATGCCGACTTGCTGGGTGTGCCGTTGCGCATTGTGGTCAGCCCACGTTCGCTTGAACGCGGTGCTCTCGAATTTGCTTCGCGCGACAAGTCGTTCAAGGCCGACTTGAATCCTGACAACTTCGTTGACGAAGTGAAGGCAAAAATCAACGAGATGATTGCAGCACTGACTCCTGAAGACTAAGGTTATCACATACGTTTAGATAAGGCAGCCTTTCAAGGCTGCCTTTTTTTGCGTTATGCTCAAATATCATTGCAGTTTTTCCGATAATTCCTATTTTTGCACAAATTTAAAAATCAATCTACTATGAAGAAATCATTATTCCTCATTCTTGGTGTGCTGTTCAGTTTTACGCTTTCAGCTCAAGTCGAATACATTTACGATTTCAATAATTTGCAGACGGGAACGCAATGCCTGAATGGCCGTGATGGTTGGTCAACACATTACCAGACCGCAGGTAACTCACAGGATTTTGACATTGACTATGTGTGTGGCTCTGATATGTCGCCCGACGAGTCGGTGGCAGTGTGGTATCCATACGGCGGTCCTGGTGTGGGCCGTACCGCTACACGCAAGGCTTCCGACAATTTCAACTTTTCGTTCCAAAATGGCGGCATCATGGATTTTGAAATCGATGTGCAGCGCAACTGGTGGGGTTGCTTCTTTGGTGTCGGCTTCGATGGCGATGGCGATGGCAACATCCTTCCCGGCATGACCGACAACGATGGCGGCGTGTATATCCGCATCAAGCAGGAAGGTGCCGACAACCATTCCACACTGAATCTGCCTAATGGCACTTCGGTGGCCTTCGATTATGAGGACGGCGGTTGGGCACGCTACAAGATGTCGTTCGATTTCAATGCCTTCGGTGGCGAAGGCTCCGTTACGGTTTTCGTGATGCCGAATTGCGATGGCGAATGGATTCAGCAGGCTGCTGCCACCAATGTCAACATGCACCTTACGCCAGGTTCGGGCAACATGTCGGACTACCAGGTTTGGGATGGCGTGTTCTTCCATTCACAAGGTGGAACGGGTGCTTTCGATAACATCTTGATTCGCCAACAACCCGATGGCAATGCCCAACTCATTGAGATGGAAGACATTCCTAATCAGTTGATTTTCAATGAACCTATTACACTCAATGCTACGGCTTCATCGGGATTGCCTGTTAGTTTCGCAATGATTGAAGGTCCTGCAACTATTGATGGTAACGTCTTGATTTTGACGGGCGAAACTGGTCTTGTGAAATTCAGGGCTTCGCAAGCTGGCAATGCGCAGTGGCTTCCCGCACCTGATGTGGTGAAGAGCTTCGAAGTGGTTGACCCATACGCCTACGAACCAGAACTGAAGATTCGCCGTCCTTACAATGGCACCAAGGTCTATATGGACCAGCTTCACCCGATGATGATTGTCGTTTCGGCCTACATCGAACATCCAGAAGTCATCAAGTTCACCGACATCACCGCTTCTGTTGACGGACAGGAAATCGCTCTCCACACGGAATATCCAAATGACCCAGAGAACGGCTATTATTATAATATGTGGACTCCATCGGCCTTTGGCGAATACGATATGACTATCACTGTGACGCAATCGGGCGATAAGACCACGAGTTTCAGCAATCATTTCACCATCACCAACGATATCGAGAACACCTTGGATGTGGTCACTTTGAATGGCGACCTGATTTGCTCTCCTTCGCAGCAAAGTGCAAGAGCCGACTATGTGCTTCCGTCTCATGTGGGCGCTTTCAATAAAATCATGGTTCACTACGACCACACCTGCGTGAATGGCAACTGCGACACCTACGACCGTGTTGGTGGCATGAGAATCCGCAACTATCGTGGCGAATGGGTGGAACTGTTCCGCTATATCACCCCATTTGGTGTGCAGTGCGCCGACGATTTGGATGTTTCCGATTACACATCGTTGCTGCAAGGTCTGGTGGAATTTGAGTACTTCATGGAAACTTGGAATGGCTCAGGCTACGACCCAACCTTGATTTTCACTTTCACCAAGGGCACGCCCGATTATCTCTATGCCGATGTGGATGAAATCTGGTATGGCACTTTCGGTTTTGGCGACTATGCCAACCAGCAGCCTGTTCCAGTGGTCAATTACGAGTTTAGCGAGACAACCGAAGCTGCCGAACTGAAGATTACGACTACAGGCCATAACTGGAGCAGCGGCCAAAATGGCACCTATAACACAGGCAATGCCGCTGAGTTTTATGAGGCTACGCATCATATCCTTGTGAACGGACAAAACAAATACGACCAACACTTGTGGCGCACTTGCTCGCCCAATCCAGCGAGTTGCCAACCACAAAACGGCACATGGACCTACAACCGCAGCGGATGGTGCCCAGGCAGCATCGGCATGGTTTGGGACTTCGACCTTACCGAATATCTCGCTGCCGGACAAGCCGAATTGTTCTATCAGTTCGACCCAACCTATCTCGACTATTGCCACCCGAACCATCCCGATTGTGTTTCAGGTGCGACTTGCACCGATTGTGCAGCTCCCGACAACCCAATCCTTCGTGTTGCCGGCAAGGTAATCAGCTTCAGTAACGACGAAAACATGTTCCTCGGAGTGAAACCTGTCGAGACACGGCCCGCTTTCGAGGCGAATATCTATCCTAATCCTGCCAAGCATCAGCTCACCATTAGCACCGACTACGAAAAGGGTGCCGTCAGTGTATTGGTTCTCAATATGATGGGACAAGAAGTGATGTATTTCACCGTCGAAGGTCAGCGCACCATCGATGTAAGCCATTTGCCAGCAGGCATTTACACATTCAAGATGCTTGGCGGCAGCGTGGTGACACAAAAAGTGATGATTGAAAGATAAGTTAAATTGCTTGTGATGAAAAAACTCTTTTTCTTATTGTCTGTCTTCTTGTCAATAAATGCTTTATGTCAGGAAGAATCTGATAGGATGGTAGAATCTAAATTTTATCTTCGTCCTGAAATTGAAGTGATTAGGAATTATGCAGCATATATCAATTTTGGTTACCAAGTCTTCCCAAATTATTCAATAGGAGCAGGGATAGGTTATTCTTTTGATTATAAAGGTTCTATTTATGACATAGAATATTGCAAAATCATGCCATTCACAATAAATAATCGTTTTTATTTGACAAACAGTGAGTTAAGATTTTTTGTTGATCTTCGCATTGGTTATATCTTTGGATTACTTACTGGATTTCACGACAACAGAGAACTGAAACTATTTAAAGTGGGTAATTTTTATGGTTCACTATATCCTGGCTTGAATTACAAAAAATGGGATTTTGGCATTAATTTGATTTTTTATGAATTTGCGCCATCCAATTATGGAAACTTGTCACGATTCATACCTTGTCTCAAATTTGGTTATAACATTACATTGTGACAGATTTAGTCTATTGCATTTGGCGCATCAACGGTCTGTAGAGACGCGCTATGGCGCGTCTCTACTATTGTTTCATGCCCATTATTAAAACGCTAATAATGAGATTAATATCAAAAACAATAGGATTAATTCTTCAAATTCCCATATTTTTACTACTTTTGCCGCCCGAAAATTTTCACACAAATAATTAATTAAATGACAGAAAACGAAAGATCTGGCAAGCGTCCGCGCTCCAGAAAGGCTGTTGAACATCACGAAGAGTTCCAGCAAAACAAGACCTTCGCATTTCATCACCGTGAGGGTGACGATGAAGGAAGAGAAAGAAGAAAGTTTGGCGATAAGCCGAGAGGTGAACGCCGTTTTGATGACAGACCTCGCCGTCGCTTTGATGACGATGACAAACCACGTGAACGTCGTTTCGAAGACCGCCCACGTCGTCGTTTTGACGATGACGACAAGCCAAGAGGCGAACGTCGTTTCGAAGACCGCCCACGCCGTCGCTTTGATGACGAAGACAAGCCAAGAGGTGAACGTCGTTTCGAAGATCGTCCACGTCGTCGTTTTGAAGATGACGACAAGCCACGTGAACGTCGTTTCGAAGACCGTCCACGCCGTCGCTTTGACGATGACGACAAACCACGTGAACGCCGTTTTGAAGATCGCCCACGCCGTCGTTTTGATGATGACGACAAACCACGTGAACGTCGTTTCGAAGACCGTCCACGTCGTCGTTTTGATGACGACAAACCAAGAGGCGAACGTCGTTTCGAAGACCGTTCACGCCGTCGTTTCGATGATGATAAACCACGCGGAGAACGCCGTTTTGAAGACCGCCCACGTCGTCGTTTCGATGACAATGAAGAAGAGGCTCCACGTCGTGGCCGCAAGGGTTATGTCAGAGAAAAGGACCCAATGTATGACCGTCCAAAGGCAACGGGCGAAATCCGCTTGAATAAATATTTGGCTGACTGTGGCATCTGCTCGCGCCGTGAGGCCGACGACCTGATTAAGGCTGGCTGCGTGACCGTGAATGGCGAAGTGGTCACAACTATGGGCTTCAAGGTAAAGACCGAAGACAAGGTGGTTTATGGTGGTCAAACCCTGAACCGCGAAAAGCTTCGTTATGTGCTTCTTAACAAGCCTAAAGGTTATATTACCACTTCTGATGACCCATTCGAACGTGATACTGTGATGGAACTGGTGCAGGGTGTCTGCGAAGAACGCATTTTCCCCGTCGGTCGTCTCGACAAGTTGACCACAGGTTTGCTGCTTTTCACCAACGATGGCGAACTGACCAAGAAATTGACTCACCCAAGCAGCGAAATCGCAAAACTTTACCAAGTTTCATTGGATAAGCCTTTGACTAAGAACGATATGCTTCGCATTGCCGAAGGCATCGAATTGGACGATGGTTTCATCGCTGCCGATTCAATCGCATACGTCGAAGGCGACGAAACGAAGAAGGAAATCGGTATCGAACTGCATTCGGGCCGTAACCGCATCGTCCGTCGTATCTTCGAACATCTCGGTTACGAAGTCGAAAAGCTCGACCGCGTGATGTTTGCTGGTCTCGACAAGTACAAACTTCCTCGTGGCGAGTGGCGTTTCCTCACCGACCAAGAGGTCGCTATGCTGAAAAAGATCTAATTCACGATTTTTTGATAACGAAAAAGCCATCCAACGATGGCTTTTTTTATTTTTGTGACATGAATTTCGAAACACGCCAGTTCATAACTTCGCATATTGCTTCCGATGTCAACGATTTAGCCTTGAAGAAGGCACCCGTTGGCGTCGATTTTGATTTGGCATTGCGCCAGATAGCAGCACGCCAGCTTTTGAAAAAAAAGGTGCCATCGTGGAGCGAAAACGACGACTTGCTCTTTCCGGTTCATCTTTCCGTTGAGCAGTGTTCTTCTGAGATGACCGCTGAATATAAATCCAACTTGTTGGAAGGCAATACTTTTGCCGACCTTACTGGAGGTTTGGGCGTGGATTGTCATTTCATCTCCCAGCATTTCAAAAGTTCAGATTATGTTGAAATGAAGCCAGAACTTTGCGATTTGGCGAAGCATAATTTTGCGGTCTTGAAGGATGAAATCAGAGTCAATAATGAGACCGCAGAAGATTTTTTGAATCGTTGTGAA
Organism: uncultured Bacteroidales bacterium; assembly: GCA_937896505.1. Lineage (GTDB taxonomy): Bacteria > Bacteroidota > Bacteroidia > Bacteroidales > F082 > Limimorpha. The sequence goes on along the minus strand of CALBNP010000203.1, from coordinate 2,764 downwards.
CCAGTGGATTGTATCTTTCTCGACCCTGCCCGCCGCGACCAGTATGGACGAAAGACCGTTTCGATAGCCGATTGCACGCCTAATGTCGTTGAACTGCAAGATGTCCTGCTGCAAAAGGCGCGTCGTGTGATGGTTAAGTTGTCGCCCATGTTGGATATCAGCAAGGCTTTGGGCGAATTGCGCTGTGTGAAAGAGGTTCATGTCGTTGCCGTGGCAAACGAATGCAAGGAGCTGGTCGTCATTCTTGAAAATGGTTTTTCGGGTCCTATCCGAGTCACTTGTGTGAACCTCTCATCGGGTCAGTCTGTGGTCAGCTACACGATGGAGGAAGAGAACGAAAGCCAGTTGACGCTTGCCGATGGCGTTTCAAACTATCTTTACGAGCCTAATGCAGCCTTGATGAAAGCAGGATGTTTCAAATTGCTTTGTCAACGATTTGGTGTTTCTAAATTGCACAAAAACAGCAATCTATACACTTCTTGCGATTTCGTGTCGGATTTTCCCGGGCGCGTTTTTGAGGTGGAATCGTGGGCACCCTACAGCAAGAAAGTGAAGCAGACGTTGTTCTCGGATGTCGAAAAAGCCAGTCTCGCAACGCGCAATTTTCCGCTTTCGGTCGCTGAGTTGCGCAAGACCCTGAAGCTTGCCGATGGTGATGAGTTTTTTGTCTTTGCTACTACGCTGAGAGGCGAAAACAAGGTTCTCATACGAACGAAAAAAGCCACTAATTAATCGGAAACTTTGTATTTTTGCAACCGATTTAATGTTTAACCTTATCAAGTATTAATTATGAAGAAATTGATCTTTACTCTCGCCATCGCAATGATGGTTTTCGGCAGTGGCAATGTTTTTGCCCAACGTAGCGACAGAATGGCTAAGGCCAAGGCATTTGCACAACAGCGTTTCCAAAAGTCTGATGAAAGCCTGTATGAACCGGTTTCGGCCAACTACACCGATAATGAAGGAAATTATCAGGTGACTTATTCTTACGATGAATATGATTACTATCTTCTTGAGGAGCTGACACAGGAAAGAGTCAATGGCAATTGGGTGAATTATGAGTTGGTGACTTATGAATACGATTGGAATGGCAACCCATTGGCTATTTTGGCTCAAGAATGGGAAAATGGTGCTTGGGTGAATGAATCAAAGCAAATCTGCACCTATAACAGCGATGACACTCCTGATGAAATCATTATCCAAGAGTGGGAAAATGGTGCTTGGGTGAATGAGGAGAAGGAGAACTACACCTATTCAAATAATGAAACCCGCATCCTCTACAGTGGTTGGAGTGGCGTTTGGAATGCCGACAACTTGGTCACTATCACCTATTCGATGGATGGATATGAAATTGTGGAACAATACATGCAACAAGGCGCTTGGCAGAACGAGACACGAGTCCTTGTTTCATATAATGGTGATTTCAATGTTGCCACCGAGATTGCTCAGGAATGGGAAGATAACAGTTGGGTCAATGTCATGAGAATGACTTATAATTATGATGGACTGGTCTATATTTCGGTATTGTATGATGTCTGGACTGGCGATTGGGGTGAAATTGCAAAGACTGAATATGCCTACGATAACAATGGAAATGCTACACAAGGCATTGCTTATCTGTTGATTAACGGCGAGTGGATTAGCGGTTTCTCTACCGAAATCATCATGCCTTACGCTTACAATGAAAAGAGCAAGAACTTTGAAGCTTCGAAAGTGACGATGGTTTATGCCGATATCATTCTCTCCACCAACGAAATGACCCAGAACACCGCTTTCAACCTCTACCCGAACCCAGCCACCGACATGATTAGCGTTGACGGCGAAGGCTTCGAGAAGGCTGAAATCTACAACATCGCTGGCCAGAAGGTGATGGAAAGCAGCAATGCACTGATTGACGTGAAGGCTTTGCAGGCTGGCGTCTATATTGTGAAGGTCTTCGGCAACGGCTCAAGCGAAATGCTGAGAGTTGTAGTGAAGTAACCGTAGTTTTTACCTCTGAAAACAAAATGGACTGACCGATTGGCCAGTCCATTTTTGTTTTTTTCTATTCGATTATCTCTTGTCGGGAATGCCGAACTTGCACCACCATGTGGAGTCGTATTTCGCCTTGATGGCTTTCTTGACGACGAGCGTGTCCTTCTTCAGCTGTTCCATGGCGCGATGAGCCTCTTCGCTTTTCTTCTTGGCTTCTTCTTGCATCTTGTCGAGTTCGGCCGAAAGAGCTTCAAGGCGTTTGCAGTCGTCTTCCATTTTCAGGAGAGCGTTTTCGGCAACACCCGCCTCGCGACCCATGCGAGCGTTGCGCTTAATCCCAGTGATGATAAGTTTCGATTTTTCGAGCTGGTCTTTAAAAATTTGGTACATAACTTCTATTTTTTTATCATTATTCTTTGTTGTAATGTGCTGATTATGAGTTGCTTTTCCATAAAAAACATGAATCATGCCGCTCATCGGAATCAGGAATGCAAAAATAATCAAAAATCCAATTCTTGCAACAAATTGAGTCTTTGTGTGCTGATTTCATTTTTTCGTATTTTTACACCACGAATCATAAATTAAAAACACATGAGATTACGTCATATCTTATTGTCAATCATTGTTTTGGTAAATTTCGTTTCATGTAATAACCAAGACGCGATGAATCGCGTCTCTACAGACGGACCTACCAAGAATTACATACAATATGTCAATCCAATCATTGGAACCAACGGCATGGGACACACTTTTCCGGGTGCCTGTGCGCCTTTCGGCATCGTGCAGTTGA